>NZ_JAXOFN010000027.1:0-85225 GCF_034420155.1 Massilia luteola
TGTCCAGTCCCGTTTGATCATAAACGCGTTTGACGAATAATTCAGGTCGCTTCTGCTGCCACTCCTTAAGCGCGAGGATGGGCGTTTTGCTGCCGATGGCGCGTTGCGGGATATGGTGGTTGTACAGCTTTAGATAGTTCTGCAAAGTGGCTTGCAGGTCGGCCCGGCTATCGAAACGGGTTTGCTGCAGTAGCTCATTGATACGACCATTGAAGCGCTCGACCATGCCGTTGGTTTGCGGGTGGCGCGGCGGTGCCAGGCGATGCTCGGCAGGAAGCGCCGCGCAAGCCACGTCGAAGGCGTGCTTGCCGCTGGGTTTCTTGTCTTTGGTAGTGAAGCGGTCGGTAAATTGCGAGCCGTTGTCGGTGAGGATCTTGCTGATCTTGATGGGCGAAGCCAGCTTGAGTCGACGCAGGAAATCGACGCTGCTGGTCTCGGTCATGTCGCCGTAGATGTGCATGAAGACCCAGCGCGTCGCGCGGTCGATGGCGACGAACAGATAGCGGCGTGAGGTCTCGTCCGGCATCTGCGGCAGATACTTGATGTCGATGTGAATGAAGTTTGGTTCGTAGTCCTTGAAGGTCTTCTTTGGCGCGATCGTTTCGCCCTCGGCCCTCGGGATCACATCCTCACACATGAAAATCATCTTCGTCTTTGCCGTCCTTGCCATCCTGCTAGCGGGCCTTGCCGCAGTGCAGTTGAAGACGTCGAAGGGAAAGGGCCGGGCGGGTGCGTACCTACGCCGCAAGTTCATGACCGATAATGAGGAAGAGTTCTTCGGCCGGCTCGTCGTGGCACTTCCTGACCACTACATTTTTCCGCAGGTCGCGATGTCGGCCCTGCTCGACACGGCCAGTAGCGACAAGAGAACAGCCCATGGCGACCGATTGAAGATCGCCCAGCAACGCGTCGATTACGTTATCTGCACCCGACGTTGCGAGGTCGTCGCGGTCGTCGAACTGGACGACAAAACGCATTCGCGCGCAAAGGATGAACTGCGGGATGCGCGACTCGAACAGGCGGGCATACGGACTGTCCGCTTCCAGGCTCGTAACAAGCCAAAGGTCGGCGCCATCCGGACCATGATTCTCGGTTCCACGGTGAGCGAGGCCGGCAAGACTGCAACCGACCCCATCGATCAGAGTGCCGTGCCTGCAGACGCTACGCCATTCACGCAGCAATAGTCCGCCCGAACGCCGGATTTCGTCATGACGAAATTTGTGGTCCAGGCCACCGCGATGTCGGCCGCCCCCTCACTTCGAACGACAGCGAACCTGAAGCTGCAGCCCGGTCATGACGAAAACCCAGATTTCGTCGCGACGAAATTTGTACGCATCGCTTCTTTATGATGAACCACTAAGGCTCTGCTTCGTCGCACGCAGCGCTTTCGGCACGCTTTACCTCTGCCGCGCGAAATATTCGCAATACTGGTCCGAGCCGGTGCCGAACTGCATCGACGATCCCGAACTGATTGTCCAGTATCCTTACTCGATCCGATCGACGATCTGGTTCTGGATGAAATACAAAGTCTACGGAGTGGCCGACAAAGGCGCCACGCACCAGGTCGTCGCAAAAGTCACCCAGCGGGTCAACGGCGGCAACAACGGCCTGAAGGAACGTCGGGAGGCGTTCGACGTCGCCTATCCCGCTTTTAAGTGAAAACGAAATGAACAACGTGAAAAAACTGTTTGCATCTCTGGCGGTGGCCAGTGCCTGCTTGAGCATACTGCCCGCCTACGCGGCAACCCCATCGTCGAAAATGGAGAGCGTGACACTGAGCGCCGTGCGCAAGCCGGCAACGCGCTACGAGGGGACCCTGTCCAACAAGCGCATCCTGATGGTGCTGTCACAGGAGGGAACGACCGTTGAGGGCGCCTACGCCTACGTGAAGCAGGGTGCGCACGACGCGCCCCGTTGGATCGACCTGAGCGGCACGGCGAATGCCACGGGCGGCATCACGCTGGTCGAAAAGTTTAAGGATAAGGTGACCGGCCAGTTCGACGGCAAAATCGCCGGCAACGTCTTTTCGGGGACGTGGCGTTCGCCGGACGGCAAGAACCTGGAATTCACGGCAACCGCCGTCGGGGCGCCAGACGACATCAGGATCGTGGCCCGTGTCGCGAGCACGGACGGCGACACGAAGTTGACGGGGATCGACATCTATCGCGACCAGAAGCTGACGCAATCGCTCCCGGCCGACGCCAACATTTTCACATCGCTCTCGAATCTCCACTACGACAACCGCGACCTGAATTTCGATGGTTATCCCGATCTCGCGGTACCGGTCGAGAATGGCGAACAGCTCTACTGGCTGTACGACCCGGCACAACACCGCTATGTGGACGCGCCGGCGTCACTGCGCGACATAAACGTCACGCACACGCGGTATAGCACCGATGAGATCTACGAGGAGTACAGCGGCGGCTCCAATTACAAGGGCATGAACGTCTACAAATATGCGGACGGCAAATACTGCCTGATCGAGGAAAACATGGTGTCCGGCGAACCCGAGAAGGCCAAGATCAGCAAGAAAAAATATCCGGTCTCGCAATGCAAGGCCAAGGAAGACTGATGGCGAGCGAGATAGCGATGCGCTCCAGTCGACGTCATTCCGCCGTCGGTAGGATCCCATGACGAACGCCGGCTTCGTACGCGTCGGCGACAAGACCGAGTGCGGCGGCACCGTACTCGAAGGCGACGCCACCTGCGTCAGCCACGGGCGCGCTTACGCATTTCAAGGTGCGCGCGTCTCCTGCCGCAAACGCTGCGTGATCGCCGAGGGCGACATGCGCCACATCCTCTCCAACGGGCGACCGCGCGTCGTGCATGGCATGAAGACGAGCGGCGGATGCGTCTGCGAATCCACGCTGAATGGCACCGATGGCGTCGGCAGTGGTGCGTGAGCGGATCGGCCCGGCCGACATGCGCAAAGCGCAGCCCGCCGCGTACCTCGTCGTCTCCTGACCATCTCTCACGTGGAAACGACAGTGAACTAACATCGTCGACAAGGGTCTAAGTGGTTAGCGAGATTCCGCATTCGAAAACCGCACCCATACCCTAACCGGGTTTGTATCCACGCGTGTATCCATGTCACAGCTGAGCCCGCCAAGAAAACCCAGCAGCCACGCGGCTTCCGGCGAACTCATCGATTCCCGCCAGAGCACCAAGTTGTAAGCCCTGCGACAAAACCCGCGTCCACTCTAGGAGAGCAGGTATTTATTGCCCGTTCGCCAATCTTAGTGTTGTTATAGAACAAATTTCTTCAACATAAACTCTTGTCGTGCTACCATCGTTAATCGAGTAACCGATACCAAATTTAACATGAGTGTGGGCAGTGTTAGCGGACGTGCGAGCAGGCTGGATGTGCTCAGGCAGGTCATCACATTCGTTTGTGTCGGCGGCTTTGCAACAGCGCTGCATTATGCGCTGATGTTTGCATTGATCTATACGTTGGACGCACGCCCGGTAAGTGCCTCGACTATCGGTTTCCTCGTCAGCGCGGTGTTCAATTTCGCGCTGAATGCCCGCTTCACGTTCAAGTCCAAACAATCCGTACTCCGTACGGCTCCCCGCTTCGCCATCGTGGCGGCCAGCGGCCTGCTGTTGAACCGCTATATGCTGGCCCTGCTGCTGTCCCTGGACATTCGCGTCTTCATCGGCCAGATCATGGCCACTCTCTGCGTTTTATCATGGAACTACATCATCAACGCCTTGTGGACGTTCAAAGCGAAAAGAGGCTGAGGCCCGCACCTGTCGTCAGCCTTGTGCTCCCCTGCTATAACGAATACGAGGTCTTGCCGGAAACGACGAGTCGCCTGCTCAAGCTGGTCGGCGATGCCATCGACCGGGGGGACTTTGCCCCCGGTAGCGCCATTTATTACGTCGACGACGGCAGCCGCGACGGCACCTGGGACATGATCCGCGAATTCGCGCACCAGCACACGCTCGTCTCCGGAATCAAGCTCAGCCGCAACCGCGGGCACCAGAACGCCCTGCTATGCGGATTGATGACCGCGCCGGGCGATGTCCTGATCAGTCTCGATGCGGACCTGCAGGACGACCTCGACGCCATTCCGCGCATGGTGCAGGCCTATCGCGAAGGGAACGAGATCGTATTTGGCGTGCGCCGGGCGCGTACGAAGGATACCTTCTTCAAACGCTTCACCGCGGAAAGCTACTACAAGCTGCTGGGCTTCCTCGGCGTGCAGATCATCTACAACCATGCGGATTATCGCCTGATGAGCCGGCGCGCCATTGAAACCCTGCGCGAATACGAAGAAACCCATCTTTTCCTGCGCGCGCTCGTGCTGCAGCTCGGGTTCAAATCGGCCGTCGTCGAGTTCGAACGTGCGGAGCGCTTTGCCGGCGAATCGAAATACCCCCTCAAGAAGATGCTCGGGCTCGCCTGGCAGGGCATCACGTCGTTCACCGCGTATCCGCTGCGAATGATCACGGGCGTCGGCTTCATCGTGTCGCTGGGCAGCCTCGGATTGGCGGCATGGGCGCTGTTCATCCGCATATTTACCGATCAGGCCCTGCCCGGCTGGGCGTCGGTGGTCATTCCGACTTATTTCCTCGGCGGCGTGCAATTGCTCAGCCTCGGCGTCATCGGCGAATACCTGGCCAAGGTGTACGAAGCCTCGAAACGACGCCCACGCTTCCACGTCGAACGCCTGTGCGGAACGACGTTCCGCCAGGAGCCGGCCCAGGCTTCCCGTGTGGCGCAGGAATGGGGCGTGGAATGAAGCGCGCCTACTTGGGCACGATGCTGGCACTGTTGCCGATCGTTGCGCTGGTCTTCTATTACTTCGTCAGCGCCCCGACCAACGGCGATTTCTGGTGGTATGACTCGTCGCGCCACGCGATGAACGGCGTGTTCCTGCGGGACTTCCTGATGGAAGGCGGACTGCGGCATCCGATCCAGTTCGCCTCTGCGTATTACGAGAAGTACCCGGGTATCAATATCGGCTTCTATCCGCCCTTCTTCTACATATCGTCGGTGCCGCTGCTCCTGGTGTTCGGCGCCAGCCACGCGGTGTCGCAGGCCGCGGTCGTGCTGTACACCTTGGGGCTGGGCGTGGTCGTCCTGCTGCTGTGCCGCCGCATCATGAATGACGTGAGCGCCGCCTCCGCGGCCGTATGCGTGATGGCCCTGGCGCCGATCGCGCTGTGGTCACGCCAGGTCCAGCTGGACGTGCCGGCGCTGGCCATCTTTGTCTTCACGGCTTATGCGCTGCTACGGCATCTGGAAACCGGAAAACAGGGTTGGCTGTTCATCGCGGCAACGGCCATGGGCCTGGGCGTACTCACCCGGGTGCAGGGCGTGTTCATGGCGCCGGTCTGGCTGTATTTCGTCTTCGTCCGCGATTATCCGCACCGCCCGCCGATCGGGCGCCGCGTCCTCGCCACGCTGCTCTCGGGGTTGATCGCGCTGCCGGCAGTAGCGTTGGCGATCTATTTCGCGCGCGTTAATCAAGCATTGACCATGGCCATGCCTGGCATGCCGAAGTTATGGACCATCGACAACTGGACCTGGTACGCGCAGCAATTGCCCACGCAAATTGGCTACCCGGCGCTCGCAGTCCTGGTGATCGGTCTGGTTGCGGCTGTCTGGCTCGGCGTACGCGGCAACGCCAGCCTCGAAATCAGGGTCACGGCCGTGTGCGGCGTGTGCGCGTGGCTGTTTTTCACGGTCGTGTCCAACAAGGATCCGCGCTTTAATTTGCCCGGCGTGGTGTTCCTGTTCATGCTCGCCGTATGCGCGATCGCACAAATTCAGGTGATGGCGGGACGCATCATCCTGCCATTGCTGGCGCTCTGGCTCGTCGTGCAGTTACAGATGCAGCCCGGCGTACCCTATGTGCGGGGCTTCGAACGGGCGGCCGCGGTCGTGACGGCGATCGCGCCGCCTTCGTCGAATGTCCTGATATCGGCCCATCGCGACGGCAATTTCATCTACGACCTGCGCACGCAGAACGCGCGCCGCGACATCGGCGTGCGGCGCGCCGACAAACTGCTCGTGGAAATCAATATTTTGCGAGAGCTGGGCGTGCACGAACGTAATTTGAAGCAGCAACAGATCTTGTCCTTGCTGGACAAGCAGCACATCGAAACGGTCGTATTCCAGAGCGGCTATCTGACCGATCTGCCCAGTATCCAGAATCTGGAGTCACTGCTCGAACACAGCGGCAACTTTGTCAGGGTGGCCATCGTGCCCCTCGAAGGCAAGACCAATCCGTCCGAGCGCCAACTCCTCATCTACCGCAGGCAACGACCGGACGCATAAGCACCGCGTACATCACCGCTGCCGCGACGGCCTCAACGCGCCGGCAGTCCCCAGTCGTCGTACTTGTGCACGATCGCCCGCGTCGTCCCATCGTGCTCCATGGCCTCCAGCGCCCCGTTCATGCGCGCCACGAGGGCATCGGGCACGGCGCGGTTGCACGCCAAATAGACGCGGATGCGGTTGAACACGAATACCGGCACCACCTTGCCGGCATACCCCATGCGGTCCACCGTCAGGCTGTCGCGCCGGATGCTGGCGGCCCACAGGTCGATCCGGCCCATCATGAGTTTGCGGGGATTGATCGAATCGATGGGCGCGGGGTCGACGTTGAAACCGTGCGCGCGCAGGAACTGGTCGCGCGCGTCGCCGTTGTAGGTGCCGACGCGGTAGGCGCGCGCGTCGTCCAGGCTGTGCAGGTCGAAGTGGCGGTCGGCGCGTCCCATCATGACCCACTCGGCCTCGCCGATCGGTCCGACCCATTTGAAATGCGGCTCGCGCTCGGGCGTGCGGGTGGTCGAATAGACGCAGGCGTCGCCGCGTTCCAGCGCGGCCGTGTAGGCGCGCTTCCATGGCAGCAGGTCGATCGAATAGCCGATGCCGGAGCGGGCCATGATCTCGCGCACCATGTCGGTACCGATCCCGGTCACGCGGTCGCCGTCGCGCATGCTGTACGGTGCCGAGGTCTCGGTGGTCAGGTACAGCCGCGGTGCCGGCGCCGCCCGCGCCAATGTGCAGGCAAGTGCCAGCAGTGCGGCAAGAACTGTCGTTTTCATACGTGCACCCCATGCGGACGTCCCCGGCGGACGACCCGTCTTAACTAGCATAGCAGCAACATCGCAAATGCGGCAACGCGTGACAACTCAGCAACATTGTCCGTCTTCCGGTGGCGTCCATGCGACAACTTTCGTGTTCATCCGGCATTTGATGCTGACCGGAAAGACTTTCAGTTCTGAAAATGCCATACTGACGAGCAATAACCAAATTCGTCATTCTCTCGAAAAATCACACGCCATGTTGTCCGTGTTCACGCTCCCTTCCGATCCGTCGCTGCTCAGCTACGGCATGTACACGCCCAAGCTGGTCGCCTTGTCCGTGCTCGTCGCGATCTTCGCCTCCTGGATGGGCCTGCAGATCGCGGGTCAGGCCGCCACCAACCGCGCGCAGCGCTGGGTCGTCCTCTGCACCGGCAGCCTGGCGCTCGGCGCCGGCGTGTGGGCGATGCACTTCATCGGCATGCTGGCCTTCGACCTGTGCACGGACGTCGACTACGACCCGACCGCCACCATCCTGTCCAGCCTGCCGAGCATCGGCGCCTCGTTCGTGGCGCTGGCGGTCATCGCGCGCAAGCGCCTGAGCGGCTGGGGCCTGCTGGCCGGCGGCGTGCTGGTCGGCGCCGGTATCGGCGTCATGCACTACGCGGGCATGGCCGGCATGCGCATGGGCCTGGAACTGCGCTACGACCCGTTCATGTTCGGGATGTCGATCGTCGTCGCGGTGGTGCTGGCCACGCTGGCGCTGTGGGTGCGCTTCGGCCTGTCCAGCCTGTCGCACCGGCTGAGCGAACAATACCGCCTGCTGCTCGCCGCCGTCGTGATGGGCTGTGCCATCGCGGGCATGCACTACACCGGCATGGCGGCGGCGCGCTTCATCGGCCACGTGTCGACGCTGGCGCCGCACAAGGCCAGCAACGACACCTTCCTGGCGCTGGCGATCACGCTGATCGTCGTCGCCTTCACCGTTTTCGTGCTGGCCGCCAATGCCCTGCTGCGCTACCGCCAGGTGTTCCGCGAACTGTCGCGCAGCGAAGCATGGATGCGCGCCCTGCTCACCACCACTGTCGACGGCGTGATCACGGTCGACCGCCAGGGCACCATCCGCGAATTCAACGCCTCGGCCGAACACATCTTCGGCTGGAGCCGCGAGGAAATCGTCGGCCAGAACATCCGCCTCGTGATCGGCAACGAGGCCGCGTCCGAGGAGGTCGGCCTGCTGCACTCGCTGCAGACGGGAAAAATCAGCGCCAGCGCGCGCGGCGCCGACGTGACCGGCCGCCGCAAGGACGGCAGCATCGTGCCGATCCGGCGCGCCCTCGGCCATGCGCGCCTGGACCAGCAGGACCTGTTCGTCTGCTTCATCACCGACATCAGCGACCGGCGCAAGATGGAGCAGGCGTTGCGCGCCAGCGAGCAGCAGTTCCGCTCGCTGATCGGCAACATCCCCGGCATTTCCTACCGCAGCAGCCTGATCGAGGGCGAGGCGCCGATGCTGTTCATCAGCGACGCCGTCGAGCGCGTCACCGGCTATCCCGGCCGCGACTTCCTGGGCGCGACGCCGCGCCGCACCTTCGCGCCGCTGATCCACGCGGCCGACCGCGTGCGCGTGTCCGAGACGATCGCCACCGCGCTGCGCGAGGACCGTCCCTATCTCGTCGAATACCGCCTGCTGCACGCGGACGGCAGCAGCCGCTGGATGTGGGAGAACGGCACCGGCGTGCGCAACGATGAAGGCGAGCTGTGCTGGCTGGACGGCGTCATCCTCGACATCACGGAACGGCGCCAGATGGAAGATGCGCTGCGCGACGCCAAGGAAAACGCCGAACAGGCCGCCGCGGCGCGCGCCAGCTTCGTCGCCAACATGAGCCACGAGATCCGCACGCCGATGAATTCCATCCTCGGCTTCACCGACGTGCTGCTGGACGGCGAACTGAACACCGACCAGCGCCGCCACCTGGACACGATCCGCAGCTCGGGCCGCGCCCTGCTGCGCCTGCTCAACGAGATCCTCGACACGGCCAAGCTGGAAAAAGGCGCGGTGGAGCTGGAGCAGAACGACTACAACCTGCTGTCGCTGATCGACGAACTGTCGTCGACGCTGGCGGCGAACGCGCGCGCCAAGGGCCTGCACGTCGACATCCACTACGATCCGGCGCTGCCGACCTGCCTGCGCGGCGACGAGCTGCGCGTGCGCCAGGTGCTCACCAACCTGCTCGACAACGCGATCAAGTTCACGGAAAAAGGCAGCGTCACGCTGCGCGCCGAGTTCAAGGACGAACAGCTGCACTTCATGGTGAGCGACACCGGCATCGGCATCCCGCCGGCGCGCCTCGCCGCCATCTTCGAGCCGTTCACCCAGGCGGACGCCTCGATGACGCGCCGCTTCGGCGGCACGGGCCTCGGCACCACGATCAGCAAGCAGCTGGTCGAGCTGATGGGCGGGCGAATCTGGGCCGAAAGCGAGTTGGGCCTGGGCACGACGTTCCACGTGGTGCTGCCGCTGATGCTGGCGCGCTTCGCCCCGCAGCAGCCGCGCGTGCGCACGGCCGCCGCCCTGCCGCCGCTGCGCGTGCTGCTGGCCGACGACGTGCCGCAGAACCAGGAACTGCTGCAACTGCTGCTGGCGCGCCGCGGCCACACGATGACGGCCGTCAGTGACGGCGCCGCCGTCGTCGACATGGCGGCCCGTGAGCGCTTCGACGTGATCCTGATGGATTTCCAGATGCCGACCATCGACGGCCTCGCCGCCACGCGCCTGATCCGCCAGCAGGCCGAAGAAGCCGGGCGGCCACGCGTGCCGATCATCGCCATGACCGCCAGCGTGCTGGCCGAGCATCGCCGCGCCAGCGCCGAGGCCGGCATGGACGGCTTCGCCAGCAAGCCCGTCGACTGGTTCGCGCTGTCGCATGAAATCGCGCGCGTGCTGGGCCTCGGCCCGGGCCAGCAGGCGGAAGACCTGCCGGCGCAGGAACGCCAGACGCACAACCGCCACGCCGGCCTGCGCCGCTGGAGCGGCAAGGAAGACGCCTACGTCGAAGCGCTGGCCCACTTCGCCACCCAGCATGCCGGGCTGGGCGCCGCGCTCGCGGCCCAGGCCACGGCCGCCGACTACCGCGCACTGCGCATGCACGCGCACAAGGTCCGCGGCATCGCCGCCAACCTCGGCCTGGAACTGCTGGCCGACGCGCTGGCCAACCTGGAAGGCCTGGTCGACAGCGACAGCGGCAAGCTGTATCCCGGCGCCGAGACTGCGCTGGAGGCGTCGCTGGACGGCCTCGGCAGCCTGCTCGAGGGAGCGCTGGAGGCGATCCGCGCGGCGCAGCCCGTGCCCGCCGGCGCGTCGTCCGCGACGGCGAAACACCAGGCCGCGCGTCCCGTGGCCGACATGGACCGCGCGCGCCGCGCCGGCAACGTCCTGCGCGACGCGCTCAAGCGCGGCGGCCTGGACGACGCCGCGCTGGCCGGCCTGGCCGCCGCCACCAGCGGGCATCCGCTGGCCGCGCGCGTGGCCCAGGTGCACGCCGCCATTTCCGATTTCGAGTTCGACCTCGCCCTGCAACAACTTGACGCCATGCTGGCCGCCATCGACGAACCGGCCCAGGAGATTATCGAATGACCACCGTCAACCAGCCGCTGATCCTTGCGGTCGACGACGAAGCCAGCAACCTGCAACTGCTGCGCCAGATCCTGCAAGACCACTACCGCCTGCGCTTCGCCAAGGATGGCCCGCGCGCGCTCGACCTGGCGCGCGAGGAGCTGCCCGACCTGATCCTGCTCGACGTGATGATGCCGGGCATGAGCGGTTATGAAGTATGCGCCGCCCTCAAGGCCGACCCGGCGCTGGCCGCCGTCCCGGTCATTTTCGTCACCGCGCTGAACGACACGGACGACGAGCTGGAAGGCTTCGAGGCGGGCGCCGTCGATTACATCACCAAGCCCGTCAGCCCGCCGATCGTGCGCGCGCGCGTGCGCACCCACCTGTCGCTCGTGCGCATGGAAGAACTGCGCGCGTCGCGCCTGGAAATCGTCCAGCGCCTCGGCCTGGCCGCCGAATACAAGGACAACGAGACCGGCCTGCACGTCATCCGCATGAGCCATTTCGCGCGCATCCTCGGCCTGGCCGCCGGCATGACGGAAGCGGAAGCCGACGACCTGCTGCACGCCGCGCCCATGCACGACGTCGGCAAGATCGGCATCCCCGACCGCGTGCTGCTGAAACCCGGACCGCTCGATCCGGACGAATGGAAGATCATGCAGGGGCATGCGCAGATCGGCGCCGAGATCATCGGCGGGCACGAGCACGGCGTGCTGGCGCTGGCGCGCAACATCGCCCTCACCCACCACGAGAAGTGGGACGGCACCGGCTACCCGAACGGCCTGGCCGGCGCCGCGATCCCGCTCGAAGGCCGCATCTGCGCCATCGCCGACGTGTTCGACGCACTGACGTCGATCCGGCCATACAAGAAAGCGTGGACCGAAGAAGAAGCGCTCGACTTCCTCGTCAAGCAGAAGGGCCGGCATTTCGATCCGGTGCTGGTCGACCTGTTCCTCGCGCAGATGCCGGCCATCCGCGCGATCCGTACCCGCTGGGCGGAGGAAGATGCGGCGCCGGCGCCGGCGCCGATACCCGTGGCGGCTTGATTTGTTCGCATGCGATGGCGGGCACGGGGTGTCCACCCTACGGCCTTGATTATTCGCGTGCGGTGACGGATACGGGGATGCCCGCCCGACGGCCGCGTCAATCGTAGGGTGGGCACCCTGTGCCCACGCGGACGTGGGCGACGTGTTGACGTTACCCGAGCCGCGGCGCCGCCGCGAGCCGCACTTCCGCCTTGCGCGCCACCAGTTCCTGATACAGGCGCGCATAGTTGTCGGCCATCTGCGCCGACGTGAACAGCTGCCAGTACCGCGCCTCGGCCCGCTGCCCCATCTCGCGCGCCATCTGCGGATCGTTCCACAGCCTTTGCATGGCCGCGCGCAAGGCGTCGTGGTCGGACGGCGGCACGACCAGGCCCGTCTCGCCGTGCACGTTGATGTAGGTGGTGCCCGTGCCGATCTCGCTGGAGATCATCGGCTTGCCGTACATCGCGCCTTCCAGCAGCGAAATACCAAAAGCTTCCGAACGCAGGTGCGACGGGAACGCGACCGCGTAGCACAGCTTGAGCAGCGCGGCCTTGTCGACGTCGTCCACGGCGCCCACGAACTGCACGCGCGTGAGGCCCAGGCGTGCGGCGTGCGCCTTGAGTTCCGCCTCGATCGGCCCCGCGCCGACGATCACGACCGGATAGTCGGTGCCGGCCACGGCGTCGAGCAGGATGTGCAGGCCCTTGTAGTAGCGCAGCACGCCGACGAACAGGAAGAATTTCGGACCGACCCGCGCGCGCCAGTGGTCCAGGTGCGCCTGGTCCGGTTCCGGATAGCTGGTCTTGTCAAGGCCGAAGGTGATCACGCGCGTCTTGTCGCGGTAGCCGTCGAGCACGGCCGACGAGGCGAGATAGTTCGGCGACGTGGCGACGATCGTGTCGACACTTTTCAGGAAACGGTGCTTCAGCGGCTGGTACAGCTTCAGCAGCGCTTTCTGGCGCACGATGTCGGAGTGGTAAGTCACGACGGTCGGCTTGTCGATACGCGCCAAAAAGTGCGCCACATCCATGAACGGCCACGGGAAGTGGTAATGCACGACGTCGGCCTCGGCCGCCATGCGCGCCAGCTTGCCGATCGCCTGCACCGACACCGCATTCGACGCCACTTCGAAATTCAGCGGCACGCGGTGCACCGTATGGCCTTCGTAGTCGAAGGGTTCCAGGCGACGGTCGCGCGACAGCGACAGCACATGATTCGTGATGCCCAAACGCCCTGTTCCCACGCACATCTGACGGATGACCTGTTCGACCCCGCCTACCGAATCCGGGTAATAGGTCTTGTAGAAGTGGAGGACGCGCATGGGCTTGGACATGTATACGGTCGGTTCGTCAGAGGAGGGAGCGGTAGACGGCGGCCGTCAGGCGCGCCGTCGCGTCCCAGGTCAGCTGGACGGCGCGTGCCCGTCCGGCCGTGATGCAGCGCGACCGCACGGCGGATTCGCGCGCCAGCGTGAGCATGGCGTCGGCGATCGCGCCCGTGTCGAGCGGATCGACCTCCAGTGCCGCGCCGGCCGTCACTTCGGGCAGCGACGTCGTGTTCGACGCGATGACCGGCACGCCGGACGCGAACGCTTCCACCACCGGGATGCCGAAGCCCTCGTACAGCGAGGCGAACACGAACACACCCGCGCCCGCGTACACGTGGCGCAGCTCGGTGTTGTCGGTGAGGTGGTTCAGCCACACGACGCTGGCGCCGTCCTGCACGGCGGCGGCGATGCGGCGCAGCACGTCTTCCGAGCGCGCGCCGGCACTGCCGACGATGACGAGCTGGCGCTCCGCGCGCACGGCGGCCGGCAGCGACAGATAGGCGTCCAGCAGGCGTTCGACGTTCTTGCGCGGCTGCAGCGTGCCCACGAACAGGAAGTACCCGGGCCGCAAGCCGTTGACTCGCAACGTCGTCGCCACGGCATGCGCCGGCGGCGGGTTCAGCCATTCGTCGTCCACGCCGCACGGCACGACGGTGATGCGGCGCTCGTCGATGCCGAAGCAGTCGACCAGTTCGTCGATGGCGAAGTGCGACAGCGCGATCACGTGGTCGGCCTTTTGCGCGGCCTTGCGCTGCAGCCAGTTCTTCACACCGCGCATGCGCGGGTTGCACCATTCGGGATGCTTGACCGGCAGCGCATCGTGCAGGCTCGCCACCACCGGGCAATCCATGCGCACGACGCGGTAGTCCGTCACGTGGAACACGTCGACCGGCATGTGCACCCGGTGCGCACCGGGCGTCACCAGGTCGACGAAGGATGCGCGCTCGAACGTATGGGGCAGCGCCTCGCCGGCCGTGACGGGGCCGGCACTGCGCAGGCGCGGCCAGGAATACGGCGCCATCGCGCAGCCGGCGCGCGGCAGGTGGCGCAGCAACGCCTGCGTATACACGCCGATGCCGTCCAGGTGCCCGCCCGTGAAGGCCGGCTCGATCATGGTCGTGCCGATGCCGATGCGCAGGTCGGGCTGCGCCGCCGCGTCGTTCGCCGCGGTGGCGGCGCCCGGCACGGTCCGGATGCGGTCCTGGAGACCGGTCGCACCGTCCGGTCGTCGTTTGGGGAGGCCCAGTTCGATCATGGTCGTATCCAGGGCAGTCGGCACCGTGCTCACGCGCGGTACATCCAGCGCAGCGTCTCGACCAGCGGCGTAGGCTCGATGGCGCCGATCGCACCGGCCAGCTTGGCGTTGCTGCCGGACAGCGTGAGCACCTCGTTGTCACGCACGAAGGCCGTGTTGACGTGCACTTCGATGCGGTAGCCGGCGATGTCGCTCATCATGTCGATCAAGCTTTCGAGCGAATGCGAACAGCCGGAACAGACGTTGAAGACTTCCCCGGCCGGCGCCGCCGCGAGCAGGCGACGGTAACTTTTCGCGACCATGCGTACGTCGGAAAAGTCGCGCGCGATCGCCAGATTACCCAATTCGATGCGGGGCGCGCCCTTGCGGAAGTGCGACACGATCTTGGGCAGCAGGAAATTCTCGGCCTGGCCTACGCCCGTGTAGTTGAACGGACGCGCGATCACGATGGGCAGCTTGTCCATCCACAGGCGCGCCATGTATTCCATCGCGAGCTTGCTGACGGCGTAATCGTTCGCCGGTGCGGGCGTCACGAATTCGTCGATCACGGAGACGCAGGTATTGCCGTAGACGTTGGCCGACGAGGCGAGCAGCACGCTGGACGGTTTGTGCGAGCCGTTCGCCAGCGCTTCCAACAGGTTGCGGGCGCCGACCACGTTGACGCGGTACATTTGTTCGGCGTCGTTGTGGGCCACGAACGCGATGGCGGCCAGGTGGACGACCACGTCCGGCCGTACCTGCTCGATCATGGCGGCCACCGCGGCGCGGTCGGTCAGGTCGACGGTAAAGATATCCGGTCCGGTCGCGTCGCCCGGCAGTACCGTGCCGTAGACGTGATAGCCCGCCGCGGTCAGCTCGCGCGCCATATAGCAGCCGGTAAAACCGCGCAGGCCGGTGATCAGGGCGCACTTACCCTCGCCTTCGCGCGGTTCGCTCAGCGGTCCCACCATACGGACGATATCTTCCGTGACCATGCGGTTCATGTCAGAACGAGAATCCGGTTTCGTTGCGACGCAGGTCGGCGTCGACCATCATCTGGCACAGCTGTTCGAGCGACGTCTCGGCCTTCCAGCCCAGTTCGCGCTGCGCCTTGGACGGGTCGCCGATCAGCAGGTCGACCTCGGCCGGACGGTAGAACTTGGGCGACACGCGCACGAGCAGTTTGCCGGTACGGGCGCAATGACCCGTTTCCTGCTCGCCCTCACCTTTCCACTCGACGTCCAGATTGGCGCCGCGGAACGCCATGGTGACGAAGTCGCGCACGGTTTCGGTGCGGTTGGTGGCCAGCACGAAGGTGTCCGGCTCGTCGGCCTGCAGGATGCGCCACATGCCTTCCACGTATTCGCGCGCATAGCCCCAGTCGCGCTTGGCGTCCAGGTTGCCCAGCTCCAGTACGTCGAGCTTGTTCAGGACGATCTTGGCGACGGAATCCGTGATCTTGCGGGTGACAAACTCGCGGCCACGCAGCGGCGATTCGTGGTTGAACAGGATGCCGGAACTGCCGAAGATGCCGTAGGACTCGCGGTAGTTCACGGTCATCCAGTGGGCATACAGCTTGGCGACCCCATACGGGCTGCGCGGATAGAACGGGGTCGACTCGACCTGGGGCACGGCCTGCACCTTGCCGAACATCTCGGAGGTCGACGCCTGGTAGAAGCGCGCCCCGGGATGCACGATGCGGATCGCTTCGAGCAGATTGACGGCGCCGATGCCGGTGATCGACGCGGTGGTCACGGGCTGCTCGAACGAGACGCCGACGAAGCTTTGCGCGGCCAGGTTGTACACCTCGTCGGGACGGGAGGACTCGATCAGGCGGATGCTCGAGGAGAGATCGGTGAGGTCGTATTCGACGAGGGACAGGTTGGGATGCTGTTCGATACCGAGCTCGGCGATGCGCCAGAAATTAACCGAGCTGGACCGGCGGAAGGTGCCGGTCACGTGGTAACCCTTTTCCAGGAGTAGTTGCGCCAGATAGGCGCCATCCTGCCCGGTAATACCGGTGATCAGGGCCTTTTTTATTGTTTGCATGTTCTTGGTGATCCAGTGGTGGTCCGTGACGGCCGCCGCGGCAGCCGCGGCGGGACGGCATGCGGGATGTCAGCCGCAAATGGCGCGGACCGGTAAATTTCCGACAACCTCACATTGTATCAGAGTGGTGCTTGTATCATTACGCAAGAGAAATCGTGCAAAATATACAATATGTACTCGTCTATTATCGCCTGAAACCTTATCAGGACGTCGCCTGATTACGCATTGTTACGAGTCCCTCAAGCTTTATTACATATTCACGAATTGTCGGGAACTTCTACATTTGAATGACAAAAGGGCCGCGAACGGCCCTTTTGTCAGATTTTATCGCCGGTGGCGAATCTACAACACCAGGCTGTGTCAGCGCTCCGACACCGCGTCGACGACACACAATGCCGTCATGTTGACGATGCGGCGCACGGTGGCCGACGGGGTCAGGATGTGCACCGGACGCGCGCAGCCCAGCAGCACCGGGCCCACGGCGACGCCGCTGCCGGCCGCCGTCTTGAGCACGTTATAGGCGATGTTCGCGGCTTCGATGTTCGGCATGACGAGCAGGTTGGCGTCGCCCTTGAGCGTCGATTGCGGCATGATCTTGGCGCGCAGCTTCGAGTCGAGCGCCGTATCGCCGTGCATCTCGCCGTCGACTTCCAGGTCCGGGGCCTTCTGCTGCACCAGCGCCAGCGCGGCGCGCATCTTTTTCGCCGACGCGCTGTTCGAGGTGCCGAAGTTGGAATGCGACAGCAGCGCCACGCGCGGCGTGACGCCCAGGCGCTCCAGTTCCTCGGACGCCATGATCGTGATCTCGGCCAGTTCTTCCGCGCTCGGGTTCTCGTTCACGTGGGTGTCGACCATCGCGATCTGGCGTTCCTGGGTGATGATGAAGTTCAGCGCCGCATACACATTGCTGCCGGCACGCTTGCCCAGCACCTGGTCGATGTATTGCAGGTGGACTTCGGTCGTGCCGTAGGTGCCGCAGATCATGCCGTCGGCGTCGCCCTTGTGGATCATCATCGCGCCGATCAGCGTGTGCCGGCGGCGCATCGCCAGGCGGGCGAGGTCTTCCGTGACGCCCTTGCGCATCACCATCTGGTGGTAAGTCTGCCAGTAGTCGCGGTAGCGCTCGTCGAAGTCCGGGTTGATGACGTCGAAGTGCTCGCCCTGCTTCAGGCGCAGGCCGAATTTCTCGATACGCTTTTCCAGCACGGCCGGACGGCCGACGAGGATCGGACGCGCCAGCTTCTCGTCGACGACGGCCTGCACGGCGCGCAGCACGCGCTCTTCCTCGCCCTCGGCGAAGACGATGCGCTTGCGCTCGGCCGGCGCGCTCTTGGCGATCTGGAACAGGGGCTTCATGAAGCTGCCGCTGCGGTACACGAATTGCTGCAGGCTCTCGGCGTAGGCGGCCAGGTCGGCGATCGGACGGGTGGCGACGCCGCCTTCCATCGCGGCCTTGGCCACGGCCGGCGCGATGTGCGTCAGCAAACGCGGATCGAACGGCATCGGGATCAGGTATTCCGGACCGAACGACAGGTTCGAGATGCCGTAGGCCGATGCCACGATGTCCGACTGTTCGGCGTGAGCGAGGTCGGCGATGGCGTGCACGACCGCGATTTCCATCTCGCGCGTGATCGTCGTCGCGCCGCAGTCCAGCGCGCCGCGGAACATGTACGGGAAGCACAGCACGTTGTTGACCTGGTTCGGGTAGTCCGAACGGCCGGTGGCGATGATCACGTCGCCGCGGACGGCCTTCGCGTCTTCCGGCAGGATTTCCGGGTTCGGGTTGGCGAGCGCCAGGATCAGCGGGTTCGGCGCCATCGTCGCGACCATCTCCGGCTTGAGCACGCCGCCGGCGGACAGGCCCAGGAAGATGTCGGCGTCGGGGATGACCTCGGCCAGCGAACGGTGCGGCGTGTCCTGGGCGAAGCGTTCCTTGTCCGGGTCCATCAGCTCGGCGCGGCCTTTATAGACGACGCCGGCGAGGTCGGTCACATAGATATTCTCGATCGGGAAGCCGAGGTCGACGGCCAGGTCGAGGCAGGCCAGCGCCGCGGCGCCCGCGCCGGACACGACCATCTTGCACTTCTTGAGATCCTTGCCGACGACCTTCAGGCCGTTCAGGATGGCGGCGCCCACGATGATCGCGGTGCCGTGCTGGTCGTCGTGGAAGACGGGGATCTTCATGCGCTCGCGCAGCTTGCGCTCGATGTAGAAGCACTCGGGCGCCTTGATGTCCTCGAGGTTCACGCCGCCGAACGTCGGTTCCAACGCCGCGATCACTTCGATCAGCTTGTCGGGATCGTTTTCGTTGATCTCGATGTCGAACACGTCGATGCCGGCGAACTTCTTGAACAGCACGCCCTTGCCTTCCATGACGGGCTTGCTGGCCAGCGGGCCGATATTGCCCAGGCCAAGCACCGCGGTACCGTTCGAGATCACGGCGACGAGGTTGCCGCGCGCCGTATATTTATAGGCGGTTGCGGGGTCCTTGACGATTTCTTCGCACGGTGCGGCGACGCCCGGCGAGTACGCCAGGGCCAGGTCGCGCTGGTTCAGGACCGACTTGGTGGGGGTGACGGCGATCTTGCCGGGAGTGGGAAACTGGTGGTACTCGAGCGCGGCAGCCCGCAGTTGTTGACGTAATTCTTCTTTTTTATCGATTGACGAATCCATGCTCTGCTGCCTTTTTGAACTGACGGGGGGTCTCCGATTTTAGCAGAGTGTCACCGCCCCCCGTCTACGTATTTCTTGGTATCGACAGCAGCAGCCAGGGGCGGGTAGCATGGCAACCCGCCCCGTCGCCCGCGTCAGGCGGGCGCTTTCGGGAAGTCCAGCGCCGTATCGTTGATACGGTTGACCAGGTTCGTGAACGTGATGCTGGAGATCGCGAAGATCGTGTCCACCACCTGCGCATCCGTGTAGCCGGCCGCCTTGACCGCATCGACCACCGGTGCCGGCACGGTGCCGCGGCTGCCCGTCACGTCACGTACGAACGTGGAGAGCGCATCCAGTTTCGCGTCGCCGCCCGGCGTGCCGCGGCGGGCGGCAAGGATCGCATCCGCCGACAGACCGGCCGCCTTGCCGGCCAGCGTGTGCGCGGCCAGGCAGTAATCGCAGGCGCTCACTTCGCTCACGGCCAGCTTGATCACTTCGATTTCCCGTTTCGACAGGCTCGTGTCGGCCAGCTTCGCATCGAAGTTCAGCAAGGCTTCCAGCGCCACGGGGCTGTTGCTGCCGATGGCATCGTAGGCGTTCGGGACCTTGCCCAGCTTGGCCTTGACGGCGGCGAACAGCTCGGCGGCGCGGCCGGTGGCGTTGGAACCCAGGGCGTTAAGACGGCTCATGATACTTCCTTTCTCGTTCGTGGATGAAATGCCGTTTGGCATGGAAAGAAGTCTACGCGTCGAAATCGGCACGATGAATGCCCGGATGCTGCGATAATTTGCCCATTCGTCTCATCCGGACACGCATATGGACACCCTGAGCCGCCTGCTTTCCCTGTACACGATCCGCACCTCTCTCGACATCCGCTGCGAGCTGGCCGCACCCTGGGTGCTGGACGAACCGGCCGCGACGCCGGGCGTGGCGCCATTCCACGTGGTCGTCGAAGGCGGCGCGCGCGTCGACGTGCCCGGCCACGACAGCCTCGACCTCGCCCCCGGCGACGTCGTCGTCTTCCCCGGCGGCAGCGCGCATCGCCTGCACGCCGGCGCGGCCGCCGACGCCGCCCCGGTCCGGCCGCTCGCCGGGGACGGCCCGCTGCAACGCCACGGCAACGGCGGCCCCGGCCCCGGCACCGCCATCCTGTGCGGCAGCTTCGTGTTCGAAGGCGCCGCGCGCGCGGCCCTCGTGCGCGCCCTGCCCGACGTGATGGTCGTACGCGCCAGCCGCGCCGACGACTTTCCCGGCCTGCACGCGCTGGTCCGGCTGCTGCAGCACGAGACGGCGTCCGTGCGGCCGGGTGCGGACGTCGTCGTCGCCCAGCTGTCCGGCGCCCTGTTCGCGCTGCTGCTGCGCGCCTGGCTGGCGGGCACGCGCCACGACGCGCCCGGCCTGTTCGCCGTCCTGGCCGACCGGCGCCTGGGCAATGCGCTGCAGCGGATGCTGGAATCGCCCGAGCGGGCGTGGAAGGTGGAAGACCTGGCCGCGGCGTGCCACATGTCGCGCGCGACGTTTGCCCGCCTGTTCTCGCGCCTGTGCGGCATGCCGCCGGCCGACATGCTGACCCGGCTGCGCATGGCGCACGCCGCGCGTGTCCTGCTGCAGGGCGAAGGCGCCATGGGCGACGTCGCGCAGGCCGTCGGCTATCAATCGGAAGCCGCGTTCAACCGCGTGTTCAAGCGCCATTACGGGGTCGGGCCCGGCACCTGGCGCCGCACTGCACGCGCGGCGGCGATGGCGCCGGTTGCCGCCTGACGGGTGTCCCGGATTAGAATCGCGGGATGCTCTCCGAATTCGATCTCATCAAACGCTACTTCCAGCGCGACCGCGCCTGCGGCCCGAACACCGTCCTCGGCGTCGGCGACGACTGCGCCCTGCTCGCGCCCACGCCCGGCAAGCTGCTGGCCATCTCATCCGACATGCTCGTCGAGGACCGCCATTTCTTTGCCGGCGCCGACCCGTTCCTGCTGGCCCACAAATGCCTGGCCGTGAACCTGTCCGACCTGGCCGCGATGGGCGCCAGGCCGCTCGGTTTCACGCTCGCGCTGGCGCTGCCGGCGGCCGAGCCGGACTGGCTCGACGGCTTTTCACGCGGCCTGTTCGCGCTGGCCGACGCCCACGGCTGCGAGCTGCTGGGCGGCGACACGACGAAAGGCCCGCTGAACGTCTGCATCACGATCTTCGGCGAACTGGAGCCCGGCCGGGCACTGCGCCGCGACGCCGCGCGCGCGGGCGACGACGTCTGGATCTCGGGCACGCTCGGCGACGCACGCCTGTGGCTCGCGGCACGCCACAGCGAGGTCGCGCTGGATGCCGTCGACCACGCGGCCACGGCGCAGCGCATGCACGCGCCGACGCCGCGCGTGGCGCTCGGGCGCCTGCTGGCCGAAGGCGGCCTGGCGCACGCCGCGCTCGACATCTCGGACGGCCTCGTGGGCGACTTGAAGCACATCCTCGCCGCCTCGCGCGTGGGCGCGGTGCTGGACCTCGACGCGCTGCCGGCCGGCCCCGCGCTGATGCGCCAGCCGCGCGCGCTGCGCCGGCGCTTCGCCGCGGCTGGGGGCGATGACTACGAACTGTGTTTCACGGCGCCAGCGGAGCGACGCGACGCGATTCTCGCGGCCGGGGTCGCCAGCGGGACGGCTGTCACGCGGGTCGGGACGATCGTGGCCGAACCGGGCCTGCGGCTCGTCGATGCCGACGGCGCGGCGCTCGATCTGCAGCTGGCCGGTTGGGACCATTTCAGCCCGGGCTGACTGCCGCGCGGGCTCTGGGAGCCCGCCCTACGACCGGCTGGCCCGGACCATTTCGGCCACGGCCAACTTCTGTGCGGGCTCTCGGAGCCCGCCCTACGACGTCGACGCTGCCGTAGGGCGGGCACCCCGTGCCCACCAAAAGCATGCGTATTCACGCCGCTTCTTCGTCCCCGCGCGGCGTCTTGCGATCATCGTACGGCCCGTGCGTGAGCCAGTACTGGCGAAACGCGAGCCGCACGTTGTCGCGCAATTCCGTGTCGTTCCACGGCTTCGTATAGAAGCGGTAGATCGCGCCCCGGTTGATCGAATCGAGCACCGTCTCCACGCCCGTGTAGCCGGACAGGATGATGCGCATCGTGTCCGGATACATCTCCTTGACCTTGCTGAGGAATTCGGTGCCGTTCATCGCCGGCATGCGCTGGTCGCACAGGATCACCTGCACGCGGTACAGCGCCAGCAGCTCGAAGCCCTCGGCCGGCGACGCGGCCGTCAGCACGCGGTAGTTGTCGCGCCTGAACAGGCGGTGCAGCGTGGTCAGCACGTTGACGTCGTCGTCCACGACGAGCAGGGTCTGGACGTTGCGGTCGTCCTCCGCCGGCCGCGTGGGCTGGGAACGGTTTTCCAGGACCAGCCGCGCCAGCTCGGCGGGGGCGAGCGCGCGCGAAAAATGGAAGCCCTGGATCTCGTCGCAGCGGTGGCGGCGCAGCAGCGCCATCTGGGCGCGCGACTCCACGCCTTCCGCGATCACCTGCATGTGCAGGCTGTGCGCCATGCTGATGATGGCCAGCGCGATCGCGGCGTCGTCCGGGTTCGTCGTGATGTCGCGCACGAACGCGATGTCGATCTTCAGCTTGTCGATCGGGAAGCGCTTGAGGTACGCGAGGCTCGAATAGCCGGTGCCGAAATCGTCGATGGCGACGCGGATGCCGAGCAGCTTCAGGCGCTCCAGCACCTGCACCGTGTGTTCGAAGTTCGACATCAGCGCGCTCTCGGTCAGTTCCAGTTCGAGCAGGCCCGGGTCCACGCGATGGTGTTCCAGCGCAGCGCGGATGTCGCCTTCCAGGTCGCCCTCGACGAACTGGCGGCTCGACACGTTTACGGCCACGCGCACGTCGCGCACGCCCTCCGCATTCCACGCGGCGATCTGGCGGCAGGCCTCGCCGAGGATCCACGCGCCCACGCGCACGACCATGCCCGTGTCTTCCAGGATGGGGACGAATTCGGCCGGGTACACGAGGCCCACGCCGGGACGGCGCCAGCGCAGCAGCGCCTCCACGCCGCTCACGCGGCCCGTGTTCAGGTCCAGCTTGGGCTGGTAGTGCAGCTCGAACTGGTTGTCGTCGACGGCGCCGCGCAGCGCGACCTCGAGGTCCAGCCGCGCCAGCACCTGCACGTTCATCCCGGCCGTGAAGAAGCGGTAGCCGTCGCGGCCGGCCTCCTTGGCGCGCACCATCGCCACGTCGGCGTACTTGACCAGCGTGCCGGGGTCGGTGGCATCGTCCGGGTACATCGCGATGCCGATGCTGGCCGTCAGCACGGCCTGCTGGCCGTTCAGGTCGAACGGTGCGCGCAGCGCCTCGCGCACCTCGTTGGCCACGCTCACGGCTTCGTCCTCGGTCTGCTCGCGCGTCATCGTGAGGATCAGCGCGAATTCATCGCCGCCCAGGCGCCCGATCGTGTCGCGCAGGCGCACGCAGCGCACGAGCCGCGTGCTGAACTGGCGCAGCAGTTCGTCGCCCAGCGCGGGGCCGAGCGAGTCGTTGACGATCTTGAAGCGGTCGAGCGTGATGAACAGGACGGCGATGCGCCAGTTCTTGTCCTGCGCGAGTTCGATGGCGTCGCGCAGCGTGTGGAAGAACAGGCTGCGGTTCGGCAGGCCGGTCAGGCTGTCGTAGTTCGACATGTGCTTGAGGCGCTGCGCGGCCTGCAGGCGCTCGCTGATGTCGCGCGCGACGGCGATCAGGATGCGGGTGTGGTCCGACGACTGCAGCTGCCAGCTGATCTCGACCGGCACCGCGCCCTGCCCGTCCGAGCGCAGCAGTTCCGTCTCGACGATGTCGTGCTCGCGCGACGTGGATGCCGGGTCGGCATAGCGTTCGAGCTGCGCGCGTTCGGCCAGGCCCAGCGCGACCGGGTCGATGCGCAGCAGCGCCTCGCGCGAGAAACCCAGCATGCGGCAGGCGCCGTCGCTGACGTCGACCATCGCCATGGTGCGCGCGTCGACGAGGAAGATGGCGTCGGTCGTCGCATCCATCGCGCCGCGGAAGCGCTGCAGTTCGGCCGTCCGTTCGCGCACCTTGCGCTCCATGCGCGCGCCGTAGTCGCGCGACTCCTGGTGGAACAGGCGCACTTCGAGCAGGTTGCGGATGCGCGTCAGCACCTCGACCGTGTCGAACGGCTTGCCGATGAAGTCGCGCGCGCCTGCTTCCAGCGCGGCCAGCTTCTTGTCCGGCTCCGCCGTCACCACGAGCACGGGCAGCCAGGATTCGCGCTCCATCGGTTTCAGCGCCTCCATCACCTGGAAGCCGTCCATGTGCGGCATCTGCAGGTCGAGGATGATCAGGTCGTAGCGGTGCTGCAGGTGCAGCGCGGCGACCTGGCGCGGATCGGTGGTGCTGGCGACGTTCTCGTAACCGCTCGTCTTGAGCAGGAATTCGAGCAACTGCACGTTCACCGGTTCGTCGTCGACGACGAGGATGTGCGCGTGGCGGATGTCGTTGGGCGAAATCATGGGGTGGTCCTCACTCGGGCTGTCTGTGCTCGGCGGGGCGCTGCGCCAGCACGCCGTCGATGGCCTCGTTGAACTGGCCGATGTCGATCGGCTTGGTCAGGTAGCGCGCGAAGCCGACGGCCAGCGCGCGCTCGATGTCGGCGCGCATGGCGTTGGCGGACACCGCGATGACGGGAATCCGCGCGGTCTCGGGTTCGCGGCGCAGTTGCGCCAGGACCTCGAACCCGGAGAGGCCCGGCAGGTTCAGGTCCATCAGGATGATGTCGGGCCGCTGGCTGCGCGCGAGCGACAGGCCGAAGTGGCCGTCCGGCGCGCTCACGAGGCGCAGGTCGGACCGGAAGCGCACGATCTCCTGCACCAGTTTCAGGTTGGCCGGATTGTCTTCGATGTACAGGACGGTGGACGCCCGCGCCGGTGCAGCGCCGTCCGCCGCGCCGGCCGCGGCGCGCGCGGCCGGCGCGGCGTCGGGCGCGGTCCCGGCCGCGTCGGCGCAGGCCAGCTCGATCCAGAACACGCTGCCCACGCCCGGGCTGCTGGTGACGCCGATCTCGCCGCCCATCAGTTCGACGAGACGGCGCGTCACGACCAGGCCGATGCCCGTGCCTTCCTGCGTGCCGGTTTCCTGGCCGAGGCGATTGAAAGGCTGGAACAGGCCGGCCACCTGCTCGGGCGACAGGCCCATGCCCGTGTCCTGCACGGACAGGCGCAGGCGCTGCGGCGCCGGCTGCGCGCAATCGACGACGACCGCCCCGCCCTCGCGGTTGTACTTGACCGCATTCGACAACAGGTTCAGGAGCACCTGCTTCAGGCGGGTGCGGTCGGCCTGCACGCGCACCGCGGGCGCTGCGGGGAACAGGACCCGCACCCCGCGCGCGGCCGCCAGCGGCGCGATCATGCCCTGGCATTCTTCCAGCACCTCGGCCAGCAGCACCGGTTCCATCGACAGGCTCAATGCCCCCGCCTCCACCTTGGCCAGGTCGAGGATCTCGTTGATCAGGGTGAGCAGGTGGCGGCCCGACTTGAGGATGTGGCCGGCGAATTCCTTTTTCTGGTCGAGCGTCGTCGGCATGTTGTCGGCCGCGAGGATCTGGGCGAAGCCGAGGATGGCGTTGAGCGGCGTGCGCAGCTCGTGGCTCATCGACGACAGGAACGCGGACTTGGCCTGGTTGGCATTGCGCGCTTCCTCGATCGCCAGTTCCAGTTCCGAATTGGCCAGTTCCAGCTGGGCCGTGCGTTCCTGCACGCGCGCTTCGAGCCGTTCGTTCAGGCGCACGATCTCGCTGTTCGAGTCTTCCAGCGCGCGCGTCCTCTGCTCGATCTCGGTCAGCATGGCGTTGAAGGAATCGACGAGTTCCGCCGCCTCGTCCTCGCTGATGCGCGGCGCGCGCCGCGAATAGTCGCGCCGCGCCACGACTTCGCGCGCGATGTTCGTGATGGCGTCGATGGGCGTCGTGATCGTGTGGCCCAGGCGGCGCACGAGCAGCCACGCGATGAACAGCGCCAGCACCGTGACGCAGGCGCAGATCACGAGGTAGTCGCGCATCCGCTCCATCATCTGGTTCTGCGAGCGCAGGTAGACGGTGCCGAGCAGGTCGCCGTTCTCGCTGATCGGCTTGTACAGCACCAGATCCTCGCCGCTGCCGACATAGGTTTCCTTGCCGCCGGCATGCACCAGCCGGCCGCCCTGCGCCGGACGCACGGGGAACACGCCGGTCTCGCCGGGCGCGACGTAGGTCGCGAACAGCGTGCCCTTCTCGTCGTAGATGGCGGCCGCGCGCACCGACGGCCGGCTGCGCAGCAGGGCCAGGTTCTCGCGCGCCAGGCGCGCGTCGTCGAAGGCCAGCGCCGCCGACGTCATGTGGCCCACCAGTTCCGCCTGCGTCGCGAGGTCGTTCAGCAGCGCGCTCTTGTAGCTGCGCAGGTCGTAGGCGACGACGGTGCCCACCGAGACGGCCAGTGCCGCGAGCGTCGTCGACATCACGATCGTGACGAGCTTTTCGCGGATCGAGCGGCGCGGGCGGATCATGCTTGTCACCACGCCGCCAGCGCCAGCAGGCGCGCGCTGATGCGCAACTGCCCGGCCATCGCTTCGAGCCGGTCGATGCGCGGCCGCAGGTGCGTGCCGTCCGCCACCAGCCCGACCACGCAGCCGTGTCCGGGCGCGCCGTCGCAGACCGTCAGCACGGGCTGGCTGTGCGCGGCATCCAGCAGGCGGCCGCGCGCGGGCGAGGCGGCCACGAACAGGACGTGCGGCATGGCGTGCGGATCGAGGCGATCGATGCGCACGACCGCCAGCGGCCGGCCGTGCACGAGGCGTCCGTCCATGAAGCGCGCGGCTTCGGCGGCCAGCGCGTCGTCGCCGGCGACGCCGACCAGCAGCGGCGCACCGGGGCGCGCGAACGCGGCGTCCGGCCAGGCGACGAACGTGGCGACACGGTAGATATAGGCCGCCTTGAGCTTGCGCTCAGGGGTGGCCGGGAGGTCGGGCCGGGCCTGGGCGGCACCTGCGAGGATCAGCAGGCACAGCACCGCCCGGCGGGACGGGCGCGCGGCTGCGAAGGACAGCGCCATCACGGGTATGCCGGCCCCGGGTGGTCATGCGCGAAACGGTCGAGCGGCATGCGAGGTCCTGGTTCGGTCAATGAACAACGGTGCGGGCGCGCCCGCACGGCCAGCCCGCAAGACGGGCAGGATAGCAGCACGGCCGAGGGTAATGTCGCACGGAACGAACAAGTTCGTTAACGTCGATAAATACAATAACATTTGTAAGGACGGCGGCGCGGCGGGCAAGCATGGCTTTTCGTTAAGATTCCGACGCCGCAGGCCGGGAAGGCGCGCTAGAATGGACGCGAGCGCGCAGCGGATCATTCCACGCCCGGCACACGGGGCGCGCCCGCGAAAGATCCTGGAGACCCTGGCGACCCTCCGCGGCCGCCATTACAAGGAGGAGCGACACGTGACGAACGACATCATCGACCTGGCCACCCGTGTGGGCCGGGCACTCGAAGCCAAGGGCCTGCTGCTGGCCACCGCCGAATCCTGCACGGGCGGCGGCGTCTCCCAGGCCATCACGGAAATCCCCGGCTCGACCGGCTGGTTCGAATGCGGCTTCGTGACGTATTCGAACGCCTCCAAGACCGAGATGCTGGACGTGTCGGCCGCGCTGATCGCGCAATTCGGTTCCGTCAGCGAGGAAGTCGCGGGCGCCATGGCCGAAAGCGCAGTCGCCAACAGCAATGCCGACGTGGCGGTGTCGACGACCGGCATCGCCGGTCCCACCGGCGCCGTCCCCGGCAAACCCGTGGGCACGGTGTGCTTCGGCTGGTCGAAGGGCGATACCACGTACACGGAGCGCCTCGTGTTCTCCGGCGACCGCCACGCGGTGCGCGAGCAGACCGTGGCGCACGCGCTGGCCGGCCTGTTGCGCCTGCTCGAGTAAGGATGGCGCGCCTGCCGCTGCGTGCCGCGGCCGCGCTCGCGGCGTTCGTCTCCGCGAGCGCGGCCGCCGCGGGCGCCGACTCCGGCATCACCGTGTACGCGGCCGGCGACATCGCGCGCTGCGCCTACCCTGACCCGGCGTATTCGGTCGCGGCCGAGACAGCCGCCACCGTCGCCGCCGGGCTCGCGCAGGATCCGCGGGCCGTCGTGCTGGCGCTGGGCGACTTGACCTATCCGGTCGGCGCCGCGAAGGAATTCACCGACTGCTACGCGCCCACGTGGGGCCGTTTCAAGGACCGCACCTGGCCCGCGCCCGGCAACCACGAGTACTACACGCCAGGCGCCAAACCCTATTTCGCGTACTGGGGCGCGCGCGCCGGGCGCGGCTACTACAGCTTCGAGCTGGGCACCTGGCACATCATTTCCCTGGACAGCAACCTGGCCCCGATCCAGCACGCGGCCCAGCTGGACTGGCTGCGCGCCGACCTGGCGCGCCACCCGGCCCGCTGCACGCTCGCGTACTGGCACCATCCGCTGTACAGTTCGGGCGGCCATGGCAGCGTGCCGAAGATGCACGACGCCTGGAAGCTGCTGTACGACGCCGGCGCCGAGCTGGTGCTGTCCGGCCACGACCACGACTACGAACGCTTCGCCCCGCAGGATGCGGACGGCCGGCTCGATGCGGCGCGCGGCATCCGCCAGTTCGTGGTCGGCACGGGCGGCGCGTATCCGACGCCGTTCCTGCTGACCGTCGCGCACAGCGAGGTCCGCGACAGCAACCGCACCGGCGTGCTGCGCCTGCAGCTGTACGCGGGCGGCTACGGCTGGGAATTCGTCGAGTCGACGCGGCTGTCTTCTTTCGGCGTCGCGCCGCCCGACCGGGGCAGCGCCGCCTGTCACTAAAAAAACGGAGCCCGCATGACCCGCCTCCTGTCCTTGCTTCCCCTGCTGCTGGTCCTCGCGGGGCCGGTGGCGGCGCAGGCACAACCCGCGCCAGCGCCAGCGCCAGCGGCAGCCGCCGCGCCGCAGGTCCGCTACGACAAGACCACCTTGCCCAACGGCCTGGAAGTGATCCTCGTCGAGGACCACCGCCTGCCCATCGTGGCCGTCAACATCTGGTACCACGTCGGCCCCGCCAACGAGGCGCCGGGCCTCACCGGCTTCGCCCACCTGTTCGAGCACATGATGTTCGCCGGGACCCGGCACCTGCCGCGCGGCCTCGCCGACCGCCTGCTGGAAGGCGCCGGCGCCACCGACAGCAACGGCAGCACCGACTACGACCGCACCAATTACTACGACACCGTGCCGTCGAACCAGCTCGAACTCGCGCTGTGGGTGCACGCCGACCGCATGGGCTACCTCCTCGACGTGCTCGACCAGACCGCGCTGTCGAACCAGCAGGACGTCGTGCGCAACGAGCGGCGCCAGAGCGTCGAGAACCGCCCGTACGGCATCGTCGAGGAAGCGCTGAACCACGCGCTGTTCCCGAAGACCCACCCGTATTACGCGGCCGTCATCGGCTCGCACGCCGACATCCAGAACGCGAAGCTGGCCGACGTGCGCGACTTTTTCAAACGCTACTACGGCCCGAACAACGCCAGCATCGTGATCGCCGGCGACATCGACAAGACCAGGACGCGCGCCCTCGTCGCCAAATACTTCGGCAGCTTCAAACGCAGCGCGCCGGTCGTGCGTCCAAAAGTCGTCACGCCGCCGATCACGCGCGAACGCCGCCTCACGGTCGCGGACCGCGTCGAGCTGCCGCGCGTGTACATGGCGTGGCTCACGCCGCCGGCGTTCCAGCCGGGCGACGCCGAACTGGAAGTGACGGCGCAGATCCTCGCCGGCGGCAAGGCGAGCCGCCTGTACAAATCGCTCGTGTACGAACGCCAGATCGCCCAGCAGGCATCGGCGGCGCAGAATTCGAACGCGCTCACGTCCACCTTCATCGTCGACGCCACCGCGCGCCCGGGCCACGAACCGGCCGAGCTGGAGGCGGCTATCGACGCGGAACTCAAGGCGCTGCGCGACACCGGACCGTCCGAACAGGAAGTCGAACGCGCCCGCAACACGATCGAGACGGCGATGCTGACGTCGATCGAGAAGCTGGGCGGCACGGGCCTCGCGAACCAGATCAACCAGTACAACCAGTACACGGGCGATCCCGGCTACCTGCCGAAGGACATCGAGCGCCTGCGCCGCGTCAGCGCGGCCGACGTGCGCCGCGTGGCGCAAGCCTACCTGCAGCCGAACGCGCGCGTGATCGTCGCCGGCGTGCCGGGCAAGCCCGACCTCGGGCCCGACGTCCCGACGCCGCCGCCGCCCAAGGCATCCGCGCCGGGCCTCGGCGCCGGCATCAACCGCGACGAACCGTGGCGCCGCACGCCGCCGAAACCGGGTCCGGCGCCGCGCTTCACGCTGCCGCAGGGCGAGTCGTTCAGGCTGCCGAACGGTCTCACCGTCATCTTCCATCCGAATCCGGCGCTGCCGCTGGTGGCGGCGGAACTGGTCGTGAAAAGCGGCTCCGGCGCCAACCCGTCCGACCAGCCGGGCCTCGCCGGCTACACGGCGCAGATGCTGGAAGAAGGCACGGCCACGCGCAGCGCACCGCGCATCGCCGACGAAATCGCCCAGCTGGGCGCCTTCCTCGGCAGCACCGCTTCGCCTGACGCGTCGACGGTGTCGCTGCTGGCGTTGCGTTCCACGTTCCCGCAGGCGCTGAACGTGCTGGCCGACGTCGTGCAGCACCCCGCCTTTCCCACCGCCGAAGTCGAGCGCCAGCGCGCCGCGCGCCTGGGAGAACTCACGCAGCGGCGCGACGACCCGGCACTGGTCGCTGCCGTCGCCGCGGCCGGCGCGCTGTACGGACCGGACCACCCCTACCGTCGTCGACAAGCCGGGCGCGCCGCAGACGGCGCTGCGCGTGACGGCCATCGCGGCACCGCGCAGGACGCCGGACTATCCGGCCATGCAGGTCATGAACGCGGCACTGGGCGGCCTGTTCTCGAGCCGCATCAACCTCAACCTGCGTGAAGAGAAGGGCTACAGCTACGGCGTGTTTTCCGACTTCCGCTACCACCGCACGCCGGGCCCGTTCGCCATCGCCGGCAGCGTGCGCACGGATGTCACGGGGCTCTCCGTCGCCGAGATTCTCAAGGAAGTGAACGGCATGCGCGACAAGCCGCTGCCGGGTCCCGAACTGGCGGGCGCACGCGACTCGCAGGTGTATTCGCTGCCGGGGCAGTTCGAAACGAACAGCGGCATCGGCGCGAGCCTGGCCGAGACGTATGTGTTCGACCTGCCGGCCGATTACTGGCGCACCCTGCCCGACCGGTTCCGCGCCGTCACCGCGGCCCAGGTACAGGCGGCGGCGCAAAAATACGTCAAGCCGGACCAGCTGAAGGTCATCGCCGTGGGGGACCGTGCGGCGATCTTGCCGCAGTTGCAAAAGCTCGGGCTCGGAACGCCGGAGCTGCGCGACACGGACGGCCAGCTCCCGTAGGGTGGACGGCTAAACCGCGCGGTTCGTGTCATGCCCGCGTGATGCAACACGCGCGGTCGAGCCGCCTACCGTCGCATTTGCGGCCCGGCCGCAAACGTCTCTTGCCTCCGCCATGCGTCTGCGTTTAACATGTGAACAGTTCTTCACACGTTAAACATGAGCATCCCACCCGACATCGACAATGCCGTCGACGAACTCGCCGACCTGTTCCACCTGCTGGGCGACCCCACGCGCCTGCGCATCGTGCTCGCCTGCCTGGCGCAGCCGACCGCCGTGGGCGACATCGCCGGCGCGTTGAACCTGTCCAGTTCGCTGGTCAGCCACCACCTGCGCCTGCTGCGCGCGGCCCGCATCGTCAAGGCCGAGCGCCAGGGCAAGCAGGTGTTCTATGCGGCGGCCGATGCCCACATCAGCGGACTGCTCGCCAACATGTTCGAACACATCGCCGAACCGATCGCCGAATCAACTACCGGACTGGACGCATGAGTCACCATCATTCCCACGGCCATGACCACGGCCACCATCACCATCATCCGACACCGGACGGCAACGGCCGCGCGTTCGGCATTGCGATCGCCCTGAACACGGCCTTCGTCGCCATCGAATTCGTCTACGGCTTCATCGCCAACTCGACGGCGCTGATGGCCGACGCCGGCCACAACCTGTCCGACGTGCTGGGCCTGGGACTCGCCTGGGGCGCCGCCCTGCTCACCAGGAGCGCGCCGTCGCGCCGCTTCACGTACGGCCTGCGCGGCACGTCGATACTGGCGGCCCTCGCCAACGCCCTGCTGCTGATGGTGGCGTGCGGCGCCATCGCATGGGAAGCCGTGCACCGCGTCGCCCATCCGGAACCGGTGGCCGGCACGACGGTCTCCATCGTGGCCCTCATCGGCGTGCTGATCAACGGCTTCTCGGCCTGGCTGTTCGTGGCCGGCAGCAAGGACGACATCAACGTGCGCGGCGCCTACCAGCACATGGCGGCCGATGCCGTGCTGTCGCTGGGCGTCGTCATCTCCGGCCTCGTCATCATCTATACGGGCTGGACGTGGCTCGACCCGGCGGTCAGCCTCGTGCTCGTCGTCGTGATCGTCGCGGGCACGTGGTCGCTGCTGAAGGAATCGATCCAGATGGTGCTCGCGGGCGTGCCGGACAGCGTCGATGCGACGAGCGTGACGGCCTTCCTGGCCGCGCAACCGGGCGTGACCGAAGTGCACGACGTCCACATCTGGGCGATGAGCACGACGGAGACGGCCCTCACGGCCCACCTCGTGATGCCGGCCGGCTATCCGGGCGATGCGGCCATCGACGACATCGTTGGCCACCTGCGCGAGGATTTCTCCATCCACCATTGCACGCTGCAGGTGGAACAGGGGACGACCAAGCACAGCAGTTGCGCCCTGCACGACGGGCTGGAGGCGCATGCGCATGACGATCACGATCATTGTCACGACCACGATCACAGCCACGGCCACGCGCACTGAGCCGTAGGGTGGGCACCCCGTGCCCGCCAAATGCATGCGCCGCGCAAACGCCTGCGTCGCGGTCACGCATGGTGGGCACGGGTGCCCACCCTACCTGGAATACGTCAGCCGGCCAGATTCGCGTACAGCGGCGTACTGAGGTAGCGCTCGCCGAACGAGGGAATGATGGTGACGATCAGCTTGCCCGCGTTCTCCGGCCGTTTGGCGACCTCGATCGCGGCCCACAACGCGGCGCCGGACGAGATGCCGACCAGTAGCCCTTCCTCGCGCGCGGCCGCGCGGGCCGTCTCGAAGGCGTCGTCGTTCTTGACGGCGATGACCTCGTCGTAACTCTTCGTGTTCAGCACTTCCGGGATGAAGCCGGCGCCGAGGCCCTGGATCGGGTGCGGCCCTTTCGTGCCCCTGGACAGGATAGGCGACGCTTCCGGTTCCACGGCGATGGCCTGGAACGACGGCTTGCGTGCCTTGATCACTTCGGCCACGCCCGTGATGGTGCCGCCCGTGCCGACGCCGGCCACGAGGATGTCGACCTTGCCGTCCGTGTCGCGCCAGATTTCCTCGGCCGTCGTGCGGCGGTGGACGGCGGGATTGGCCGGGTTGTTGAACTGCTGCGGCATGAAGCAGTTCGGGTCGGACGCGACGATTTCCTCGGCGCGGCGGATCGCGCCCAGCATGCCTTCCGGCCCGGGCGTGAGCACCAGTTCGGCGCCGTATGCGCGCAGCAGCATGCGCCGCTCGCTGCTCATCGTCTCGGGCATGACGAGGCGGCAGCGGTAGCCGCGCGCCGCGCACACCATCGCCAGCGCGATGCCCGTGTTGCCGCTGGTGGGTTCGACGATGATGGTGTTCGGGCCGATCCGGCCGGACTGCTCGGCCGCCTCGATCATGGCCAGGCCGATCCGGTCCTTCACGCTGTGGGCCGGGTTGTAGAACTCGAGCTTGGCGGTGATGTCCGCCCCGGCGCCCTGGGCCAGGCGGCGGATCCGCACCAAGGGGGTATTGCCGATCAGTTCCGTCACGTCGTTCGCGATGCGCATGCAGTCCTCCCGGTTGAATTAGACTTACTTCACCTTCAACAGTTCAACATCGAAGATCAGATCGGAATCCGGCGGAATCGAGCCGCCGGGGGCGCCGCGTTTGCCATAGGCGAGTTCGCTCGGGATGATCAGGGTGCGCTTGCCGCCCACCTTCATGCCCTGCACGCCCTGCTCCCAGCCCTTGATGACCTGGCGCGCGCCGAGCCGGAACTCGAGCGGGTCGCGGCCCGCGTCCAGCGACGAGTCGAATTTGTGGCCGCGCTGCCTGGCGGCCAGCGGTTTGTAGAACCAGCCCGTGTAATTGACGAGCACGGTGCTGCCGTACGTCGCTTCGGCACCCTTGCCGATCACGTGGTCGATGACCTGCACCTGCGGGCCTTGCGGGACCTGGGCCGCGGGGGCCGGGTTGACGGGGTTGGTCGGATTGGCGGGAGCAGCGGCGTTGGCCGTGGCCTGGGCCGGGTCCTTGGGACCGGACAGGCCGTTGCCGGCCTGGGATGCGTCCTGCGCGTTGGCGGCGGCAGCCGCCAGCAGCAGGCCTGCGAGGGCGATACGACGGATCATGGAGCCTCTTTCACGAATCAGTAAAAAACTGATTCTATGATAGCAAGGCAGCCTCCGGTTGCCCAGCATCGACGGATTCGGTTACAAGTGCGGGTTCGGCGACCGGCACCGGCTGCGGCGCCGGCACGGCTGCATGCGCCTGCTCCGCCAGCTTGCGCAGCAGATGGCCGGCCGCGACCATGCCGAACGTCGCGGTGACGACCATGCTCGAGCCGAAGCCGGCGCAGTTCAGGCCCGTGACGCTGTTGGCGTCGACGTCGCAGGCGTCGCCGGATTCCGGATAGCGCAGCGGTTCCATCGAGAACACGGCGTCGATGTGGTACTTGTTCTTTTCGCCGCGCGCGAAGCCGTAGCGGGCCCGCAGGATCTTGCGCACTTTCTTGAGCAGCGGTTCCTGCTCGGTGCGGGCGAGGTCGCGCACCTCGATCCTGGTCGGATCGAGCTGGCCGCCGGCGCCGCCGATGACGATCAAGGGGATCGCGTGTTCGCTGCAGTACGCGATCAGCGCGGCCTTGGCCTTGACGCTGTCGATGGCGTCGACGACGTAGTCGAAGCGATCCGTTCCGATCATCTGCGGGATATTGTCCGGATCGATGAAGTCTTCGACGAGCTCGACTTCGCAGTACGGATTGATGAGCGCGATGCGCTGCTTCAGCGCCTCGATCTTGGGCATGCCGACGGTGGTCGACAGGGCCTGGATCTGGCGGTTGATGTTGGATTCGGCCACGTTGTCGAGGTCGATGAGCGTGAGGCGGCCGACGGCGCTGCGCGCCAGCGCTTCGACGATCCAGGAGCCGACGCCGCCGACGCCGACCACGCAAACGTGCGCCGCGCGGAAGCGTTCCAGTGCACGCTCGCCGTAGAGGCGGGCAATGCCGCCGAAGCGGCGGCCGAAGTCGACGTCATCGGGGAGAGAGGTGGAAATCGTAGTCATGATGCGTCCATTTTACCGGACGGAACGGCGCTCCTTGCTCTAAAATAACTTTCAGTCAATCAAAAATTGGGCCGCATCCTGCGTGTCCACAACAGCGACCATGAACAACCTTCTTTCCGACCCCGCTCCCGATTTCGACCAGCCCGTCGCCGTCCTCAAGCATTGCCACGGCCGCATCCGCAAACAGCTTGCCACGCTGGAAAAACTGCTGGGCCATCTGCCGGAACACGGTGCCGACGAGCAGGCGCGCCAGGCGGCGACGGCCGTTCTGAAATACTTCGACAAGGCCGCCCACCTGCATCACGAGGACGAAGAACAGGACCTGCTGCCGATGCTGCTCGCCGTCGCCCAGGGCGAGGATGCGGCCACGCTGCAGGCACTGGCGCCCTTGATCCTGCAGGAACACAAGGAAATGGACGGGATGTGGCAAGACCTGCACGAGCAATTGACGGCCATCGCGGACGGCAGCGGCGCGCAGCTGTCCGCCTCCGTCGTCCGGCGCTTCGTGCAGAGCTACCAGGGCCACATGGAACGCGAGGAAGGCATCGTGGCGCCGATGGCGCTGCGCCTGTTCGGACCGGACCAGATGGCGCGCCTGGGCGGGGCCATGCGCCGGCGCCGCGGCCTCGACGATCCGGCCGCGCCGGACATCGGCGAGCGCGTGGCCGACCTGCGCAAGGATTACGGCCAGGCCCGGCTGGACGAGGGCGACGTGGCCGACGACCCGATCGTCCAGTTCACGCGCTGGTTCGAGGAAGCGCTCAAGGCCGAGGTGAACGAACCGAACGCGATGAGCCTGGCCACCGTGGACGACGATGGGCGTCCGACGTCGCGCATCGTGCTGGTCAAGCAGTTCGATGCGCGCGGTTTTACCTGGTATACGAACTATGCGAGCCAGAAGGGAAAGCAACTGGAAAGCAAGCCTTTTGCAGCTCTGCTATTCTTCTGGAGTGAACTTGAACGGCAAGTGCGGATCGAAGGCAGAGTCGAGCGTACCAGTGCCGACGAAAGCGATAAGTATTTCAACAGCCGGCCCCTGAAGAGCCGGCTGTCGGCGATCGCGTCCGAGCAAAGCGAACCGATCGCGAACCGTGCCGCCCTCGAACAACATTACGAGGAAGTGGCGCGTCGATATGGCGAAGCACCGCCACGGCCACAGCATTGGGGCGGTTTTCGCCTGGTGCCGGAACGGATCGAGTTCTGGCAGGGGCGGCGTTCACGCTTCCACGACCGCATCGTCTACACGCGGCAGGAAGATGGACTTTGGACGCGGCAACGTTTGCAACCCTGAACCGGCGCGTCCGGTTCGGGACTAGCCGGAGATACGCGTGTTCGACCAGATGAAGCTTTCCGCCTGGACTTCAGGCATTCGCAGCAAATTCAACCTGCCCCTGCGCGTGGAATTGTGGAACGGCGCGCAGGTCGACCTGTCGTCCGACCACCAACCGCGCGTGAAAATCCGCGTGCCCAACCCTGGCGGCCTGCGCTACCTGCTCGCGCCGTCGCTGGGCAACCTGGGCGAAGCCTATGTCGAAGGCGCGCTCGAGATCGAAGGGCGCGCGGCCGACATGATCCAGGTGGGCTCCGCCCTCGCGGAAACCACGGGCAAGCCGGCGCGCACGAGCCGTGTCGCCAGCGCCGCCCTGCGCCTCGTCTCGCCGCACACGCGCGAGAAAGACGCCGCGGCCATCCGCTACCACTACGACGTCTCGAACGAGTTCTACAGCCTGTTCCTCGACCCGGCGATGGTGTATTCCTGCGCCTATTTCGAGAACGGCGACGAAGACCTGGCCACGGCCCAGCAAAAGAAGATCGACCACATCCTCACCAAGATCGGTGTGCAGCCGGGCCAGACGCTGCTCGACATCGGCTGCGGCTGGGGCGCCCTGGTGATCCGCGCGGCCACCCGGTTCGGCGCGCGCTGCGTGGGCGTCACGCTGTCCGAACGCCAGTGCGAGCTGGCGCGCGAGCGCGTGGCCCGGGCCGGCCTGCAGGACCGCATCGAGATCCGCTTGCAGGACTACCGCGACGTCGACGGCCAGTTCGATCGCATCACGAGCGTCGGCATGTTCGAGCACGTGGGCGTGGAGCACCTGCCGGAATACTTCGGCCGCGTCAACAAGCTGCTGGCGCCGGGTGGCGTCGTGATGAACCACGGCATCACCACGGCCGACGTCGAGCAGCGCAACAGCCCGTACGGCGGCGGCGAGTTCATCGACAAATACGTGTTCCCGCACGGCGAGCTGGCGCACCTGTCGACCGTCATCCGCACCATGCAGGAAGGCGGCCTCGAAGTGCGCGACGTGGAAAACCTGCGCCGCCACTACGCCCGCACGTGCGCGCTGTGGACCGAGAATTTCGAGAACAATGCCGCGCGCATCCAGGCGACGTGCGATCCGAAGACCTTCCGCATCTGGCACGTCTACCTGGCGGGCTGCGCCTACGGCTTCGCGCACGACTGGATCAGCCTGTACCAGATCGTGTGCGGCAAGGCGGGCGAGGGACCGGACCTGATTCCGTGGTCGCGGAAGTATATGTACCGGTGATCGGTTGGGTTTGGTGGGCACGGGGTGCCCACCATCTGTACGCGCCGCCGGGGACTATTTCACGCGGTCCGTAAACGTCTTGCGGAACTTGGCCACCTTGGGCGCCACGACGAAGGCGCAATACCCCTGCAACGGATGCTGGGCGAAATAATTCTGGTGGTAATCCTCGGCCTTGTACCACTGCTCGGCCGGCAGCACCTGCGTGACGATCGGCGCATCCCAGACGGCGGCCATCTCGGCCATCACCTTGCGCGCCGTCGCCTCCTGCTCCGGCGACGTGAAGAAGATGACGGACCGGTATTGCGTGCCGACGTCGTTGCCCTGGCGATTGAGCGTCGTCGGGTCGTGGATGGTGAAAAAGATTTCCAGGATGTCGCGATAGCTGATCACGTTCGGATCGAACTCCAGCTTCACCACTTCGGCGTGACCGGTCGTGCCCGCGCACACCTGCTCGTAGGTCGGCGCAGGGGTCTCGCCGCCCATATAGCCCGATTCCACGCCGAGAATGCCGCGCGCTTCGAGATAGACCGCTTCCAGGCACCAGAAACACCCGCCGCCCAGGATGGCCACTTCGGTTGCTGATTGCTGGCTCATACTGACTCCTCGAGGGATAAATAGTTTTCCATGGCTTAACTGTAACCGAAAGTGCACTGTTGTGCAGGATCAACGAGCAGCCGGCCAGAGGGAGATAGGCCATTGGTGGCATAATGCGCGGATGAACACCAGCTCACCTCGCGCTACCACGCGCGGTTTCGATTCCGCCCATTTTCGTCAGGCCCTGTCCCAATTCGCGACCGGCGTTACCGTCATCACGACGCGCCTCGGCGACGGCCATTTCCGCGGCCTGACCGCATCGTCCTTCAATTCCGTGTCGCTGGAGCCGCCGCTCGTGCTGTGGAGCCTGTCGAACGTCGCCAACAGCCTCCCCATCTTCACCGGCAACTCGCACTACGTGATCAACGTCCTGTCCGCCGGGCAGGAAGAGCTGGCACGGCGCTTCTCGCGGCGCGGCCAGGACCCGTTCGAGAGCGTCGAGTACGAATTGTCGCGCACCGGCCAGCCGATCCTGAAAGGCGTCTCGGCCTGGTTCGAATGCCACAACCGCAGCCGCTATCCGGAAGGCGACCACGTGATCTTCGTGGGCGAAGTGGAAGACTGCGCCGTGCATCCGCAATCCGCCCTGCTGTTCCATGGCGGGCGCTTCGGCACGACCTGACTTGCTCGCGCTCTTGCTCGTTTAAAAATGAAAATGGCTGTCGCAGTTTGAAAAGATGCGGCAAGGCGGCCTTCCTATAATGGCTCGATCCGGGCGGCCTATCCGCTCGCCCGGCGTCCGCCATTCGACCATTCGACCATTCGACAAGAATATTCTGAGACAGGAGTCCCATGAGCCGTTCCGACACGCCCCGCAAAGCCCAGTTCCATTGGGATGATCCGCTGCTGCTGAACGAGCAGCTGCTCGACGAGGAGCGCATGGTGCGCGACGCCGCCGCGGCCTATTGCCAGGACAAGCTGCTGCCGCGCGTCCTGGAAGCCTTCCGCCATGAAACCACCGACGCCGCCGTGTTCCGCGAGATGGGCGAACTCGGCCTGCTGGGCCCGACCATCCCCGAGCAATACGGCGGCCCCGGCCTGAACTACGTCAGCTACGGCCTGATCGCGCGCGAAGTCGAGCGCGTCGATTCCGGCTACCGCTCGATGATGAGCGTGCAGTCGTCGCTCGTGATGGTGCCGATCTACGAATTCGGCAACGAAGAGACGAAACAGAAATACCTGCCGAAACTGGCCACCGGCGAATGGATCGGCTGCTTCGGCCTCACCGAGCCGAACCACGGCTCCGACCCGGGCTCGATGATCACGCGCGCGCGCAAGGTCGACGGCGGCTATTCGCTCTCCGGCTCGAAGATGTGGATCACGAACTCGCCGATCGCCGACGTGTTCGTCGTCTGGGCCAAGGATGACGAGGGCAAGATCCGCGGCTTCGTGCTCGAAAAGGGCTGGAAGGGCCTGTCGGCGCCGGCCATCCACGGCAAGGTCGGCCTGCGCGCCTCGATCACGGGCGAGATCGTGATGGACGAGGTGTTCTGCCCCGAAGAAAACGCGTTCCCGGAAGTGCGCGGCCTGAAGGGTCCGTTCACCTGCCTGAACTCGGCCCGCTACGGCATCGCCTGGGGCGCGCTCGGCGCGGCCGAAGACTGCTGGCACCGTGCCCGCCAGTACGTGCTGGACCGCAAGCAGTTCGGCAAGCCGCTGGCCGCCAACCAGCTGATCCAAAAGAAGCTGGCCGACATGCAGACGGAAATCACGCTGGGCCTGCAGGGCGTCCTGCGCCTGGGCCGCATGAAGGACGAAGGCACGGCCGCGGTCGAGATCACGTCGATCATGAAGCGCAATTCCTGCGGCAAGTCGCTGGACATCGCGCGCATGGCCCGCGACATGATGGGTGGGAATGGTATCAGCGACGAGTTCGGCGTCGCGCGTCACCTCGTCAACCTGGAAGTCGTCAACACGTATGAAGGTACGCATGACATCCATGCGCTGATCCTGGGACGCGCGCAGACGGGGATCGCGGCGTTTTGAATGTTGGGCGGGCTCGGGGAGCCCACCCTGCACAACCGAAAAAAAACCGCCACGAAGGCGGTTTTTTTATGCGCGAAACGCGATCAGAACTTGTAGCCCAGCGTCAGCACGGTCGAGTTCGGGTCCAGCTTCATGTGCTGGCCCTGATGCGTCGAGAAGTGCACGTCGGTACGCAGACGGGTCTTCACGAGCGCGGCGTTGAGGAACCATTTCTGGTTGAAGTTCCAGACGGCGCCGATCTGGCCCGACACGGTCCACTTGTTGTCGATGCTGAACGTCGTCGGCGGGCCGCCCGGGTTCGTCAGCGCGGTCATGCGGAACGAGCCGGTTTCCTTGTAGAAGTAGGCATAGGTCACGCCCAGGCCGACGTAAGGACGGAAGGCCGCGGTCGGCTGGAAGAAGCGGTATTGCACGAACGCGGTCGGCGGCAAGGCTTGCACGGTGCCCAGCTGGCCCGTGCCGGCGATGGCGCCCGCGCCGTACAGGCTGTGCTTGTAGGGCGTGGCAAAGGTGAATTCGCCGGTGATGTTGTCGGTGATGCCGTAGTTGACCACGATCACCGGTTCCGTGTCCTTGCCGACGTCGCCCAGCGAGTTCGGCAGGGCCGGGGCGGTAATCGCGCCGCTTTCGACGTGCGGGGTGATCTGGGTGGCGCCGAGCGACACGGCCCACTGCCCCTTGGCCTGTGCCGCGGCGCTGCCCGCCGCGGCCAGCGCGCCCGCGGCAACCAGCAGTTTCACGACGTTGGAACTTACTTTCATGTTATCTCCTGATTCTTATGGTTGGCCTGTCCGCGCGGACAGGCCTGTCGTGAGGATTACAGCCAGCCCTTGGTGGTCATCTGCTCGAGGACGTAGCGTGCGACCAGCCAGTTCTCGAACGGGGTCGGGTGCACTTCGTCGGCGAACATGTAGTGGCTGACGTCGCCGGCGATCACGTTCTTCGCATTGCAGACGAGCGACGTCGTGCCCAGCGCGTTCGGACCGCAGGCCGGGGTCGACGTGTTTGTCAGGCCATACGGCGCCGGGTTGATGACTTCGTCGTGGCTGACGGTCCACAGGTCGACGTACAGGACCTTCGGTTCGTTCGCGATGCCGGCCTTCAGCTGGGCGTTGAACGCGTCGACGGCCGTCTGGATCAGGGTCTGGACAGGTGCCGATTGCGCCTTGCCGGACGGCGTCGATGCCACGTCCGGCAGGTTGTTCACGACGACGTAGTTCGCGCCCTTGGCGACGATCTGCGTCTTGACGAGGGCCGCCAGCTCGCCGCCTGCGGTCGCCATCGCGGTGACGACGCCGGCGGCGTTCGCGGTCACGTAGTCGGCACCCGCCTTCTGGCCGGCGGCCGTCGCATCGACCTGGGCCTTGGCCACCATCGGACCATACACGGTGGCCTGCGCGGCCGCGGTGTTGCCGGCCATGACCGCCGCAGTGACGGCAGCCTGCACGACGGTGGTATCGGTGTGACCGGGGCGCGCCGCTTCGGTCTGGATCGCCAGGCCGATTGCCTGCGCGGCCGTGGCCGGGTTCGGTGCGCCGGCGGCCAGCTGCGTCGTCAGCGACACGGCAAAGACCTGCGCCCCGGCCGCGGCGCCTGCGGCGGTGGCGCTCGTCGACAGCTGACCCAGCAGGAACAGGATGTCGTTACCGCCAGCCATCACGGTCACCAGTTCGGTGCCGCTGAATTTGCCGCCGGTCTTGGCCAGGTGGTTGGCGATCTGGGTCACGACGGGTATCGTCAGGAGGCCCAGCGTCGGGTTCACGAGCTTGTTGTTCGGGCCGATCGGATTGGTGACACGCGAACCGCCCTGCGCATAGTTCAGGCAGTTGACGTTCATGGTAACGGGCACGGCAAAACCCTTGGTTGCGTCGCCCTGCAGTCCGGTCATGGCCGGGCACGGCACCGGCAGACTCAGCTGGGCTGCGACGACTTCGGTCCAGTTCTTGCCCGTCAGCTCAGGGCTGATCGCGGTGTTGTCGCCGTTGATCGTGAACTTGCCACCGCCCAGTGCCTTCACGCCGCCGACGGCATAGGTGCCGACGTCCGACAGGCTGTCACCGAACGATACCTGGGCGCTGAACTTGGTGACCGGGGTCTGGTCGCCTGCACGGGGGCTGGTGCTGCTGCCGCCGCAGGCCGACAGGACAGCGGCGGTCACCAGTGCGAGCGCGAATGAGGTCTTACGCATTGTGTCTCCTAAAAAAATTTTTCTTCTGCAACGAACGGCCGTGCTATTCGTGTATTAACTAATATGCCAGTGTTCGGCATCGTTGTATAGAGAAAACCTTTGTCGTACGCCGGCAGCAACAGCTTGTATTTTTGCGGCAGAGACGAGGCCGGCAGCGGCCGATTATAGCAACGCTGCAAGCCTGTTTTTACCTCAATGTGACAATGTTGACTGAAAATAATCTCGCGTCGCCGCCATGCAGAATGGGGCCACGAGACCGGCGTGGTAAGTAGACGACACGGCATCGTCGCCCGAGGCCGCGCGCAGGAGCGCCTTGGCGGCCACGAAGCCCGCCTTGGCCGAGCGGTACGGATCGTCCAGGCCGGGCGCGTCGTCGATGTCCAGCAGGGTGATGTTGCTGCCGCGCGCGCTGAAATAGCTGGCGGCCGACGTCGCGTTAAAGAACGGCACGACGGGATCGGCATGGCCGCCGCACAGCATCGTCGGCGCGCTCGGCATATAGCTGCGCAGGTCGTTGCGCACGAGCCACTTGCGCAGGTTGTGGGCCGGAGAACAGGCGAGCGGCGCGGTCGCGCTCTGGTCGCACGGGTGCGATGCCAGGTCGGCCAGGTAGCCGTTGCGGTAATCCGTGCGGACCAGGTTGTTGGCGCCGAAATATTGCGTATAGCCGGCCGCCTGCGGCTGCGAATTCGCGGCGAACAGCGCCGTGGCCGGCAGCTTGCCCTGGTCGACGAGATCGCTGCTGCCGAGGCTGCCCGGCACCAGGTCGACGATCGTGGCGGCATACGGCGCCTCGTAGATGTCGGATGGCGTCGTGTACAGCGCCGCGCTGGCGTGCTGGCCGGCGTTGACGATCATCGGCACGATCACGGTGGCGCCGTTGCGCGGCGCGCCGCCGAACAGGTCGTCGCCGAAGCGGGCGAGCGCATACGGCCCCGACATGCCGGACGCCGCCGTCAGGTTGAACTCGTTCGTGCCCAGATCCTGCATGGCGCGCTGCGTGGCCAGCGCCACATAGCCGCCCTGCGAATAACCGGTGACCATCAGCTTGCCTGAATCCTTCGCGCCGATCGCCGTGAACGAGGTGCGCGCGGCGCGCAGGGCGTCGATCATGTCGGCGGCCTGCGCGACACGGTCGAGATACGGGTGATAGCCCAGCGAGGAACCGCTGTAGCCCGTGTAGTTCGGCGCGACGACGATGAAGCCCTGCGCCGCGAACACGGCCGCCGCCAGGCGGGCTTCGGTGTTGTTGGCGATGTCGGCCATGTCGTAGGATTTCTGCAACGAGGTGCCGTGCGCATACAGCACGACGGGACGCGAGTTGCTGCACGAGTTGCCGCCGCCCGTGGGCACGAAGACGGCGGCGCTGCCGTCCGTCGCTTCGCCGGCGCCGCCGACGGTGTTGTAGTGCACGCGGTACACGGACACCGAACACTGCGGCTGGCCCGCGACGGCGAGGGTGCCCTGCTGTGCCGCTTCGAGGAAGCCGGCCAGCACGGTCGGGGTCAAGATGGGCAGGCTGGCGCCGCCGACGTTGACGGCAACCGAGGCCGCCTGGCCCACGAGGCTGCCGCGGGTCGGGGCGGGCAGCGGGTCGGGATTGACGACGCCGGTCGGCGTGCCGCCGGCGGTGGTGCCGCCGCTGCAAGCGGCAAGCAGATAGCCCAGCCCGAGGCTGCAGGCCAGGGTGAATAGGGAACGCATGGATGTCCTTCGACTGACGGATGACTAAAACGGCAAGCGCCGGCGCGCATCGGTCGATGACGGATGGCGGGACAGGTCCACGCGGTGGCGGCGCAGGCGCGCAACGCCCGACACCGGGCATTGCCGCCTAGGATGCACCGGGCGGCCTTTTTTGGGAAGAATTCGAACGGATTACAGCGCGGGAGTGTTGTTTATCAACCCGTGCACGATGCCCGTCGAACCATGCGCGGCGCGGCGCAGGCGGTCGTTGACGCCCAGCCAGGGGCCGTCCTGCGGCGGCGCCTCGACGAGGATGACGTCGGCGGACGTACCGTCCATCGCCCGCAGCGCCGCGTACAGGGCATGCGCGAAACCTTCCGGCGACGCGGGCAGCCGCACGGCCGCGTGCGTGGCCGGCAGGTCGGAATAATGGATCAGGGCGACCTTGCGGCGCGCCGCCTGCAACCTGGACAAGGTATCGACGAGCGTCGCCGTGTCCTGCATCGCGACGGGCGTGTGCGGCGCGTAATGCGATTCCAGCGTGCCGGAAGCGCGGGGCGCGGCGGCATCGGGCCGCGCCGGCACCTGGTCGATCACGGCCGCGATGGCATCCGCCGAGATATGGCCCGGACGCAGCAGCACGGGGCCGTGCGTGGCCAGCCGGGATAAATCGACGATCGTCGATTCGATGCCGACCTCGCTCTGGCCGCCATCCAGCACGAAGGCGATGCGGCCGTGCTCTCCGATGTCGTCGGCGAACTCGTCGCGCACGTGCTGGGCCGTGGTCGGGCTGACGGCGCCGAATTTATTCGCGGACGGCGCGGCGATGCCGCCCTTCCCGCCCTTGAATGCCTGCAGCAACTGGATCGCGACGGGATGCGACGGGCAGCGGATGCCGACCGTGTCCTGGCCGCCCGAGACGGCGTCGGGGATGTGCGGCGCGCGTTTCAGGATCATCGTCAGCGGACCGGGCCAGAAGGCGTCGGCCAGCTGGCGCGCTTCCGACGGAATGCCGGTGGCCCAGTAGTCGAGATCCGCACCGGGCGCCACGTGCACGATCACGGGATGATCCTGCGGCCGGCCCTTGGCCGCGTAGATCGCGGCGACGGCGGCCGGATTCTCCGCGTCGGCGCCGAGGCCGTACACGGTCTCGGTCGGCAACGCGACGAGCCGGCCGGCCTCCAGCGCGCGCGCGGCGGCGTCGATCACATCCGTCACCGCGCGATTCACGGCGCGATGCCCAGGATGGCGCAGGCTTGCTCGAAACTCGCCTGCGCTTCCCGCAAGGTCGGCGCGACGAACGTCACGTGCCCCATCTTGCGGCCGCGGCGCGGGTCGGTCTTGCCGTACAGGTGCAGGTTGGCGCCGGGCAGCGCCAGCACCCGGTCCCACGCCGGTTCGCGCACGACGTCGCCATCGCCCTCGAACCACACGTCGCCGAGGATATTCAGCATGACGGCCGGCGAGTGCTGGCGCACTTCGCCCAGCGGCAATTTCGCCATCGCCCTGACCTGCTGGGCGAACTGGCTCGTGATGCAGGCATCCATCGTGTAATGGCCGCTGTTGTGCGGCCGCGGCGCCATCTCGTTGACGACGAGCGAGCTATCCGTCAACACGAAGAATTCGATGCACAGCACACCGACATAACCGAGCTCGGCCACGATGGCGCGCGCGGCATCCTGCGCCTTGCGCGCGCAGTCGGCGGACACGTTCGGGCCAGGCACCGTCGTCGTGAACAGGATGCCGTCGCGGTGCACGTTCTCCGCGATCGGGTAGACGACCGACTGGCCGTCCGCCCCGCGCGCCGTCAGCACCGACACCTCATAGGCAAGCGGCAGCATCTTTTCGAGCAGGCAGGTCACGCGGCCCATCGCTTCGAACGCGGCGCGCACGTCCTCGCGCGTGCGCACGCGCACCTGGCCCTTGCCGTCGTAACCCATGCGCACCGTCTTCAGGATACCGGGCAGGAGCTCATCGGCGATGGCGTCGACGTCTTCGTCGCTCGCGATCACCTTGTGCGGCGCCGGCATCACGCCGGACTTGCCCGCGCAGGCGACGAAGAAGGATTTTTCCGCGATGCGGTCCTGGGCGACGGAGACGCCGTGCGCGTCGGGCGCCACGAACACCTGCTGCGCGAGGCGAGACAGGCTGGCGGCCGGCACGTTTTCGAATTCCGTCGTGACGGCCACGCATTGCGCGGCCAGCGCATCCAGGCCGGCGGCATCTTCGTAGCCGGCCTCGACGAGGCGCTCGGCCACCTGGCCGGCCGGGCAATCGTTCGACGGCTCCAGCACGGCCACGCGGTAGCCCATCGCCTGCGCGGCGTGGGCGAACATGCGGCCCAGCTGGCCGCCGCCCATCACGCCGAGCCAGGCCGGCTCGGACGCGGCGGGGAGAAAAACTGGGGACGTCGTATTACTCATCAGTCGTTCACGGGCAGGGTCATGGCCTTGGCGGCGGCGGTCTGTTGCAAGCGGAATTGTTCCAGCTGGCCAGCCAGGGCGTCGTCGGTGGTGGCGATGATCGCGATCGCCGTCAGCGCGGCATTCGCGGCGCCGGCCTCGCCGATCGCGAACGTCGACACGGGAACACCTTTCGGCATCTGCACGATCGACAGCAGCGAATCTTCGCCGCGCAGGTATTTCGACGGCACGGGCACGCCCAGCACCGGCACGACGGTCTTCGCGGCCACCATGCCCGGCAGGTGCGCGGCGCCGCCGGCACCGGCGATGATGGCGCGCAGGCCGCGCGAGCGGGCGCTTTCCGCATACGCGAACATCTCGTCCGGCATGCGGTGCGCCGAGATCACCTGCGCTTCGAACGGCACGCCGAACTGCTTCAGCATGGCGCAGGCGTGCTGCATCACGTCCCAGTCGGAACTGGAACCCATGATGACACCGACGAGAGGCTTGTTCTGTTCCGCCATCGTCAAACCTTCAGCTTCTCGCCCGTCAGGCGTTCGATGGCTTCGAAGTACTTGGCCTGGGTCTTGTCGATGACGTCCTGCGGCAGCGCCGGTGCCGGCGGGGTCTTGTGCCAGTCGGTCAGGGTTTCCAGGTAGTCGCGCACGAACTGCTTGTCGTACGACGGCGGCGACATGTCCGGCGCGTACGAATCCGCCGGCCAGAAGCGCGACGAATCCGCGGTCAGCACTTCGTCCATCAGGTGCAGCACGCCGTTCTCGTCCAGGCCGAATTCGAACTTGGTGTCGGCGATGATGATGCCGCGCGTGGCCGCGTAATCGGCCGCGGTCTTGTACAGCTGGATGCTGATGGCACGGATCTGGTTGGCCAGTTCCGAGCCGATGCGCTGCTCCATGTCGGCGAAGCTGATGTTCTCGTCGTGCTCGCCCAGGTCGGCCTTGGCGGCCGGGGTGAACAGCGGCTCGGGCAGTTTGTCCGCCTGGCGCAGGCCGGCCGGCAACTGGATGCCGCAGACGGCGCCGGTGGCCTGGTAATCCTTCCAGCCCGAACCGATGATGTAGCCGCGCACGACGGCTTCGACGAGGATCGGCTTCAGGCGCTTGGCGACGACGGCGCGGCCTTTCACTTGCTCCACTTCCTCGGGTGCGACCACGGATTCCGGCGCCATGCCGGTCAGGTGGTTCGGCACGATGTGGCCGAGTTTCTCGAACCAGAAATCGCTCATCTGGTTCAGCACCATGCCCTTGCCGGGAATCGGTTCGTTCATGACGACGTCGAAGGCCGACAGGCGGTCGGTCGTGACGATCAGGATCTTGTCGTCGCCGACCGCGTAGTTGTCACGGACCTTGCCATGGCCCAGCAGTGGCAGGGAGGAAATAGTGGATTGGTAGAGGCTTTTCATAGAGGGGATATCTTGATAAAGCGAAACCGGCAAAGGTGCCGGTCGGGTGGGCGGCGGTTGGGAGAACCGGTGCCAAAGCGATATTTTACGTGATTCTCACGTCATCGTCGTCAAAAGCAAACGATGGGCAGATGGGAGCAACCGTAGAAGCGACCGCAAAACGACCGTCGCCCCTGCGAAGGCAGGGGCACAATTTCGTGGCTCAGCCGAGGAAATTGGGTCCCCGCCTGCGCGGGGACGACGATTGTTAGCGTATTTGTCCTCGTCGTGAGTACGTGGTCGCGATTACTGAACGATCTGCGCCAGTTCGCCAGCTTTATAGCGCTCCGCCATTTTCTCCAGCGGCATCGGCTTGATCTTGGCGGCCATGCCCTCGCAACCGAAGGAGATATAGCGTGCCTTGCAGATCTGCGTGGCCGCTTCGCGGGCCGGCTTCAGGTAATCGCGCGGGTCGAACTTGGACGGGTTCTCGAACAGGTATTTGCGGATCGCGGCCGTCATCGCCAGGCGGATATCCGTGTCGATATTGATCTTGCGGACGCCGTGCTTGATGCCTTCCTGGATTTCCTCGACCGGCACGCCATAGGTTTCCTTCATGTCGCCGCCGAATTCGCGGATGATGGCCAGCAGCTCCTGCGGCACCGACGACGAACCGTGCATCACGAGGTGCGTGTTCGGGATGCGTGCGTGGATTTCCTTGATGCGGTCGATGGCGAGGATGTCGCCGGTCGGCTTGCGCGTGAATTTATAGGCGCCGTGCGACGTGCCGATGGCGATGGCCAGCGCGTCGCACTGGGTGCGCGCGACGAAGTCGGCGGCCTGCGCGACGTCGGTCAGCAGTTCTTCGCGGGTCATGGTGCGGTCGGCGCCGTGGCCGTCTTCCTTGTCGCCCTTCATCGTTTCCAGCGAACCGAGCACGCCCAGTTCCGCTTCGACGGTGACGCCGATCGAGTGCGCGAACTTGACGACTTCCTTCGACACCTCGACGTTGTAGTCGTACGAGGCGACCGACTTGCCGTCCGCTTCCAGCGAGCCGTCCATCATGACGGAGGTGAAGCCCGAACGGATCGCGCCCATGCAGACAGCCGGCGACTGTCCATGGTCCTGGTGCATGACGACCGGGATGTGCGGGTAGGCCTCGACGGCGGCGTCGATCAGGTGGCGCAGGAAGGCTTCGCCGGCGTACTTGCGGGCGCCGGCCGAGGCCTGCATGATCACCGGGCTGCCGGTCTGGTCGGCCGCGGCCATGATGGCCTGGACCTGCTCCAGGTTGTTGACGTTAAAAGCCGGCAGGCCGTAGCCGTGTTCGGCGGCATGGTCCAGCAGTTGACGCATTGATACGAGTGCCATGGTTTAGCTCCATAGGAATAAAGAAACCTTTCCGGGTCTCACACCTGCTGCGCGCGTGCATGCGCCTGGCCTCGCGCGACAGGCGCGTCAGCCATGCACATCACTTTCGTTCGACAGTCCGGCGCGGCCGCGGGTTGCGGCCGCGCGCTCAGGTATTGAGCTCCCTCTTAATCGAATTCCCCGACACGAACGATTTTCAGTGCGTTCGTACCGCCGACCTGGCCCATCGGCTCACCCCACGTGACGACGATCATGTCGCCCTTCTTGACGATCCCGTTGGCCACCATCAGGTCTTCGGCCTGGCGCAGGACGGCGGCGCTGTCGCCGCGCTGCGTCAGGTGGTACGCATGCACGTTACGATACAGCGATACCTTGCGCTGGGTGGTGACGCTTGGCGTCAGGGCGTAGATCGGGGTGTCGACGTGGTGACGGCTCATCCACAGCGCGGTCGAACCGGATTCGGTCAGCGCCACGATCGCCTTCACGCGCAGGTGGTGCGCGGTGAACAGGGCGCCGTACGCGATCGACTGGTCGATGCGGGTGAACTGCACGTTCAGGAAGTCGGCTTCGAGTTTGTTGTATTCGGAACGTTCCGCTTCGACGCAGATGGCGGACATCATCTCGACCGTCTCGACCGGCCACTTGCCGGCGGCGGTCTCGGCCGACGTCATCACGGCGTCGGTGCCGTCCAGCACGGCGTTCGCCACGTCCGACACTTCGGCGCGGGTCGGCACGGCGTTGACGATCATCGATTCCATCATCTGCGTGGCGGTGATCGCCAGCTTGTTGGAATCGCGCGCCATGCGGATCATACGCTTCTGCAGCGCCGGTACGGCCGCATTGCCCACTTCGACGGCGAGGTCGCCGCGGGCGACCATGATGCCGTCGGAGGCGTCCAGGATTTCCTGCAGCACGGGAATCGCTTCCGCGCGCTCGATCTTCGCGATCATCATCGGCTTGTGACCCGACGGCTCGCCGGCGATGTTGGCCAGCTGGCGCGCCATTTCCATGTCGGTCGCCGTTTTCGGGAACGAGATGGCCAGATAGTCGGCCTGGAAGGTCATCGCGGTCTTGATGTCTTCCATGTCCTTCGCGGTCAGCGCCGGCGCCGTCAGGCCGCCGCCCAGGCGGTTGATGCCCTTGTTGTTGGACAGTTCGCCACCGACCTTGACGATGGTGTGGATCTCGCTGCCGGCCACGCGCTCGACGATCAGCACGATCAGGCCGTCGTTCAGCAGCAACGTGTCGCCCGGACGCACGTCGTTCGGCAGCGCCTTGTAGTCGAGGCCGACACGCTCCTGGTTGCCCAGTTCGCCGTTCTCGCCCCAGCGGGAGTCGAGGATGAAGCGGTCACCATTGTTCAGCAGGATCTTGCCCTCCTCGAACTTGCCGACGCGGATCTTCGGCCCCTGCATATCGGCCATGATCGCCACTTCGCGGCCGCACTCGGCGGCGGCGCGACGCACCAGGTTGGCGCGGTCGATGTGGTCCTGGGCACGGCCGTGCGAAAAGTTCAGGCGCACGATATCCACGCCCGCACGAATCATGCGGACGAGCGTATCGAAGTCGGAAGAAGCGGGGCCGATGGTTGCGACGATCTTGGTGCCACGAGACATTGAACTATCCTTGAAGTGAAAAGCGCAGCCTGTGAGCTGCGCCGGTGACCGGTAGGTTTATTTTGCTGCGCTGCGCTGGAGCAGGATCTCCACGGCCGGGAGCGTCTTACCTTCGAGGAATTCGAGGAAGGCGCCGCCGCCGGTCGAGATATAGCCGATTTGGTCGGCAATATTATATTTTGCGATTGCGGCCAGGGTGTCGCCGCCGCCGGCGATCGAGAAGCCTTTCGAGGACGCGATGGCCGCAGCCAGGGTCTTCGTGCCTTCCGCGAACTGGTCGAACTCGAACACGCCAACCGGGCCGTTCCACACGATGGTGCCGGCCTTGCCGATCTGTTCGGCGAGCTGGGCCGCGGTCTTCGGGCCGATGTCCAGGATCATGTCGTCATCCGCCACGTCCTTGACGTCCTTGATGGTCGCGGCGGCCGTCGGGGAAAATTCCTTGGCGCACACGACGTCGACGGGAATCGGCACCTGCGCGCCGCGGGCGGCCATCTTCTCGATGATCGTCTTCGCTTCGCCGACGAGATCCATTTCCGCGAGAGACTTGCCGATGTTCAGGCCCACGGCCTTCATGAACGTGTTGGCGATGCCGCCGCCGACGATCAGGTTGTCGACCTTGTCGGCCAGGCTCTGCAGGATCGACAGCTTGCTCGACACCTTGGAGCCGGCGACGATGGCCAGCAGCGGACGCTGCGGCGCGCCCAGGGCCTTGCCCAGCGCGTCCAGCTCGGCCGCCAGCAGCGGGCCGGCGGCGACCACGGGCGCGAACTTCGCGATGCCGTGCGTGGTCGCCTCGGCGCGGTGCGCGGTGCCGAAGGCGTCGTTGACATAGATGTCGCACAGCTTGGCCATCTTCTGCGCCAGCTCGTCCGAGTTCTTCTTTTCGCCCTTGTTGACGCGGCAGTTTTCCAGCAGCACGACCTGGCCCGGCGCGACGTCGACGCCGTCGACCCAGTTCTGTTTCAGCTCGACGGGCTGGCCCAGCAGCTCGGACAGGCGCTTGGCGACTGGCGCCAGGCTGTCTGCCGGCTTGAACTCGCCTTCGGTCGGACGGCCCAGGTGCGACGTGACCATCACGCCAGCACCCGCATCAAGCGCAGCACGGATCGCGGGAACCGAAGCACGCACGCGCGTGTCTTCCGTAATGTTGCCGGCGTCGTCCTGGGGAACGTTCAGGTCGGCGCGGATGAAGACGCGCTTGCCCTTCAGCGCGTCTTGGTCGATCAGGTCTTGCAAGCGGGTGAAATTGAGAACGGCCATTGTCAACAGTCGAGGAATGTTTAAAAAACGCTATTTTACCTTAGGCCAGTCCTTGGAAAACATGAGAAACGCGCAGGACAGTGAATACCAACATGCCGATAACGATGGTCTGCAACATGTTCCGCCGCCACAGGTAGTAGGCAAGCGCGACTATACCCGCCAGCAGTTTCGGATTCGTGACGGCCAGCTGGATGTCGCCCTGCGGCCCCAGCATGAAATCCGGCGCGACGATCGCCGCCAGCGCGCAGGCCGGCGCATAGCGCAGCAGTTCCTGCACGCGCCGGGGAATCGTCACGCGGTGGCCCACCATCCACAAGGCGCTGCGGGTGCAGGCGGTGGCCACGGCCAGCACGGCGATGACGGCCCAGATGTCCCAGTCAGCCATGGCGCACCTTGCGGCGTCCGCGCGTTTCCTCGACGGCGATGGCGGTGGCCATGCCGACGACGACCGCGAGCAGCAGTCCCAGCTTGTACGGCAGGCCATGCGCCAGCACGGACACGACACCCGCCACCAGCACGCCGCACAGGGCCGCGCTGTTGATGATCAGGGGAACGAGGATGCACAGGATGGCGAGCGTGCCGGCAAACCCCAGCTGCCATTCGGTCGGGACCGCGCTGCCCAGGAAGATGCCGGCGAACGTGCCCGCCTGCCAGGCGGCCCAGGTCGGATACAGCAGGCCCTTGAGGAACGACAGCTTGCCCCGCTCGGGCGCCGCATGGGGGTAGCGTTGCAGGAAAAGTGCCGTCGTCAGGTCGCCGGAAATATAGCCGAGATAAAAACGCTGGAACAGCGGCAGTCGCGAAAAATGGGGGGCGAGCAATGCGGAAAAGATGACGAAGCGCAGGTTGACGACGAATGCGGTGGCAAAGATGACCCCGACGGGCGCGCCCGCGGCGATCAGCGGCAGTGATGCGAGCTGGGCCGAGCCGGAATACACGAGGAGGGTCATGGCGCTGGCCTGCATCACCGTGAGGCCACTCTTGACCATCGCGACGCCGACCACCATGCCCCACGCGACGAGGCCGAACAGCGTCGGCAGGCCGACCTGGAAGCCTTCACGCCAGGCGGTTGCATCGTGCCCGTCGACATCGCTGGCGCCGCCGTCGCTGCGTTGGGTGCCTGAATCCAGGTGTGGGCCGTTCATGTCGCGTTCCTGCAACAAAAGCGGCAAACAGGCATGGCGGACGGGCGGCGTTCGGACATGAAACGGTGTGGTGAGAATGCGTGTAGATTTCCCGACTGGAAATTCTACTCGACAGTATTAAGGCCGCTATTCTACCGGACCATTCCGGCAATCTGGTTGAATCCGTTAGAATCGTGGTTTTGGGAATGCCGAGATACCGGACGCGCGACGACGAGCCGCTCGCGCCATGGATAGCCAAGGTAAGTAAATACGGTGCGCATGGCAAGCCTGCACAGGCCGGTTCTTGGCATTCCCCTTGCCAAACTAGTTGACGGAGAAATCGATGAACGACAAGACCATCCCGGTCGTGGAACTGGAAGCCAAGGACCTGCCGGCATATTGCCCTAACCCGGCCATGCCGCTGTGGTCGTCCCACCCGCGCGTCTTCCTGGATTTCGATCACGACGGCAACGCCAAGTGCCCATACTGCGGCACCCAGTACCGCCTGAAGCCGGGCACGGTGCTGGCTCACCACTGATTCTTGTCATGCCCGGGGGCTTGCCGTGAACCCAGCGAGCGCCGCGGCCTCCCACGCTGCCCCAGGCTACCAGGCCCCCTGGTGGCTGCCGGGCGGCGACCTGCAGACGATTTATCCCGCCCTTTGCATCCGCAAGCCGGCCGTCGCCTACCGGCGCGAGCGCTGGAACACGCCATGCGGCCAGGATTTCATCGACGTCGACCTCGTCGACGGTGCCACGGCCGGCGCCCCGTTCGTCCTGCTGTTCCACGGCCTGGAAGGGTCGTCGGACAGCCATTACGCGCGCTCCCTGATGGCGCTCGTCGCGGCGCGCGGCTGGCATGGCGCGGTCCCGCATTTCCGCGGCTGCTCGGGCGAGGCGAACCTGGCCCCGCGCTTCTACCACTCCGGCGACGCCGAAGAACTCGACTGGATCATCCGCCGGCTGCGGCCCCGCCATGCCGGTCCGTTCTACGTGGCCGGCGTGTCGCTCGGCGGCAATGCCCTGCTGCGCTGGCTGGGTGAACAGCGCCACGGCGCGGGCATCGTCGACGCCGCCGTGTCCATCTCCGCCCCGCTCGACCTGGCGGCCGGCGGCGCCGCGCTGTCGTCCGGCTTCAACCGCCTGTACACGCGCATGTTCCTGCAGACCCTGAAGCCGAAGGCGCTGGCCAAGCTGGAACGCTTTCCCGGCCTGTTCGACCGCGACCGCCTGCTCGCCGCAAACGATTTATACAGTTTCGACAACGTCGTCACCGCCCCGCTGCACGGCTACCGCGACACCGACGATTACTGGCACCGCGCCAGCGCCCGCCACGTCCTGCACGACATCGTCGTCCCGACCCTCGTGCTGAACGCGCGCAACGATCCGTTCCTGCCGGGCCGCCACCTGCCGCAGACGGCCGCGCGCGCGGTGACGCTGGACTTTCCCGCAACGGGCGGCCATGTCGGCTTTTCCACGGGCCCCTTTCCGGGACGCCTGGACTGGCTGCCGCAACGCATCGTGGCCTTTTTCGACGACGCGGCCGGCCGCCCCGATCCGCACGCCACGCGCGCGCCGGCGCCCCCGCGGCTGTGCCAAGCTTGAACCCATGGACGACATCGTAAAACAGGCAATGGCCAAATGGCCGAACGTGCCCTACTGCTACGGCTGGCTGGCACTGGACGCGCGCGGCGCCTGGCGCATGCGCGACGAGGCGTCCCAGCGCGCCGGCACGCCGGGCGACAAGCTCACGAACGCCGCGCTGGTCGGCTTCATCGCCCGCAATTATTTGTCGGATGAGCGCGGCTGCTGGTATTTCCAGAACGGTCCGCAGCGCGTCTACATCAACCTCGAGACGACGCCATTCATCGCCCGCACCGACCCGGCGCAAGGCCTTGTGCTGCACACGGGCCAGCCGCTGGCTGCCCCGGCCGAAGCCTGGCTGACGGACGCCGGCGGCATCGTGCTGCGCGCCGGACAGACAGTGGCCCAGGTGGACGACCGCGACGCGGCGCAATTGCTGCAGGCCTTCGAACTGGACGGCCGCCCCGCGGCGGATGAGGACGTGATGGCGTGGCTCGAAGGCGGCGCGGGCGACCTGGCCCTGCGCTGGCAGGACCGGCGCATCGCCGTCGGGCGGTTGCTGGCGGACGAGATGCCGGAGCGCTTCGGATTCGTGCGCCGGCCGGATTTGCTGCAGCCGCAGGACCAGTAATTGTTGTCGTCGCAGCGGCGGGGAGCCAGGTAATCGTCGTCCCCGCGAAGGCGACGAGCCAATTAACCGTCGTCCCCGCGAAGGCGACGAGCCAGGAAATCGTCGTCCCCGCGAAGGCGGGGACCCAAGTACTGTGCCGTTACGCACGCAAAATTAGGCCCCCGCCTCCGCGGGGGCGACGGTGTGGCAGTGGCGGCGACGATGACGTTGACGGCAACGGCAACGGCGCAGGTAACGATGACGGCGGCAGCGGCAGCGGCAACCGCGACTACAGCAACAGCAACAGCAACGACAGCAACAGCAACATCAATGTCGTTCAGCCTACCGATCCTGGTCCTTCTTCTCTTTTTTCTCGTCCTTCTGGCGCTCGTTCAGCTCCCGCTCGCGCGCATCGATCACGGCCTGGTCGTAGAACGACACATCCTTCGCCTTGCGCGCGAGATTGAGCTGGTCGACAGCCGCCGGCACCGCTCCCGTCAGCACATACGATTCGGCCAGCGCCATATGCTGCAGGGCGATCTTGCCCTGGGCCGCATATGTCTTGGCCAATTGATCGTAGAGCTTGGGCTCCTCGCGGTATTGCTGCACCTGGTCGCGCAGGAACTGGCCGGCCTTGTCCAGCTGGCCGTCCGCGATCAGCGCGTCGGCGTACTGGCGCGTCAGCATGCGCGACAGCGGGAATTTCTGGTACGCGGCTTCCGCTTCCTGGACGGCCTGGTGGACCACTTGCGGCGGCTGTCCGGGCGCCAGCTTGATCTCGATGCCGAGGCCGGCAAACATGGCGCTGCCGTCCGTACCGCTGCGCTCGCTCGAAAACACGCCGGGACGCGGCTTCATCGACGCCTTCGCCTTGTCGAGCCAGCTCTGCGCCGTCTTGAGATCGCCCTGCTTCAGCGCGAGGTACGAGAGACCATACATCGCGGCCGTCTGCTGCTGCATGTTCGGCTGGGCCAACTGGCTGTCGAACGTGGATTTCGCTTCGTCGCGGCCTTTCTGGCTTTCGTCCTGCAGCACGCGCACGCGGGCGCGCACGAGGTGGAATTCGATGCTGTCCGGCCGGATGTGGATCGGCTTGGGATGTTCGCGGATGCGCGCCTGGATGTCGGCAATGCGCTCGCCCGTCAACGGGTGGCTGCTGAGCCAGGCCGGCGCCTCGCCGTACACGCGCGTCGTGCTCTGCAAGCGCTTGAAGAAATTGACCATGCCCGATGTATCGTAACCGGCCGCGCGCATCGTCTGGAAGCCGACGCGGTCCGCCTCCCGTTCGGCATCGCGGCTGAAGTTCAGCTGGCGCTGGATGGCCAGGCCCTGCCCACCCATCATGACGCCCATCGCCGCATCGGCCCCGCCGCCGGCCTTGCCGACCAGCGCCGCCAGCAGCAGCGCGGCCAGCGGCAACAGCGCGTCCTGCTTCTGCTGGCCGATCATGCGGGCGATGTGACGCTGCTGCACGTGGCCGATCTCGTGCGACAGCACGGACGCCAGCTCCGACTCGCTCTGCGCCGAGAGCAGCAGCTGCGAGTGCACGCCGATGAACCCGCCGGGCAGCGCGAACGCGTTGATCATCGGATCGCGCACGGCGAAAAAGAAGAAATCGGCATTTGTCTCGCCGCGCGCGCCGGGTGCGAACGACACGAGATTTTCGCCGAAGTTGTTCAAGAACTCGATGATCGCGTCGTCGTCCAGGTAATCGGGATCGCGCCGGATATCGTTCATGATCTCTTCGCCCAGCTTGCGCTCCATCACGGGCGACAAGTCGGCACGCGCGCTGTCGCCGAGCGTCGGCAAGCCGGTGGAATCGGCGCTGCCGTGCAGGACCGGAACAGTGGGGGCGGCGAGCGCGCCGGCGGTCGCCACGGCCAGGCTGACGGCCGCGGCGAGACGGCGCCACGGCCATCTTGGTGAAAGCTGCAACATCGCTGAAATCGGGTTAGGTTTCACGATGCTATGATAACCGCTTCCCGGCCATTGCTACCGCCGGGCCATATTTTGTTACTTTGCTGCCTGAACAATATGACAACATCCACCGACGCCGCCAGCCCCCTGACCCACTTCGACGCCACCGGCCAGGCCCACATGGTCGACGTCGGCGCCAAGGACGCCACCCACCGCATCGCCGTCGCCGCCGGCACCATCCGCATGCAGCCGGCCACGCTGGCACTGGTGACGTCGGGCTCGGCCAAGAAGGGCGACGTGCTGGGCGTGGCGCGCATCGCGGCCATCATGGCGGCCAAGCGCACGAGCGACCTCATTCCCTTGTGCCATCCGCTGGCGATTACCCGGGTCGCGGTCGATTTCGAGATCGATGCCGCGAATCACAGTGTGCATTGCCGGGCGCAGGTGGAGACCTACGGCAAGACCGGGGTCGAGATGGAGGCGCTCACGTCAGTGCAGGTGGGCTTGCTGACCATTTACGACATGTGCAAGGCGGCGGACCGCGGCATGGTCATGACCAATGTGCGCGTGCTGGAAAAGCATGGCGGCAAGTCGGGCGACTGGACGGCGCAGCCGGAAGCCTGACGCGGCACGTCACCCGTTCAGCCGCGTCCCGATCCACCAATAATTCCCCTGTTCATCCCGCACACCCGCCGACCGGTCCCCATACGGCAGGTCGCGCGGCTCGGCGAGACTGACCGCGCCCCGGTCCAGCGCCCGTGCATACACATTGTCGACATCCTCGACGTACACATGCACCGATGAGACCGGCAACTCGGTCCACGGCCTGAATCCCACCATCAGCACCGAATCGCCGATCCGGACCTCCGCGTGCCGGATCGCGCCCTCGGCGTCGACCTCGCGCCGCAACTCGGTCGCGCCGAACGCGTGCGCCAGGAAATCGAGGACGGCGCGCACGTCCTTGACCAGCAAATAAGGCGACACGGCGTTATAGCCATCGGGTTTGTAGCGATCACCCCTCATCGTCACCCCTGTCCGTAAGGCGTGTACTCGAACCCGTTGCCGATCACGCCGATCAGGCCGGCCTTGTTCTCGGCACTGTCGCTGATGGCGGCCAGCACGTCGGCGGTGCCGGCCGCTTTGCTGTCGAGCACACCGGTCCAGAAGTCGAGGCCGCCCGCATCCGGCGCCCGGTGCAGGATGTTTTCGTAGAAGCGGTTCACCAGGTCGCGGTTCGACGCCACCCCGTCATAGGCGTCATGGTATTCGTCCGAATCGACGAAGCCGCTGGCCACGGTCGCGAAGCTCTGGCCGTGGTCCATCGCATTGATCCAGTAGCCCAGTCCACCCGCGTCCGGCGCCCGGTTGAACGCGGCCTGGTAGATGCGGTAGACCTGGCCGCCGTTGCCGTCGATGTCCAGCGCGACGGAGGCGTCGCTGAAGTCCACGCGTTCGACGCCGGTCAATTGCTCGATCGTGCCCGCCTTGTCCGTGACCGTGTACGTGCCGCCGGTCGTGCCGATCCGCTGGACGGTTGCGTCGGCATGCGTCATGGACAGGCGGACCGTGTCGATGCCCGCGCCGCCGTCGACGGCATGCGCATCGCCGAGCAGCGTGATCTGGTCGTTGCCGGCGCCGGCCATGACGCCCAGTTGTCCGCCGCCGCCCTTGAGGCTGATACGGTCGTTGCCGGCGCCGGCTTGCAGCATGACGGGTGCGTACAGATGGGCCGGCAGGTCGACGGTCATGACGTCGTCGCCGTCGAAGGCAGGCGTATCCGTCCCGACCGTGCCGCCCAGGCTCTGGCTTGCGCTCACGCTGGTCGAGATGCCGCCGAGCTGAAGCTGGCTCCCGTCCTGATACAGTTCGTGGTAGCCCGTCAGCACACCGCCGAGGCCGTCTGTTCGCGTGCTGTCGATGTAGAAGCTGCCGTCGATGCTGGTCGATGCCAGGAATTTCTCGGCGTAGAGCGTGATATTACTGAACGAGCCGATGGTATCCCCGTGAGGCGTGAGTGCCAGGTTGCCCGTCAGCGTCAACCCCGTGTTGCCGTACACCGGATCGTAGGTGGGACTGGCGGCCGAGAGGTCGCTGGCGAAGCCCAGCGCGCTGTACGTATCCCCCGTCGTCGACGGGGTCAACCACACATTGCCGCCGTCGACCGTGTAATCGAAATTGATTTTGCCCGCGCCGAACACGCCGGCGACGCCAGGCTGCGCATATTCGTAACCGCCGGCGCTGCCATGGCCGGTCGCCGCGCCCGGATTGTCGAGTACGACGTTCCTGTACGTTTCCGTTGCGCCGCTCGTGTAATGGACGACCAGCGTGGCGCCGTCGAGGACCGACCCGGTGGCCTCCCCCGGATTGATGGTCCCCTTGTATGAATCGATCGCCTGGAACATGCCGTCGAGCGAACTGGCAAGCGCACCGTTCTGCAGGGCGAGCGCGTGCTGCTGGTCGACGACTGCTTGCGACAACGTCATGGTGATGGTTGCCATGTTGCCTATCCTTCATGGAACGATGATCAAGACATTGTAGTGAAATTAATGGACTGAATTTTCACTAAAAATATCTTTCTGCAAAACACCCGTCGACACGAAGGCGGAAGAGTGGGAAGAGTTCTGATCCCGTTCCGGAACGTCGTGCCCGTACGTCACACCGCCGCCTTTCACCCGGGGGCTTTTTTTGCCTTGCCAGCCTTTCCACGTGTTAAATTGCTGCCTTTCACCGGCCACGCCAATCAAGCGCGGCCGTGTATTCACAAGCCACAAGCGAGAGGACAGGATGAAATTAGGTATGCTGGCGCTGGCCGCGGCCCTGACGGGCACGGCACTCGGCGCAACCGCCGCACCGCGCGGATTCACGGTCGAAGACCTGGTGACGATGGAGCGGGTCGGCAGCCCGGCGGTGTCGCCGGACGGCGGCCGTGTCGTCTACACGGTGCGCACCACCGACATGGGCAAGAACCGCGGCCATACCGACCTCTACCTGGTCGACCTGCGCGCCGCGCACCCGGTGCCGCAACGCCTGACGTCGGATGCCGCCAGCAGCACGGATCCGGAATGGTCGCCGCACGGCGACGCGATCTATTTCATCTCGTCGCGCTCGGGTTCGGGCCAGGTCTGGCGCGTGCCGGCGGCCGGTGGCGAAGCCGTCCGCGTGACGGACCTGCCGCTCGACGTCGACGCCTTCCGCGTCGCGCCGACGGGCGACCGCATCGCGCTCAGCATGGCCGTGTTCCGCGACTGCGCCGACCTCGCCTGCACGAAGGCGCGCGTGGACGCGAAGGAACAGGACAAGGCCAGCGGCAAGATCTACGATCGCCTGTTCGTGCGCCATTGGGACACCTGGTCCGACGGCCGCAACGCCGTGCTGTATGCGGCGCCGCTGGATGCGTCCGGCCGCGTGAGCGGGACGCCCGTCAGCCTGTCGGGCTCGCTCGACGGCGACGTGCCGTCGAAGCCGTTCGGCGACCGCGAGGAATTCCGCTTCAGCCCGGACGGCAAGACCGTCGTCTTTTCGGTGCGCATTGCGGGCAAGACCGAGGCATGGTCGACCAACTTCGACCTGTACACGGTCCCGGCCACGGGCGGCACGCCGCGCAACCTGACAGCCGACAACAAAGCCTGGGACACGAAAGGCGTGTTCTCGCCGGACGGCCGCACCCTCGCCTATCTCGCCATGACCCGCCCCGGCTTCGAGGCGGACCGCTACCACGTCGTGCTGCTCGACCTCGCGACCGGCAAGAAGCGCAACGTGGCCGACAACTGGGACCGTGCTCCGGGCAGCCTCCAGTGGACGGCCGACGGCAGGACGCTCGTCACGGATGCCGACGACATCGGCCAGCACCGCCTGTTCGCCATCGACGTGGCCAGCGGCAAGGTGACCCCGCTGACCGACAAGGGCGCGATCGGCGGCTACGACGTGCGCGGCAATACCGTCGCCTACACCCAGGCCAACCTGGCGTCGGGCGCGCAATTGTTCAGCCTGCAGCTCGGCGCGAACAAGCCGGTGCAGCTGACCCATCTGAATGAACAAAAACTGGCCGACGTGCGCTTCGGCGAGTACGAGCAGTTCTCGTTCAAGGGCGCCAACGGCGACATCGTCCACGGCTATGTGACGAAGCCATGGAATTACGAGCCGGGCAAGCAATACCCGATCGCCTTCCTCGTCCATGGCGGCCCGCAGGGCAGCTTCGGCAACGCCTGGAGCTACCGCTGGAACCCGCAGGTGTACGCGGGCGCCGGCTACGCCACCGTGTTCATCGATTTCCACGGCTCGACCGGCTACGGCCAGAAATTCACGGACGCCATCAGCGGCGACTGGGGTGGCAAGCCGCTCGACGACCTGAAAAAAGGCCTGGCCGCGGCCGAGGCGAAATATGCCTGGCTGGACCGCTCGCGCGCGTGCGCACTGGGCGCCTCGTATGGCGGCTACATGATGAACTGGATCGAGGGCAATTGGTCCGACGGTTTCAAATGCATCGTCAACCACGACGGCGTGTTCGACACGCGCGGCATGGCCTATTCGACCGAGGAACAATGGTTCACCGACTGGGAAAACGGCGGTCCGTACTTCACCGTGCCGGAAAACCATGAGCGCTTCAACCCGGTGCTGTACGTGAACAAATGGAAGACGCCGATGCTCGTCGTGCACGGTGGCCGCGACTTCCGCATCCCGATGGCGCAAGGCCTGTCCGCGTTCACCGCGCTGCAACGCCGCGGCATCGAAAGCCGGCTGCTCGTGTTCCCGGACGAGAATCACTGGGTCCTGAAACCCGCCAACTCGCTGCTGTGGCATCACACCGTCATCGGCTGGCTGGACCAGCACCTGAAACAGTAAATCCGCGCGTCTCGACCCGTGGATCCCAGAGAACGCCTGCCCCCGCAGGCGTTTTTTTCATTTCCGAACTGCCAAAAGATTTTCCCCGGTGCTACTATGACCGGCTTCGAGGATTGAAAAAACCATGAACGACCCGCAAGCGGAACGCGAACTCAAGCCCCAGGAATTCGAATTCGAATCGATGAACCTGCAGGTCGGCGTACGCCTGCAATTCATCACGCACCGGCGTCTGAAGCCGGTGCAGCATTTCTCGACGCTGATCGGCTGGCTGAAGGACGAATACCTGATCGTCAAGATCCCGACCGACAACGGCATGCCGATCCCGCTCGTCGAAGGCGAGCGCCTGACGATGCGCGTGTTTTCCGGCATCCACGTGTGTTCGTTCGCCTGCACGGTCGAGCGCGTTTTCGGCCGGCCGGTGCTGTACGCCCACATCTCGTTCCCGCGCGCGATCCAGGGCACGAGCCTGCGCACGGCCATGCGGGTGAAGGTGGACATTCCCGCCAGGATCATCCCGGCGAACAGTGCCGTGCCCGGCGCCGACTGCCTGTTGACGAACCTGAGCGTAAATGGCGCGCGAATCGAATCGAAGAAAAGCCTGCCCCAGGACGAAGACGAAATCGACCTGGAATTCGCCCTGCTGGCCCCGCCGAACAACCAGGAAATCCGCGTGCGCACGCGCGCGGCCGTGCGCAACATCAGCGCACTGTCCGGCGGGCCGGAGCAGGCCGAGGGGTTTGCGTATGGCGTGCAGTTCGTGGATCTGGATCCGGTGCACTACACGCTGTTGCAGAATCTGACGTATGAGGCGTTGCTGGCGGATCGGCAGAAGATCGTCTGAGTCCTGACCGTCTCTGCTTTAAAAATAGCCAGTAATCCACAGCCGTGGCCAGTGCTGCCCCTGGTTCGCCGCTTCCTGGGCAGCCGTGAGAGGTTGTTGCTCGTAGCGCGCGACCACGTCCTGCCAAACGCCGGCCACCCCAGCCATGGCGACCACCACGAGCAACGCACCGCCGGCTCCCCCTACGATATTGGGTGCGGCGGGGCATGGAGCCGGCAAAACGGTCTTGTACCACCCGATTGCACAGCCGAGATACAAAGCAATTGCAAGCTGACTCTGTGGCATGACGAACAGGCCGGACACGAGCCCGTCGACCAGGATCGCGACCGCTCCCATCAGCAGAGCCGCGAAAATGGTCTGGTTGGCGATGTCTCCTTCCGCGATCTTGCGGCCGGCGTGCAGAAGTGCACGAAGTGCCAGCACGATCGTTGCGAGCAGACACGCCAGCGCAGGCAGTCCCCATTCGCTGCCGAACTGCATGAGCCAGTCATGCGGATGGGCGCCGATGTGCAGGTCGCCGGCGTAATGGGCAAAATGCATTGGTCCGACGCCGAGCAAAGGATGTTGCGTGATCAGGTCGGCAGCGCGACGCCAGAGGAACATGCGTCCCGATGCGGGATCGTTGGCCGTACGCTCGACCACAAAGGAAATCGCCCGCATCCCCTGTGCCCCGAGGACTGCGGGAACGGCGACCAGCAGTATGAAATACGTCACGAGGCCCAGTGCCGCCGTCAACGCGGCCATCCTCAGGTAAGGAATTGCGGTACGGCGCAGGACAATCGCGATGATCGTGCAGCCCATCGCGATACCGACGAGCGTTCCGCGCCCCGTGGTGGCGATGAGTGCCGTCCACCAGTAGATTGTGACGCCCAGCCACAGCGGCCGCAATCGGTCGGTGCGGGCAGTCAGGCAGCACAGCAGCACGAACAGCGGCAGGATCGACGTCTGAACGTGATTAAAAAAGCGGAAATTGCTGAATCCCCACGCAAAGTCGTCGGGTGTCAGTGGATTGCCAAAACAGAAGGCGCTTACATAGGCGACCAAGAAATATACGCTGTACAACACGACGGTCGCGGCGGTTGTTTGCAGGATGAGGCGAAGGGCTGCCGGTCCGCGGCGGACGACTTCGTCGCCGACCTGCGTCGCGAGCAGATAAAGGAGGAACAGCGCCGCAACTTCGAACAAGGCGAAACGGGGCGAGAATGCCATCGTGCCGCTGGTGATCCCCAGCGCGAAGAATGTCGCAAGGCAGATGCCGGCAGGGCCCTCGAATAGCGGGCGAAGCTTGAGGCGGCGTCGGACCAGGACCATGACAGCGCCCACGAGCAGCACAGCGATTTCAAGGATACGCTGGCGGTCATGTCCTGCCACGACGAGGAAGTTCGCGTACAAGGCTGCGCACAAGAGCACACAGAATGGCATCGTTCGAACGTTGCCCATGGTCCAGTCGCGCGCCTGGCCGGCCTGCATTTCCGTCAGCATGATTTCCTCGTTTGTGAACAGGTTCAAGACCGGGCCCCAAGAAAAAACCCCGCCGTAGCGGGGTTTTCTTCAGCTGGATCGCGATTACGAACCTGCGACGCAACCGGTCGTGCCAGCATATTTCGGATCAACCGTGGTACCGCAGCTCCAGTGGCCGTCGTCACCGCGGGTCACCGTGACGGTGTGGGTATTCACATCCGACGGACCGCCGACGATGGTGCACTGGATCGTGGTGCCGGTGACCGCGAATGCGCTGCAGTTCTTGGTCGCTGCCGGCATTTTGATGTCGGCGACAGCGGCCGGGGTCCCACCGTTGTTCAGCAGGTCATCGAAAGCGGTTTCGCCCGAGGCGATTTCCTGATAAGCCATCGTGAACTTCGACTTGGTCACATAGCTCTGGTAAGCCGGGATAGCGACGGCGGCCAGGATACCGATAATCGCGACAACGATCATCAGTTCGATCAGGGTGAAGCCGGCTTGGGCTTTCTTGACGATTTTCGGTGCTTTCATGATGTCTCTCCAGGTTGGGGGCACTGCAAATTAAAAGGGTATTTCGTATCCAGTACTGCTTGCTTCTGCCCTTTACTATATGCAACCGACGTGCCAGGTCGTTTCCATAGGAAATCGTTAGCAATGTGCTACCAAATTGTGGGTTTTCGCGCATTTTCCGCATTGCCGCATGACAATTTTTGTCATCGGACATGGCGAAATTTGTCAGCTCGACAGATTTTGTTGAATCGCGACAAAAATTGTCAGCTCGTCGTATCGACTTGGCACGAATCGGGATACGGGCCGGATTTACGCCGCTTCGCCTTGACCAAAGAGCTTTGCGGCTTCTTGCCCGCTCATGCTGCTTGGCAGCGCCTCATATCCGATTCTTGTTCATCGGCTCGCAGCTTCGCTCCGCACCTCCTTTCCACGGTCAGTCACCCTTCCGCAGTTGCGCTTCACTTTGCTCGCTGTGGCCAGCTCGCAGCGGGACTTGCACCCGCAAGAGTGCGCCCATGCTGAACGCACAAAAAAAACGGGACGCACGAATGCGTCCCGTTTTCATCGACTGCGAATCCGGAGGATTACAGCATCGCCTTCAGCAGACGAGCCATTTCCGACGGGTTCTTGGTAACCGTGATACCGCAGGCTTCCATGATTTCCAGCTTGGCCTGTGCCGTGTCGGCACCGCCCGAGATCAGCGCGCCGGCGTGGCCCATGCGCTTGCCCGGCGGCGCGGTGACGCCGGCGATGAAGCCGACGACCGGCTTCTTCATGTTGTCCTTGATCCAGTAAGCGGCGTTCGCTTCGTCCGGGCCGCCGATCTCGCCGATCATGATGACGGCGTCCGTGTCCGGATCGTCATTGAACATCTTCATGATGTCGATGTGCTTCAGACCATTGATCGGGTCGCCGCCGATGCCGACTGCCGACGATTGGCCCAGGCCCAGCGCGGTCAGCTGGCCGACGGCTTCGTACGTCAGGGTGCCCGAACGCGACACGACGCCGATGCGGCCCTTCTTGTGGATGTGACCCGGCATGATGCCGATCTTGATCTCGTCCGGGGTGATCAGGCCCGGGCAGTTCGGGCCCAGCAGCAGGGTCTTCGAACCAGCCTTGGCCATGCGGTCCTTGACTTCCATCATGTCACGGACGGGGATGCCTTCGGTGATGCAGATGGCCAGGTCCAGCTCGGCTTCCACGGCTTCCCAGATGGCGGCGGCGGCGCCTGCCGGCGGGACATAGATCACGGAAACATTCGCGCCCGTGTTCTGCTTGGCTTCCTTGACGCTCGCGAAGATGGGGATACCTTCGAAGTCCTCACCGGCTTTCTTCGGGTTCACGCCTGCGACGAAGGCTTCACGGCCGTTCGCGTAGTCGCGGCACATGCGCGTGTGGAATTGGCCGGTCTTGCCGGTGATACCTTGGGTGATGACTTTGGTGTCTTTATTAATCAGAATCGACATTTTATTTCCTTCGCGAATTAAGCTTGGCCAGCTGCAGCGGCAACGACTTGCTTCGCTGCGTCTTCCATGGTGTCAGCCGAGATGATCGGCAGGCCGGAATCGGCCAGCATCTTCTTGCCCAGGTCTTCGTTGGTGCCCTTCATGCGCACGACCAGCGGCACTTGCAGCGACACGGCCTTCGAAGCGGTGATCACGCCTTCGGCGATCACGTCGCAGCGCATGATGCCGCCGAAGATGTTGACCAGGATGGCTTTCAGGCCCGGGTTCTTGAGCATGATCTTGAAGGCTTCCGTGACCTTCTCGGCGGTTGCACCGCCGCCGACGTCCAGGAAGTTGGCCGGCTCGCCGCCGAACAGCTTGATGGTGTCCATGGTGGCCATGGCCAGGCCGGCGCCGTTCACCAGGCAGCCGATGTTGCCGTCGAGCGAGATGTAGGCCAGGTCGAATTTCGAGGCTTCGACTTCAGCCGGATCTTCTTCGTCCAGGTCGCGGTAGGCGACGATTTCCGGATGACGGAACAGGGCGTTCGAGTCGAAGTTGAACTTGGCATCCAGGGCGATGACCTTGCCGTCGCCGGTCAGGATCAGCGGGTTGATTTCGGCCAGCGACGCGTCGGTGTCCCAGTAGGCTTTGTACAGGCCTTGCAGGTTCGCGCGCGCGGCGGCGATCGAGGCTTCCGGCACGCCGATCTTGGCGGCGATGCTGTCAGCGTCAGCGTCGGTCAGGCCGACGGCCGGATCGATGGCGATGGTGTGGATCTTTTCCGGGTTGCTGTGCGCGACTTCTTCGATGTCCATGCCGCCTTCCGACGAGGCCATCAACACGACGCGCTGGGTGACGCGGTCGGTGACCAGCGACACGTACAGTTCTTTCTTGATGTCGGCGCCTTCTTCGATCAGCAGGCGGCGGACCTTCTGACCTTCCGGACCGGTCTGGTGGGTCACCAGTTGCATGCCCAGGATCTGGTTCGCGTATTCGCGCACTTGTTCCAGCGACTTGGCCACTTTCACGCCGCCGCCCTTGCCGCGGCCGCCAGCATGGATCTGGGCCTTGACCACCCAGACCGGACCGCCCAGCTCTTCAGCTGCCTTGACAGCCTCGTCGACCGACAGGCATGGAATGCCGCGCGGAACGGTCACTCCGAATTTTCGGAGGATCTCTTTGCCCTGATACTCATGGATTTTCATGCTGGCTTCCCTTCTTCTGTTACTGATGTAGTTTAGAAATGCGAATGGATAAATAAAGCGACAGATCCGGAGTCTACTCCGGACGACACTACCCCGGCACCGCCTTGAGCGACCAGCGCGGATAGTACGTTTCGACGGCGGGGCCATCGACGCGCAGCGCGTGGCAGCGGTCCAGTTCGTAAGGCCGCTCGGTCGAGGCATCGACCGAACGGTTGGCCATCGCGTCGTCGGCGAAGGCCTGGATTGCCGCGGTGGGCAGGACTTGCGCGAGTTCGGTCAGGTGGGTGCAGCCGAGTACCCCGGACAGGCGGTCCTTCAGATGCAATCGGAAATGTTTCAGCAGCGACAGGCCGATCAGCTTTTTATAAGCAGGAGCGATGGTGTCGCAGAAACCAGGATAGGGTACGGCATCGGACGCCGCTTCGGCGTCGACGATGGTCATGTCGCGGTCGATGGTCACGCGCAGCTTGAGTTCGTGCACCGGCAAGCCGGCCGGACGCGGGCCGGAAGGCAGGGCGATGTCATGCGTCTTGGTGTCGCGGATGCAGGCGTCGAGGTCCCACAGGCCATCGTCGCGCGCGAACACGTCGACAGTGATGGCGCGCGTGTGCCGAGGCTTACGCGGAGCGGGTGGAGACAGGGGCATAAACACCAATGCCGGAATGCGGCGAAAAAATTTGCAGCCGTTGTGCCTGATGCACGTTGCCGCAGCTTCTACGGCAACAACCGCTCTTGCGGCGCTGCTTAAACCATGAAAGTTTAGCACAGGGTGCCGGGCTGTGCACCGTATCCTCGGTCACGCAGGGCTTTTTTTGGCGGGGAGATGCCGGGAGATGTTGCTAACTTGTGATGGCGAAAACGCAAGCGTGCAAGCGTGGCCGCACCACCGGACTGTCATAAACGGGACGGCAGTCGGTCATTCACAACGTTGAGATCAGGCGGCCGGAGAGAAAGCCGGCGCGGAGACGAAAGATGTTCGAGCGGGATGGATCAGATGTCGTCGTCTTCGTCGTCACGACCCTGCAGCGCGGCACGCACCGCACTTTGGGAAAAACCACGTTGCAGCAGGAAGCGCATCTGTTTGCCGCGTTCTTCGGCATCCTGCGGAACCGTGCCGAACTTGCGGCGCCAGACTTCCCTGGCCCGTTTGGCTTCGGTGTCCTTGAGCCCGGACTTGAGCTCGTCGAATGCGTCGCCCTTCACGCCGTGCTGCTGGAGTTCGGCGAGAACGCGGGCGTTGCCGTAGCGGCCGGCGCGCCGGTTCACCAGCGATTCGGCGAAACGCTCCTGCGACAGCCAGTTGTTCTTTTCGAGGAAATCGAGGAGGGCGTCGACGTCGTCGCCCTCCTCGGCATAGCGAGACAATTTACGCCCCAGCTCGAGCCGGCTGTGCTCACGCATCGACAAATATCTCAACGCGCGGGCTTTCAGGCTGAGAGGCTGCCTCATCCAGCGCAGCCTTCAGCCCAACCTCTCGGTTGCGGGACGGGCATCGAGACGATTACTCGTCGCCGACGGCCGCCAGCTGGGCGGCATCGCCACCGGCCGGGACCGGCCCCAGTTCACGCACGCCGAGGGCGGCGCGGACCTTGTTCTCGATCTCGCGTGCCAGTGCCGGACGCTCCTTCAGGTAGATGCGGGCATTGTCCTTGCCTTGGCCGATGCGTTCGCCACCGTAGCTGTACCACGAACCCGACTTCTCGACGATCTTGTTGTCCACGCCCAGGTCGATGATCTCGCCTTCGCGCGACGTGCCTTCGCCATACAGGATGTCGAAGTGCGCTTCCTTGAACGGCGGCGCGATCTTGTTCTTGACGACCTTGACCTTGGTTTCGTTACCGATCACCTCGTCACCCGTCTTGATCGAACCGGTACGGCGGATGTCCAGGCGCACGGAGGCGTAGAACTTCAGCGCGTTACCGCCGGTCGTCGTTTCCGGGCTGCCGAACATGACGCCGATCTTCATACGGATCTGGTTAATGAAGATGACCAGGGTATTCGTACGGTTGATCGATCCGGTCAGCTTGCGCAGCGCCTGGGACATCAGGCGGGCTTGCAGACCCGGCAGCGAATCGCCCATGTCGCCTTCGATCTCGGCGCGCGGCGTCAGCGCCGCCACCGAGTCGATGACCACCATGTCGACGCTGCCCGAACGCACGAGCGCGTCCGTGATTTCCAGTGCCTGTTCACCCGTGTCCGGCTGCGAGATCAGCAGCTCGTCCAGCTTGATGCCCAGCTTTTGCGCATAGGTCACGTCGAGCGCGTGTTCGGCGTCGATGAACGCGCAGGTACCGCCCATCTTCTGCATCTGGGCGATGGTCTGCAGGGTCAGCGTCGTCTTGCCCGACGATTCCGGGCCGTAGATCTCGACGATACGGCCGCGCGGCAGGCCGCCGACGCCGAGTGCGATGTCCAGGCCCAGGGAGCCGGTCGATACAGTCTGCACTTCCTCGACGGGCGCATTGGCATCCATGCGCATCACCGAGCCTTTGCCGAACTGCTTCTCGATTTGCGCCAGTGCTGCGGCCAGCGCCTTGCCCTTCTCGGCAGCATTTACTACAGATTTCTTATCGTCCATAACTTTCTTTCTGTCCTAGAGTGAACCAAGGTGTGGGCCGCTCGCGCGAATTCAATAGGAAGTACTGTATAAAAATCCAGTGGTCTTGGCAAGCGTTATTTACAGTCGTGTGACAATCCGTTGACCGATTCGACTTGGCGCGCGTTATCCAACACAATATACGAAATAGCAAAGTCCAAAGCCAAAACCCGGGAGAAGTGTGATGCGTATTCTACTTGCCGAAGATGACAGCGTGCTCGCCGACGGATTGACGCGCTCCCTGCGCCAGTCCGGCTACGCGATCGATTGCGTGAAGAACGGCCAGGATGCGGACACCGCGCTGTCGACCCAGGAGTTCGACCTCCTGATCCTCGACCTCGGGCTGCCCAGGCTGTCCGGCCTGGACGTGCTGCGCCGCCTGCGCGCGCGGGGTTCGCTCCTGCCCGTGCTGATCCTCACGGCGGCCGATTCCATCGAGCAGCGCGTGGGCGGCCTCGACGCCGGTGCCGACGACTACATGCCGAAACCCTTCGCCCTGTCGGAGCTGGAAGCGCGCGTGCGCGCCCTCACCCGCCGCGGCCAGGGCGGCGGCTCCACCGTGATCCGCCACGGCCCGCTCGTGTACGACCAGGTCGGCCGCAGCGCCTACATCAACGACCAGATGCTCGACCTGTCCGCGCGCGAGCTGGGCCTGCTGGAAATCCTGCTGGCGCGCACGGGCCGCCTCGTGTCGAAGGAACAACTCGTTGACCACCTGTGCGAATGGGGCGAGGAAGTGTCGAACAACGCCATCGAAGTCTATGTGCACCGCCTGCGCAAGAAAATCGAGACGGGCGGCATCCGCATCGCCACCGTGCGCGGCCTGGGCTATTGCCTCGAGCGGTATGTCGACAGTCCCCGCGACGGCGCCCGCAAGAGCGCCGACGCGGCCAGCGGCCACAAGTGAAACGGTTCAAGCGGCGCGCGGCCGGGCCGGATCCGCGCGCCGTCGCGCACCAGTTCGAGCCGCCGCTCGAGCCGCTGTATGTGCCGCCCAAGCCCGAGTCGGAAGAAAGCATCCAGCATTCGCTGTTCGGCGAAATCCTCGACTGGATGCTGGCCCCGCTGCTGTTACTGTGGCCGATGAGCATCGCGATCACGTACCTGGTCGCGAAGTCGATCGCGAATCAACCGTTCGACCACGCGCTGGAAGACAGCGTCACGGTGCTCGCGCAGCAGGTCAAGGAAGTGGACGGCAAGGTGGTCGCGCACCTCCCCGGCACCGCGCGCGACATCCTGCGCGCCGACGACGTCGACAGCGTCTATTTCCAGATCAGCGGCCCGCGCGGCGAGATCGTCGACGGCGACCGCGACCTGCCGCTGGCCTCCGCCGACGACGCCGAACGCAGCGGGCGCGTGCACTTCCGCACCGAGAGCCTGCACGGCACGCCGGTGCGCATCGCCTATGCCTGGGTCAACCTGCAGCCGCTGCTGGACGCGTCGGAGGAGCCGCGCCTGGCCCTCGTGCAGGTCGCGGAAACGCTGGAGAAACGGGCGCAGCTGGCCAACGAAATCATCAAGGGCGTGATCCTGCCCCAGTTCATCATCCTGCCCGTGATCCTGGCCCTCGTCTGGTTCGCCCTGTCGCGCGGGCTGTCGCCGCTCGCGCAGCTGCAGGAACGCATCCGCGCGCGCCTGCCGGACGATCTGTCGCCGATCGATTCGCGCCAGGTGCCGGAAGAGATCTCGCCGCTCGTGGGGTCGCTGAACGACATGCTGGCGCGCCTCGCGCACACGATCGCCGCGCAGAAGCGCTTCATTGCCGACGCCGCGCACCAGATGAAGACGCCGCTGGCCGGCATGCGCATGCAGTCGGAGCTGGCGCTGCGCCAGGTCGACCCGAACGAGATCCACCGCTCGCTCGAACAGCTGGCCACGAGTTCGGAATCCGCCACGCGCCTCGTGAACCAGCTGCTGGCGCTGGCGCGCGCCGAGAACCAGCCGCACGCCGGCCTCGCGCTGGAACCGCTCGATCTTGCCGCCCTGGCCCGCGACGTCGTGCAGGACTGGGTGCAGGCCTCGTTCGCGCACGAGATCGACCTCGGCTACGAGGTCATCGGCGACCCGCCGGAAATCGCCGGCAGCGCCATGATGCTGCGCGAGCTGCTGTCGAACCTGATCGACAACGCGCTGCGCTACACGCCGGCCGGCGGCAGCGTCACGGTCCGCGTGCGCGGCACCAACATCGGCCACGGCAGCCAGGCACTGCTCGAAGTGGAGGACACCGGCCCCGGCATCGCGCCGTCCGAGCGCCACCGCGTGTTCGAGCGCTTCTACCGCATCCTCGGCTCCAGCGTGTCCGGTTCTGGCCTGGGCCTCGCCATCGTGCGCGAGATCGCGCAGCAGCACGGGGCCGAGATCGAAATCTTCAACAACCCGCGCAGCACGCACAAGAAATTCCCGGGCAGCCTGTTCCGGCTGACCTTCCCGCCCACCGTCACGCCTGTCCCCGATGCCGACCGAGACCGCCCCTTCCTCTGACCCCGACCGTACGCGCGTCATTGCCGCGCGCGCCGCGCACTGGGCGCGCGCGCGCCACCTGATCGCGCTGCTGCTGGCGCTGTGGCTCGCCACGAGTTTCGGCACCGTGTTTTTCGCGCGCGACCTCGCGCACATGTCCGTGTTCGGCTGGCCGCTGTCGTTCTATCTCGCGGCGCAGGGCGCGTCGCTCATCTACCTCGCCATCATCGGCGCCTACGCCTGGCGCATGCGCATCCTCGACCGCGATTTCACGCGCATGCTGCAGGAGCGTCCATGACCGGCGCCGCCCCGTCGGCCGCGGCCGCGCAGCCACCAAAAACGCGCAGCTATTTCCGCCGCCTGGCCCGCTACTACCTGTGGTTCACCCTCTGCTTCGGGCTATTCCTCGGGGCGCTGGCGATCCTGGAAAACGAGGGCATGCCGCGCCAGTGGATCGGCCACCTGTACATGTTCGCCACCATCGTGCTGTACGCGATCATCGGCGTCGTCAGCCGCACGTCGAACGTGTCCGAATACTACGTGGCGGGACGGCGCGTGCCGGCCCTGTTCAACGGCATGGCGACGGCGGCCGACTGGATCTCCGCGGCCAGCTTCATCAGCCTGGCCGGCACGCTGTACCTGCACGGCTTCGACGCCCTCGCCTACGTGATGGGCTGGACCGGCGGCTACTGCCTCGTCGCGCTGCTGATCGCGCCCTACCTGCGCCGCTTCGCCCAGTACACGATTCCCGATTTCCTCGCTGCGCGCTATGGCGGCGACACCGGCACGCGGCGCGGCAACGTGGTGCGCGCGCTCGCGGTCGGCGCCACCATCGTCGTCTCGTTCACGTACGTCGTCGCGCAGATCTACGCGGTGGGCCTGATCGCGTCGCGCTTCACGGGCGTCGATTTCTCGGTCGGCATCTTCCTCGGCCTCGCCAGCATCCTCGTGTGCTCGTTCCTGGGCGGGATGCGCGCGATCACGTGGACCCAGGTGGCGCAGTACATCATCATCCTCGTCGCCTTTTTGATCCCGACGATCTGGATGTCCGTGAAATTCGCGGGCAACCCCGTGCCGCAGGTGGCGTACGGCTCCGTGCTGCCCAAGCTGGCCAAGCGCGAGGCCCAGCTGGCGCTCGACCCGCGCGAAGCCGAGGTACGCCACGTCTTTCGTGTCCGCGCCGACGAATACGAGGCGCGCCTGGCCGGCCTGCCGCATTCCTGGGAAGCCGGCAAGACCGACGCGCAGCACCGCCTGGACAAGGCGCGCAGCCACAGCGCGTCGCTGGTCGAGGTGCGCAACGCCGAGCGCGAACTGCTGGACTATCCGCGCACGGCGGAGGAAGCGGCGCACGTGTGGAGCGAACTGCGCGCCGCCAACCTGGCACGCGCGCAGCCGCCCGAGCCGCATGCGGAACCGTTCCCCGGCAAGACGCGCCAGGAATCCGACATCCGCCGCAACAACTTCCTCGCGCTCGTGTTCTGCCTGATGTTCGGCACGGCCGCGCTGCCCCACATCCTGATGCGGGCCTACACGACGCCGTCCGTGCACGAGACGCGCGTGTCGGTGTTCTGGACGCTGTTCTTCATCCTGCTGATCTACCTGACCTTGCCCGCGCTGGCGGTGCTCGCCAAGTACGACATCTACACGGCCCTCGTCGGCACCGGCTACGACGCGCTGCCGACCTGGGTCTCGTACTGGGCCAACGTCGACAAGGCGAACCCGTTGATCAGCATCGTCGACGTCAACCACGACGGCATCGTGCAGCTGGCCGAGATCGCGATCGACGGCGACATGCTGACCCTGGCGACACCCGAAATCGGCGGCCTGCCGTACGTGATTTCCGGCCTGGTCGCGGCCGGCGGGCTGGCGGCGGCGCTGTCCACGGCGGACGGCCTGCTGCTGGCGATCTCGAACGCGCTGTCGCACGACATCTACTTCAAGATCGTCGACCCGGGCGCCTCCACGCAGAAGCGCGTGACGATCTCCAAGCTGCTGCTGCTCGCCGTCGCCTTCATCGCGGCCTATGTCGCGTCGCAGAAGCCGGCGGACATCCTGTCGCTCGTCGGCGCCGCGTTCTCGCTGGCCGGGTCGACCATGTTCCCGGCGCTGGTGGCGGGCGTCTTCTGGAAACGGGCCAATTTCGCGGGCGCGATCGCGGGCATGGCGACCGGTTTCATCGTCTGCACCTACTACATGCTGCACACGAATCCGATGCTGGGCGGGAGCCTGGACGCCGTCTGGTTCCACATCGCGCCCATCTCGGCGGGCGTGTTCGGCGTGCCGGCCGGGGCGCTGGCGCTCGTCGCGGTGAGCCTGGCGACAAAGCCGCCGCCGCGCGCCAGCGGGGGCCTCGTGGAGCATATCCGGGCGCCGGAATGACGACGGGGCGCCGCAGCGCCCCGTCGTCCACAAGCCAACAGGCTTACTCGACGATCGTCTGCGCCTGGCCGTCGCCGCGCGCGCGGATCTCGCCGATGCGGTAGACGGTCTCGCCGGCCGCCTGCAGCTGCGCCATGGCGGCGTCGGCGTTTTCCCTGGACACGATCACCGTCATGCCGATGCCGCAGTTGAACACGCGGTGCATCTCCGCATCGGCCACGCCGCCGTGCTGCTGCAGCCACTGGAACAGCGGCGGCAGGGTCCACGATTTGGCGTCCAGCACGGCCGTCAGGTTATCGGCCAGCACGCGCGGGATATTTTCCACGAGGCCGCCGCCGGTGATGTGCACGAGGCCCTTCACTTCCATCGCCTGCATCAGCGCCAGCAGGGGCTTGACGTAGATGCGGGTCGGCTGCATCAGGGCGTCGGACAGTTTGCGGCCGTGGAAGTCGGCTTCCAGGTCCGGCTTCGACACTTCGATGATCTTGCGCACCAGCGAGTAACCGTTCGAGTGGATGCCCGACGAGGCCAGGCCCAGCACGACGTCGCCCGGGGCGATCTTGGTGCCGTCGATGATCTGCGATTTTTCCACCGCGCCGACGGCGAAGCCGGCCAGGTCGTATTCGCCGTCCGGGTACATGCTCGGCATCTCGGCCGTCTCGCCGCCGATCAGGGCGCAACCGGCCTGTTCGCAGCCTTGGGCGATGCCTTTCACGACGGCGGTCGCGGTCGGCACGTCCAGCTTGCCGCAGGCGAAGTAATCGAGGAAGAACAGCGGCTCGGCGCCCTGCACGAGGATGTCGTTGACGCTCATGGCGACGAGGTCGATGCCGACCGTGTCGTGGCGGTTCAGTTCGAAAGCCAGTTTCAGTTTGGTGCCGACGCCGTCGGTGCCGGACACGAGGACCGGTTCCTTGAACTTCTTGCTGATTTCAAACAGCGCACCGAAACCGCCGATGCCGCCGAGCACGCCTTCGCGCATGGTGCGCTTGGCAAATGGTTTGATCGCTTCGACCAGGGCGTCGCCGGCATCGATATCGACACCAGCGTCGCGGTAGGAGAGAGAAACATTAGATGGTTGGCTCATGGTATTTGGCAGCGGAGGCGGTAAAATAGTAGGCGGTTGACAACTGGACATTAGACAGCTTCATCGGTCAGCTGCCAGTCGGTCAATCCATTATTTTATCAAAACGGCCTGCCCCGGCGCCGTTTTAACGGTCAGAACAACAATTACATGCCTTTTTCCCTCAGCCCGGAGCAAAAACAGTCAGCGTTTTGGTTGGCACTCTGGCTGGCGTGCGGCCTGCTGCTGTACGCCCTCGGGCCGATCCTCACCCCGTTCATCGCCGCCGCCATCCTCGCCTACGCCCTGAACGGCGCGGTGGACAGTCTCGAACGCACGCGCATGGGTGCGTTCCACCTGCCCCGCTCGCTCGCGGTCGTGGTCGTGATCCTGGCGTTCCTGGCCGCCGTCGGCGCCCTGATCCTGATCGTCATACCGGTGCTGCGCACGGAACTCCCGCTGTTGCAGGCCCAGATCCCGGATGCGCTGGCCCGCATCGACACCGTACTGACGCCGCGCCTGGCGCAGCTGGGCATCCACATCAAGCTCGACGGCAGCAGCCTGCGCACCATCCTCACGCAGCAGATCGCGACCTCCAGCGACGAGATCTGGACGACCGTGCTCGCCTCCGCGCGCGTCGGCGGCAGCGCGCTGCTCGGGTGGATCGCCACGGGCATCCTGATCCCCGTCGTGCTGTTCTACCTGCTGCTGGACTGGCACCGCCTGCTGCTGCAGCTGGAGAACGCCGTGCCGCGCCGCTGGGTGAATCCGACCGTGGGCATGGCCCGGGAAGTCAACGCCCTGCTGGCCCAGTACCTGCGCGGGCAGCTGCTCGTGATGCTCGTGCTGGCCCTGTATTACTCGGCGGCGCTGGCGCTGGCCGGCTTCGAGGTGGCGCTGCCGGTCGGCATCCTGACGGGGCTGCTAGTGTTCATTCCCTACCTCGGGTACGGGCTCGGTCTCGCGCTGGCGCTGACGGCCGCCATCCTGCAATATTCCGACTGGAGCGGCGTGATCGCCGTGGCCGTGATCTATGGCGCGGGCCAGATCATCGAAGGTTTTTTCCTCACGCCGCGCCTCGTGGGCGAGCGCATCGGACTGAATCCGCTGGCCGTGATCTTCGCCCTGCTCGCCTTCGGCCAGCTGTTCGGCTTCGTCGGCGTGTTGCTGGCGCTGCCCGCGTCGGCGGTGCTGATGGTGGCGTTCCGTCACCTGAAACGCCACTATCTGCGCAGCAGCTTTTATAATGGCTGATTCCTACGCACACGACACTATGAGAACCAAGCCATGAAACAGCTGGTGCTCGATTTGGGCGCCGAGCCGGCGCAAAGCCTCGACACCTTCCAGATAGGCGAAAATGCCGAAATGGCGCACCTGATGCACCAGTTCGCGCAGCGCGCATCGCGCGAGCATTTCTGCTATCTGTGGGGAGAGACGGGCGCCGGCAAGACGCACCTGCTGCAAGGCCTCGCCGCCACCGACGGGGCGCGCTACATCGCCGCCGGCGCCGGCGCGGACGCATTCGTATTGACGGCGGACGTCTCCCTGTACCTCGTCGACGACATCGACCAGCTCTCGCCCGAACGCCAGATCGACGCCTTCGCCCTGTTCAACCAGGTGCGCGAGCATGGCGCCTACATGGTGTGCACGGGCCCGGTGCCGCCGGCCGTGCTGCCCGTGCGCGAGGACCTGCGCACCCGCATGGGCTGGGGCCTCGTGTATCAGATCCACGGCCTGTCCGACGATCAGAAGATCGCCGCCCTCACGCAGGCCGCCGAGGCCCGCGGTTTGACGCTGTCGGCCAGCGTGTTACCCTATCTGCTGTCCCATTTCAAGCGCGACATGCGCTCCCTGTCGACCATGCTGGATGCGCTCGACCAGTACTCGCTCGAGACCCAGCGTCCGGTCACGGTGCCGCTACTGCGTGACCTCTTGCTTCAGGGCAATCCCGGCAGTCCACACTCCGAACCGAAAGAATGAACGACCTCGCGCTGTTTGACCTCGACCACACCCTCCTGCCGATCGATTCCGACTACGAATGGGGCCAGTTCCTCGTGCGTGAGAAAGTCGTCGACGCCACCGAACACCAGCGCCGCAACGACGCCTTCTTCGCGCAGTACAACGCCGGCACGCTCGATCCGGTCGAATACCTCGAATTCGCCCTCGGCACGCTGGCCGGCTTCGACCCGGCGCGCCTGAAGGACCTGCAGGCGCAGTACATGCGCGACGTGGTCAGGCCGGCGATCCGGCCCAGGGCCCTCGACCTCGTACGCAAGCACCAGGACGCGGGCGACCTGGTGGCGATCATCACCGCCACCAACGCCTTCGTCACCGCGCCGATCGCGCGCGAATTCGGCGTCGAGCACCTGATCGCCGCGCGCCCCGAACTGGACGAGCGCGGCCACCCGACCGGCAAGCTGGCCGGCACGCCCACGCAGGGCCACGGCAAGGTCGTGCACATGCACGCATGGCTGGAAGGCCTGGGCCGCCCGTTCGACAGTTTTACCCGCAGTTGGTTCTACAGCGATTCGCACAACGATATCCCGCTGCTGTCGGTCGTCTCCCATCCGGTGGCGACCAACCCGAGCGAGAAACTGAGCCAACACGCCGCCGCCCTCGGCTGGACTTCACTGCATCTCTTCAATGATTAAAAAATTCATCCGCAAAATCCTCGGCGTCAAAGACGAGCGCGACCCCACCGAACCCGTGATCCTCGGGCCGGAACAGCACGGCATCGATCCGAAGCTCGTGTCCAACAACGCGGTGCGCGTCACGCAGACCCTGCAGGAAGCCGGCTTCAAGGCCTTCGTCGTCGGCGGCGCCGTGCGCGACCTGCTGCTGGGCGTGAAGCCGAAAGACTTCGACATCGCCACCGACGCCACGCCCGAGGAAGTCAAGAAGCTGTTCCGCCGCGCCTTCATCATCGGCCGCCGCTTCCAGATCGTGCACGTGATGTTCGGCCAGGACCTGCTCGAGGTGACCACCTTCCGCGGCAAGGGCAGCGACAACGCGCCCAAGGACGAACATGGCCGCGTCCTGCGCGACAACAACTTCGGACCGCAGCACGAAGACGCCGAGCGGCGCGACTTCACGATCAACGCCATGTACTACGACCCCGCCACGCAGACGGTGCTCGACTACCACGGCGGCATCGAAGACATCCGCGCCAAGGTCCTGCGCATCATCGGCCAGCCGGAAGCGCGCTACCGCGAAGATCCGGTCCGCATGCTGCGCGTCGTGCGCTTCGCGGCGAAGCTCGGGTTCACGATCGAGCCGGCGACGCGCGCGCCCATCCCCGTGATGGCCCCGCTGATCAACAACGTGCCGGCCGCGCGCGTGTTCGACGAAATGCTCAAGCTCCTGATGAGCGGCCAGGCGCTGGCCTGCCTCAAGGAGCTGCGTTCGTCCGGCCTGCACCACGGCCTGCTGCCGCTGCTGGACGTCGTGCTGGAGCAGCCGATCGGGATGAAGTTCGTCACGCTGGCCCTCGAATCGACCGACACGCGCATCAAGGCCGGCAAGGGCGTGTCGCCGGGCTTCCTGTTCGCGTCGCTGCTGTGGCACCAGGTGCTGGAAAAGTGGAATGCCTACCGCGCGGCCGGCGAAGCGCCGATCCCCGCGCTGCACCTGGCCGCGGACGACGTGCTCGACAACCAGACCGACAACCTGGCCCTGCAGCGCCGCATCGCCACCGACATGCGCGACATCTGGGCCATGCAGCCGCGCTTCGAACGCCGCAACGGCAAGTCGCCGTATAAGCTGCTGGAGCACCCGCGCTTCCGCGCCGGCTTCGACTTCCTGCTGCTGCGCTGCGAATCGGGCGAGCTCGATGCGGAGATCGGCAACTGGTGGGCGACGTTCTACGCCGGCGACGTCGCCGAGCGCGAACGCCTGATCAACACCGCGAAGGACACCCAGCCGGCCGGCCCGAAGAAGCGCCCGCGCCGCCGCGGCCCGCGCCGCGCCGACGGCGAAGCGGGCGCCCCGACGGACGCCGGCTCGAACGCACAGGCCGCGAGCGGCGAATGATCGCCTGGGTGGGCATCGGCGCCAACCTGGGCGACGCGCGCGCGAACGTCCTCGACGCCATTGACCGCCTGGCGCGCCTGCCGGGCGCGCGCCTCGTGCAAACCTCCTCGCTGTACCGCACGGCCCCCATCGATTCTTCCGGCGACGACTACGTCAACGCCGTCGCCGCGCTGGCCACCGACCTCGATGCGCACGCGCTGCTGCGGGCGCTGTTCGCCATCGAGCAGGCGCACGGCCGCGAGCGCCCCTACCGCAACGCGCCGCGCACGCTGGACCTCGACCTGCTGCTGTACGCCGACGCCGTCATCGACGACGCGCCGGCCCTCATCGTGCCGCACGCGCGCATGCACGAGCGCGCGTTCGTGCTGGCGCCGCTGGCGGAAGTGGCGCCCGATTTGGTCATTCCCGGCCGCGGCGCGGTCGCCACGCTGCTCGCCGGCGTCGCGGACCAGGCCATCGAACGACTCGCCTGACCTGACCATGCGTTCGCGTCACGCCGGCATGTGGTGGTCACGGCGCTAGAAGCGGAATGCCAGGTAAATCCCAGAGACGGCCAGCGTCGCCAGCGTGACCGGCACGCCGACGCGCGCGTGGCGGCGCCAGTCGATGACGATGCCGCGCCGCGCCGCCGCATCGACGACGATGATGTTGGCGATGCTCCCGACGATCAGCAGATTGCCCGCCAGCGTGCTGACCAGCGCCAGCATGACGCCGCCCATCGGGTGATGGACGACGGGTATCAGCAACATCACCGCGGGCACGTTGGACACCAGGTTGGACAGCACGAACGTGGCGCCGAACAAAGCACCCGGCTGGTCCAGCCGCACCCCGAGCGAGGCGAGCCAGGCGATGGCATGTCCGGTCAATCCCGTGCGCTGGAAGGCGGCGTTCACGACGAAGAGACTCATGAACAGCACCAGCAGTTCCCAGTCCACGAGTCCCAGCATGTTGCGGGACCGGAGCTGGCGGCTCATCAACAGGATGCCCGCGCCGATCAGCGCCATGTGCTCGCGGGGCCACGGCGCGACGAGGAACGCCACCAGCAGCGCGCCGGCGATCAGCAGGCCCTTGGTCGTCTGCCAGGCATCGAAGGGGATGTTCGCGGCCTCCGATTCGGCGCCGGTGCCGTCGCTCGCGTCGGCCCAGCGTCCCTTGGTCTGCCAGGCGATCAGCATCCAGCTCGCCGCGAGTCCCAGCGCGACCGGGAGGATCGCGTCGAGGAAGTAACCGTCGAACGACAGCCGCATCGTCTGGCCGATCAGCATGTTCTGCGGATTGCCGATCAGGGTCGCGGCGGAACCGATGTTGGACGCGCACGCCAGCGCCAGCAGGAACGGGACCGGCGCGAGCCCGCGCCGCCGGCACGCATCGACGAGCAGCGGCGCCATCGCCAGGCAGACAATGTCGTTGCTGAACACGGCCGACAGCGCTGCGGAGACGACGATGAGCACACCCAGCAGGCTGGCGGGGCCCAGCGCCAGCCCTGCCAGCTTATGCGTGACCCAGTCGTAGAAGCCGCCGAGGCGCATCTGCGCCGAGACCACCATGAAGGCGAACAGCAGGGCCATCGTCGGCAGGTGGATCGATGCCACCGCCTGCTCCAGGCTCAGCGCGTTGATGCTGATGAGCGCAATGGCGCCGAGCAGCGCGACGCCGGTCCGGTCGAGCCGCAGGAACGGCAGACCGCCGAGGATCATGCCGAGATAGACGATGAGGAAGATAATGAGGATGCTGGTGGCCATGGGGATGACGAAGTCTGTCGCTGCCGTTTTCAGGTAAGATCGCGCATCTTAACAAACCGAACCGGGCACGCCTGTGACCGCAAGCTTGCCCGACGCGCGTGTCCACGTCGGGGCGATCCTCCGGCTTTTTTGATTTGGTAAAGGAATACTATGAGCGCTTATTTGGGCGGAAGCTCGACGAACGAAGCTCCGGCACGCAAGGCCGTGACGCTGCCGGCCCTGATGGCAATGCGCGCGGCCGGCGAGAAGATCGCCATGCTCACCTGCTACGACGCCAGCTTCGCATCGCTGATGGACCGCTGCGGCGTGGACGTGCTGCTGATCGGCGACTCGCTGGGCATGGTGTGCGCCGGCCACGACTCCACGCTGCCCGTGACGGTGGCGGACGTCGCCTACCACACGGCGTCCGTCGTACGCGGCCGCAAGAACGCGTTCGTGCTGGCCGACCTGCCGTTCGGCAGCTACGGCACCTTGCAGCAGGCCTACGACAGCTGCGCCGCCCTGATGCGCGCGGGCGCCCAGATGATCAAGATCGAGGGCGGCGCCTGGCTGGCCGAGACCGTGCGCTTTCTCACCGAGCGCGGCATCCCGGTCTGCGCCCACATCGGCCTGACCCCGCAATTCGTCCACCAGCTGGGCGGCTACCGCGTGCAGGGCAAGACGGACGAAGGCGCGGAACAGCTCAAGCGCGACGCCCAGGCGCTGCAGGACGCCGGCGCGGCGATGGTGCTGCTGGAAGCGGTGCCGGCGGCGCTGGGCAAGGAAGTGACGGGCCTCCTGCACGTGCCGACCATCGGCATCGGCGCGGGTCCGGACTGTTCGGGCCAGGTGCTCGTCATGCACGACCTGCTGGGCGTCTTCCCGGGCCGCAAGGCGCGCTTCGTGAAGAACTTCATGGACGGCCAGACGAGCATCGACGCGGCCGTCGGCGCCTACGTGGCGGCCGTGAAGGACGGCAGCTTCCCGGCGCAGGAACACTGCTTCTGACCTTCCGGCGCATGGACGCGCAGCCCGATACCGCCCGCCTGTTCCTGGCCCTGTGGCCGGACGACGCCGTGCGCGACCGGTTGCGCGCCTGGCGCGACGCCTGGACGTGGCCGCGCGGCGCGGCGCCCGTCCACACCGATAAACTGCACCTGACCCTGCACTTCCTCGGCAACCTGCCGGCCGCGCGGCTGCCCGAACTGCTGGACGGCTTGACGGTGCCTGTCGCGCCGTTCGACCTGCAGCTGGGCCGCGCCGCCTTGTGGCACAACGGGATCGCGGTGCTGGAGCCGCACGGCCAGCCGCAGGCGTTGCTGGACCTGCATGCGCGGCTGTCCGATGCGCTGCTGGCGCTGGGGCTCGTGCCGGAAGCGCGCGCGTACCGGCCGCACGTAACGATGGCGCGGCGGGCCAATGGCGCGGGCATGCCGCAGTCCGGACCGGAAATCGATTGGGCGATCACGCATTACGCCCTCGTCGAATCCCGCCCCGATGGCTATACGGTGTTAAAAGAATACAGGTAGGGTGTGTTAGGGCAAAGTTGTAATGTCCGCATTTAGCAAAGTTGAAATGTCCGCTTTTGCTAGATAGCTCATGCTGTCGATTCCGAACGGTTTGGAGTCGAGCGTGGGAAAAATCGGGAGCATTACGATGGAGGAGTTGGAACGCGCCGGGGTCATCGGCGCCAGTATCAAGGGCGAGATCACGGCGGTCATTGCGGCCAGGCGGCTGGGGATAACGACGCGTCAAATACGCCGTCTTCAAAAACGCTTTGAACAAGAAGGCCAGAGCGGGATGATATCCAGGCAGCGGGGCAAGCCGAGCAACAATCGGCTTGCGCCTGAGGTGGCGCAGAAGGCGCTGGGACTGCTACGTGATCACTATGCCGACTTTGGGCCGACGCTGGCTTGCGAGCAACTACGCGAGCGGCATGGCTTGAAACTGTCGAAGGAAACCCTGCGCAACTTGATGATCAAGGCCGGGCTATGGGTCACGAAATCTGCCCACAAGAGCCGTCTTTATCAGCCGCGAGAACGACGTCGGTGCATCGGAGAGTTGGTCCAGATAGACGGCAGTCGTCATCACTGGTTCGAGAAACGTGGCGACGCTTGCACCTTGCTAGTGTATATCGACGATGCGACGGGCAGGATTCAGCATCTGCACTTTGCCGAGACAGAAACGACGGCCAGCTATTTTGAGGCGACTCGACGATACATCGAGCAGCACGGCAGACCGCAAGCGTTCTATGCCGACCGTGCAGCGGTCTTTCGCTCACCATCAGCAACGAACCAGACGAAGACCCAGTTCCAGCGTGCGCTCGATGAACTTGGCATCGAGCTAATCTGTGCCAACTCTCCTCAAGCGAAGGGCCGCGTGGAGCGGGCTAACCGTACGTTGCAAGACCGTCTGGTTAAAACCTTGCGACTGGACGGCATCAACGACATCGAGACCGCAAACGCCTGGTGCGGTGATTTCATCCAGAACTACAACGCACGCTTTTCAGTCGAGCCGGGCAATCCGCTTGACCTGCATGTCGCCCTTAACTCAACTTACAACCTGGATCTGATCCTGGCCATTTGCGACAGCCGAAAACTCAGCGCCAAACTCACCTTGCATCACGGCGGCGTACCGTATCGGTTTGACGATAAGCCTGAGCTTCGCAAGCTGATCGGTCAGTCCATCAACATCCATACCTATGCTGATGGTCGAGTTGAAATGCGCGCTAACGGCAACGTGCTCGCCTATATCCGTATGGAGCAACCGCTGCGGGCGAAGGATGTCGACGTGGATAGCAAAACGCTGCACGCAACTCTCGACAAGAAGAAACGCAATCGCAACTACCGCGAAGATCGAGTTGCCGCCGCCGTCGTGCAGGGGGTGATGACGGCAAGGAAAACGTCCGCTCAGAAGCGCATTTGAAATGTCACATGACGGACATTTCAACTTTGCTCAAAGCGGACATTTTAACTTTGCCTTTACA
>NZ_JAXOFN010000028.1:0-79010 GCF_034420155.1 Massilia luteola
ACCAACTAGCTAATCAGATATCGGCCGCTCCAGGAGCATGAGGCCCGAAGGTCCCCCACTTTCATCCTTGGATCGTATGCGGTATTAGCGTAACTTTCGCTACGTTATCCCCCACTCTTGGGTACGTTCCGATATATTACTCACCCGTTCGCCACTCGCCGCCAGGTTGCCCCGCGCTGCCGTTCGACTTGCATGTGTAAAGCATGCCGCCAGCGTTCAATCTGAGCCAGGATCAAACTCTTCAGTTTAATCTCTGTTTTTGCTGCTTTCGCAGCAGATCGCTCACTCAAAATACTGACCGTTACTCATTGCTGAGCAACGTATTTCTTTTGTGTGAACATTTGATAATTTAAGCATTCAGCACCCCGAAGGATGCTGGCACTTCATCAAACGCCCACACTTATCGACTGTTGATTGTTAAAGAACTTGGTATTCGGTACTGTCTTGCTGCATTTGCGAATCGTTTTGTTCGTCAGCAGCAGAGAAGTGAGATTATGCCGTGCTTCGCTTAACTCGTCAACCCCTCGTCTGTTTTGTCGCACCGTCGTTTCCGACTCGTTTCATGCGCTGCAAAACAGGAGGCGTACTATAGCAAACCGAAGCGGGGGTATGCAAGGGACATCGAAAGAAACGTGCGCCGCCGGACCGGCTGCCGCCCGCCCGGACGAACGCGATCTGTTACATGCCCTCGAAATCGGGCTTGCGCTTCTCGAGGAACGCGCCCATCCCCTCCTTCTGTGCCGGCGTACCGAAACCGGCATGGAAGAAGCGGCGCTCATAGCGCACGCCCTCGGTCAGCGTCGTTTCGAACGCACGGTTGACGGAATCCTTGATCTGCATCGCCACCGAGACCGGCATCGCGGCGATCGTCTCCGCCACTTCCAGCGCCACCGTCATCACGAGGTCGGCCGGCACGACGCGCGACACGAGGCCCGTGCGCTCCGCTTCCGCCGCGTCGATCATGCGCGCCGTCAGCAGCATGTCCATCGCCTTCGATTTGCCGATCGCGCGCGGCAGGCGTTGCGTGCCGCCGGCGCCCGGGGTCACGCCGACCTTGATTTCCGGCTGGCCGAATTTGGCGGTGTCGGCGGCGATCAGGAAATCGCACATCATCGCCAGTTCGCAGCCGCCGCCCAGCGCATAGCCTGCAACGACGCCGATCACCGGCTTGCGCACGTCCAGGATGTGCTCCCAGTTACGGCCGATGTAATTGCCGGGATAGGTATCGGCATACGTGTAATTGGCCATCGCGGCGATGTCGGCGCCCGCGGCGAACACCTTGTCGCTGCCGGTCAGGACGATGACGTTGATGGCAGGGTCGGCGTCGAATTTCGATAACGCGTCGCCCAGTTCGTTCATCATGTTGTCGTTGAGGGCGTTCAGCGCCTTCGGACGGTTCAGGCGGATCACGACCACTTTGCCGTGGTGTTCGATCAGCAGGTCAGAATATTCCATGGGACACCCCTTAATAAGATGAACCCGGATTGTAGCGCCTGAACGACGGATGTGACGTATACGGCAATCATGGCTTTGCTATCATCGATACCCGAACCCATCGTCGATCTCGCCACACGTGTCCCCCATCGCCCTCCTCCGCAGCCTCGCCGCCGACCGGCAGCTGCGCAACGTCGACTTTCGCCGTTTCTGGTTCAGCAGCGCCCTGACCAATTTCGGCGCCCAGATCACCCTGTTGGCCCTCCCGATCTGCGCGGCCCTGCTGCTGCATGCGACGCCCGGGCAGATGGGGACCCTCGCCGCCTTCGGCTCGCTGCCCTTCCTGCTGTTCTCGCTGCCGACCGGCGTGCTGCTCGACCGCAGCCGGCGCCTGCCCGTCATGCTGGCCAGCGATGCGATGGTCGCGCTGAGCCTCGCCAGCGTGCCGTTCGCGTGGTGGCATGGGTGGCTCAGCGTCCACTGGCTGTATGCCGTGCAGTTCATGCTGGGGACGGGATTCGTCGTGGGCGGCAGCGCGGAGCAGATCTTCCTGACCTTCCTCGTCGGCCGCGAGGGCCTGATCGACGCGCAATCGAAGCTGGGGGCGACGGAATCCGCGTCGCGCCTCCTCGGCCCCGGCATCGCCGGCCTGCTCGTGCAAGCGCTGGGCGCACCGGTGGCGATCCTGTGCAATGTGGCGGGCTTCTCGGTCTCGCTGTGGAACCTGCGCCAGGTCCGCACGCGCGAGCCGCAACCGCATCCAGCGCGATCGCACGTGCTGCGCGACATGGCGGAGGGCTTGCGGTTCGTCTGGAGCCAGCCCGTGCTACGCCTGCTGGCCTGGACGTCGGCCAGCTGGCACCTGCTGTTCTATGGCTACACGGCGCTGTACGTGCTGTTCGCCACGCGCGTGCTGGGGATGTCGCCCGGCCTGATGGGCACCTCGCAGATGCTGGGCGGCGCCGGCGTCCTGGTGAGTTCCCTGCTGTTGAAACCCCTGACGCGGCGCGTCGGCTCCGGCGGTACCATCGCGACGGGCCTGTGCATTTCCTGCCTCGGCTTCATGCTGATGCCGACGATCCCGCGCGACCTGCTGGGCACCCGCGGCGCCACGGCGGCCGCCTACGCCGCCGTCGTGTTCTGCCTCGATTGCGGCGGCACCTTGTTCTTCCTGCCCTACCTCGCGCTACGCCAGCGCGTCACGCCGGATCCGCTGCTGGGCCGGATGACGTCGACGATGCGTTTCATGACGGTGGCCACGGCCCCCATCGGCGCGGCCGGCGCGGGCGCGCTGGCGGAACGGCTCGGCGTGCGCGGCGGCTTGAGCGTCGTGGCGGCGGGCGCCCTGCTGCTGACCCTCACCACCTTGTTCGGCACCCGCCTGCACAGGATACGGCAGTGATCAGCGGGCCGCCACCGCGGCCGGCCGCGGCAGCAGCGCCCAGATCTGGCCCCGCTGCTTCATGCGGCCCGCGTCATCGGCGGCCTGGGCACCGAAGCCGAAGAAGAAGTCGGCGCGCACGGCACCCTTGATGGCGCCGCCCGTGTCCTGCGCCATCACGAGGCGCTGCATCGGTACGTCGTCTCCCGGTTCCGTCGTCGCAAGGAACAGCGGTGCGCCCAGCGGCAGGAAGGACGGGTCGACGGCGACCGAGCGCGCGGGCGTCAGCGGCACGCCCAGCGCGCCCTTCGGACCGACGCTCGGGTCGGGCAGGCGCTCTTCGCGGAAGAAGACATAGCTCGGATTGACGTCGAGGAGTTCCTGGCGGCGTTCCGGATGCGCTGCGATCCACGCCTTGATGCCCTGCGCCGTCGCTTCGCCCGGCGCCAGTTCGCGTTGTTCGATCAGCCAGCGGCCGATCGCCTTGTACGGATGGCCGTTCTGGTCGGCGTAGGCGACGCGCACCGTCTCGCCGTCGTCCAGCTGCACGCGGCCCGAGCCCTGCACCTCGAGGAAGAACGCCTCGACGGGATCGTCGACCCACACCAGCGCCTTGCCGGGGATGCGCGCGCGCTCGATCTCGGCGCGCGTGCCGTACGGGACGACGGTCTTGCCGACGAGGCGCCCGCGCAGCCGCATGCCTTTCAGGCTCGGATAGACGCTGGCCAGGTTCACCGTGATCAGGTCGTCCGGCACCTTATAGAGGGGCGTCTGGTATGCGCCGCCGCGCCGGCGCGCGCCGTGCAGCATCGGTTCGTAGTAACCCGTGATCAGGCCGGCGTCGGCGCCGTCGGGCGCACGCACGAGGTTCGGCACGAAATACGTCTCGAAATACTGGCGGATGGCCGCGCCATCGTCCGCGTCGACCAGCTTGCCGGCGGCGCACGGCGTCTGCCAGTCCGCCTTCGACGCCAACGCGCGGCACGATGCCTGGAACGCGGGCCAGGCCTGGCGCAGGTCGTCCTGCTGCCAGCCCGGCAGCGCATCGAACGTCACGGGCGTGAACAGGGGCGCCGGCGGCGCCGGCGGCACGGTCACGGGTCCGACCGGCGGCGGCAGCTTGATCGGCGGCTGCGGCTGCGGCTGCGGCTGCGGCTGTGGCTGCGGCTGCGGCTGCGCCGGCGGTTGCGGCGGCGTCGTCGTGCAGGCGGCCAGCAAGGCGACGAGGGTCAATAAAGCGGGTACACTGCGGCGTGTTGAAAACATACTGGAATGCGTGATGTGGATACTGATGTTGGAAGCCGGCGCGGCCTTGTTCCTGCTGGTGTTCATCGTGTGGTGGACGATGTTCTCCGGACGCAAGCCGGAGCAACCGCCGCCGGCCAGGAAAAACGATACGCCCGACGCTTGATCAGCTCAAGGGATTAATGCAGGGCGCGCGGCAGCGACAGCACGAACTCGGGAATCTTGATCTCGAAGCGGTGCCCGTCCTCGGCCACGAAGAAATACTCGCCGACCATCGAACCCTGCGGCGTCGCCATCTGGGTGCCGCTGGTGTATTCGAACTGTTCGCCCGGCTGCAGCAGCGGCTGGTGGCCGACGACGCCCAGGCCGCGGACTTCCTGCACCTGGTTGTTGGCGTCGGTGATCACCCAGTGGCGCGAGATCAGCTGGGCCGCGACGGTGCCCGTGTTCTTGATCGTGATGGTGTAGGTGAACACATGCTGCGTCCGGTCCGGCTGGGATTGTTCCGGCAGGTATTGGGTCCTGACGGTGATCGCGAAATCGTAGACGGGCATGGGTGTTCCTTGTTGTATTTGCAAAAGACGCGTGGCCAACATGAGCGTGGTCGACATGATACACGCGCCGACCGAAAGCACGGCGTCGGCGTACAATGCTGGCTTTGTCCAAAGCAACCCCGGCAATAGCCCAATCATGACCACCTACCGCATCGCTCCCAGCATCCTGTCCGCAGACTTCGCCCGCCTGGGCGAGGAAGTGCGTAACGTCGTCGCCGCCGGCGCCGACATCATCCACTTCGACGTGATGGACAACCATTATGTTCCCAATCTGACCATCGGTCCGCTGGTGTGCCAGGCCATCCGTCCGCACGTGCAGGTGCCGATCGACGTCCACCTGATGGTCAAGCCGGTCGACCGCATCATCCCCGATTTCGCCAAGGCCGGCGCGAATATCATCACGTTCCACCCGGAAGCGTCGGAGCACATCGACCGCACCCTGCAACTCATCCGCGACAACGGCTGCAAGGCCGGCCTCGTGTTCAACCCGGGCACGCCGCTGCACCACCTGGACCACGTGATGGACAAGATCGACATGATCCTGATCATGTCCGTGAACCCGGGCTTCGGCGGCCAGTCGTTCATCCCGGAAGCGCTCAAGAAGATCGCGCTCGCGCGCCGCATGATCGACGAATCCGGCCGCGACATCCTGCTGGAGGTCGACGGCGGCATCAAGGCCGACAACATCGCCGCCGCCGCGGCAGCCGGTGCCGACACGTTCGTGGCCGGTTCCGCCATCTTCGGCAAGCCGGACTACAAGGCGGTCATCGACGCCATGCGCGCCGAGCTGGCCACCGTCGCCAAGAAGGCCGCCTGATGAAGCACGGCGCCGATACGATCCGGGCCGCCATCATCGACCTGGACGGCACGATGCTGCACACCGTGCCGGATTTCGAGCTCGCGCTGAACGGCATGCGCGCGGAATACGGCCTGGCGCCGATCACCCAGCAGATCATCGAACCGATGGTCGGCAAGGGATCGAAAAAGCTGATCCGCGACGTACTGGCCCTCGACTTCGACGCGGCGCGCATCGACGCCGTCGCCGACGCCGCGCTGGACGCCTACCACCGCCACTACCAGGCGATCGTCGGCGAACGCGCGGTGCTGTATCCGCACGTGATCGAAGGCCTGCAGGCGCTGAAGGACCTGGGCCTGCGCCTCGCCTGCGTGACGAACAAGCCGGTCGCGCTCACCCAGCCGCTGCTGGCGAAGAAGGGACTCACCTCGTTCTTCGACCTGGTCTACGGCGGCGATTCGTTCCCGCGCCAGAAGCCCGACCCGATGCCGCTGCTGCAGGTGTGCCGCGAGTTCGACCTGGCGCCGGCGCGCGTCGTCGCGATCGGCGACTCCAGCAACGACGCGGAAGCCGCACGCGCGGCCGGTTGCTTCGTGCTGTCGGTCCCGTATGGCTACAACCACGGAAAACCTGTGCAAAGTATTAATTCCGATGGTATAGTTGGTTCGCTACTTGAAGCCGCTGAACTGATCAGCGCTCATAACAAAGCCAACTCCTAAACCATCGACTCCATGTTTTTCGCCAAAAAACACATCGTCAACCCAACCGGTGCCCATGAGGCCTGGCTGTGGCGACGCTGGCAATCCTGGTCCAACTGACCCAAGCTGATTGCTGCCGGTGCACGCCTCGTGCACATTGATACCGGCAGGTTTTTTGAAGAAATCGCCGCCCGTTCCCCTTCCTGCGGGCGGCCCGGAGAAAAGCATGACCGAACTCGAATTCAAATCGCTCGCCACGCAAGGCTATCACCGTATTCCCCTGATCGCGGAAGCATTTGCCGATCTCGAAACCCCGCTTACGCTGTACCTGAAGCTGGCCCAGAGCCAGGACGCCGGCAAGAACACGTTCCTGCTCGAGTCCGTGGTCGGCGGCGAACGCTTCGGCCGCTACTCCTTCATCGGCCTGCCGGCCAAGACCTTGCTGCGCACGCGCGGCAACGTCACGACGGTCGAGAAGAACGGGGAAGTCATCGAGACGCACGAAGGCAATCCGCTCGACTTCATCGAACAGTACCAGGCGCGCTTCAAGGTCGCGCTGCGCCCGGGCCTGCCGCGCTTCTGCGGCGGCCTGGCCGGCTACTTCGGCTACGACACCGTGCGCCACATCGAGAAGAAGCTGGCCCATACGGCGCCGCGCGATGAACTCGACCTGCCGGAAATCCAACTGATGGTGACGGAAGAACTGGCGGTGATCGACAACCTGTCGGGCAAGCTGTACCTGATCGTGTATGCCGACCCGTCCCAGCCCGAAGCCTATAACAAGAGCCGCCAGCGCCTGAAGGACTTGCGCATGATGCTGCGCCGGAGCGTGGACGCGCCGGTGACGTCGAGCTCCGTCCGCACCGAGGCCGTGCGCGACTTCAGCAAGGAAGACTACCTGAAGGCGGTCGCCGTCGCGAAGGAATACGTGATGGCGGGCGACCTGATGCAGGTGCAGATCGGCCAGCGCATCCGCAAGCCGTACGTGGATTCGCCGCTGTCGCTATACCGCTCGCTGCGCTCGCTGAATCCGTCGCCGTACATGTACTACTACAACTTCGGCGACATGCAGATCGTGGGCTCCTCGCCCGAGATCCTGGTGCGCAACGAAAAGGACGCCGCCGTCGGCCGCAAGGTCACGTTGCGCCCGATCGCCGGCACCCGCCCGCGCGGTTCGACGCCGGAGCGCGACGCCGAACTGGCGCACGAACTGCTGCACGATCCGAAGGAAGTGGCGGAGCACGTGATGCTGATCGACCTGGCCCGCAACGACATCGGCCGCATCGCCAAGACGGGCAGCGTGAAGGTCACGGACCAGATGGTGATCGAGAAGTACTCGCACGTGCAGCACATCGTCTCCAACGTGGAAGGCACTTTGAAGGACGGCATGTCCAACCTGGACGTATTGCGCGCCACCTTCCCGGCCGGCACCTTGACCGGCGCGCCGAAAGTGCGTGCGATGGAAGTCATCGACGAACTCGAACCCGTAATGCGCGGCATCTACGGCGGCGCCTGCGGTTATCTGTCGTTCGGCGGCGAGATGGACGTGGCGATCGCCATCCGCACGGGCGTCATCAAGGACGGCAACCTGTACGTGCAGGCGTCGGCGGGCATCGTGGCCGATTCCATCCCCGAGATGGAATGGCTGGAAACGGAACACAAGGCGCGCGCCGTGCTGCGCGCGGCCGAGCAAGTGCAAGACGGACTGGATGGGGAGATCTGACATGCTGCTCATGATCGACAACTACGACTCGTTCACCTACAACATCGTGCAGTACTTCGGCGAGCTGGGCGAGGATGTGCACACCGTGCGCAACGACGAGATCACCCTCGAGCAGATCGCGGACCTGAACCCGGACCGCATCTGCATCTCGCCGGGCCCGAAGTCGCCGAAGGATGCCGGCGTGTCGGTGGACGTGCTGCGTGAATTCAAAGGGAAGAAGCCGATCCTCGGCGTGTGCCTGGGCCACCAGGCGATCGGCGAAGCGTTCGGCGGCAAGATCATCCGCGCCAAGCAGGTCATGCACGGCAAGACGTCGAAGATCGCGCACATCGGCGAAGGCGTGTTCAAGGGCCTGCCGAGCCCCTTCACCGTGATCCGCTACCACTCGCTGGCGATCGAGCGCGCGTCGCTGCCTGCGTGCCTGGAAGTGACGGCGTGGACGGACGACGGCGAGATCATGGGCGTGCGCCACAAGGAATTCGACATCGAGGGCGTGCAGTTCCACCCCGAGTCGATCCTGTCGGAGCACGGGCATGCGATGCTGAAGAACTTCCTCGAGCGCTGAACGCAACCGAACGCTTGCCAACGTCGTTCCCGCGGAGGCGGGAATCCAAGTTTATGTGCACGCCGCACAGTAATTGGGCCCCCGCCTGCGCGGGGGCGACGTGCGACGGCCGCGTGGCGACAACCGATTTCCAAGAACTGGACCTGCCATGATCACCCCTCAAGAAGCCCTCCTCCGCTGCATCGAACACCGCGAAATCTTCCACGACGAGATGCTGCATCTCTTCCGCAGAATCATGTCCGGCGACATCTCGCCGACGATGGTCGCCGCGCTGACCATGGGCCTGCGCGTGAAGAAGGAAACCATCGGCGAGATCACCGCCGCCGCCCAGGTGATGCGCGAATTCTCCACCAAGGTCCCGATGGCCGACACGACGCACCTCGTCGACATCGTCGGCACCGGCGGCGATGGCGCGCACACTTTCAACATCTCGACCGCGTCGATGTTCGTCGCCGCCGCCGCCGGCGCGCGCGTCGCCAAGCACGGCGGACGCAGCGTGTCGTCGTCGTCCGGCAGCGCCGACGTGATCGAATCGCTGGGCGCCCACATCGACCTGACACCCGAGCAGATCGCCCAGTCGATCGCGCAGACCGGCATCGGCTTCATGTTCGCGCCGAACCACCACGCGGCCATGAAGAACGTGGCGGCGGTCCGGCGCGAGATGGGCGTGCGCAGCATCTTCAACATCCTCGGGCCGCTGACGAATCCGGCCGGCGCGCCGAACATCCTGATGGGCGTCTTCCACCCGGACCTCGTCGGCATCCAGGTGCGCGTGCTGCAACGCCTCGGCGCCCAGCACGCGCTCGTCGTCTGGGGCCGCGACAACATGGACGAAGTCTCGCTGGGCGCCGGCACGATGGTCGGTGAACTCGTGAACGGCGAGATCCGCGAATACGAGATCCATCCGGAAGACTTCGGACTCGCGATGATCGCCAGCCGCAACCTGAAGGTCGCGGACGCGGCCGAATCGAAGGGCAAGATCATGGAAGCGCTGCGCGGCGAACCGGGTCCGGCGCACGACATCGTGCTGCTCAACGCCGGCACCGCGCTGTACGCGGCCGGCGTGGCGGCGTCCATCGAGGACGGCCTGCAGCGCGCGCGCACCGCGATCGCGTCGGGCGCGGCGCTCGCGAAGCTCGACCAGTTCGTGGGCGTCACGCGCCAGCTGGGCGCGGTGAACTGAGATGTTCGGCATCCCGCTGTCAGGTATCCATGATCTGAGGCTGTTCGTCGCGAGCGGCCTGCTGCTGAACATCATGCCGGGCCCGGATTCGCTGCTGATCATGACGCGCAGCGCGACGCAGGGCTGGCGCGCCGGCAGCGCGGCGGCCCTGGGCATCGGCACGGGCACGTTCGTGCACATCGTCGGCGCTGCCCTGGGCCTGTCGGCGATCCTCGCGACGTCCGCCGCCGCGTTCACCGTCGTCAAGCTGCTGGGCGCCGCGTACATCCTGTACCTCGCTGTCGGCATGCTGCTCATTAAGCGAGGAAATGAGCGCGGCGCCGGCGTCGCGGCGCCGCTGACCATCGCGCCGCTGCCCCTGCGCCGCATCTACGCGCAAGGCATCCTGACGAACGTGCTGAATCCGAAGGTGGCGCTGTTCTTCCTCGCCTTCGTCCCGCAATTCATCGATGCGCACGCGCCGCACAAGGCGCTCGCCTTCCTCATCCTCGGCGCCGTCTTCAACATCAACGGCATGTTGTGGTGCCATGCGCTGGCGCTGTTCACCGCGCAGGCCAGGGCGCGCATCAAACTGCATCCCGCCGTCACGCAATGGCTCAACCGCGCCACGGGCGGCCTGTTCGTCTGGCTCGGCGTCAAGCTGGCGCTGGCGAAACAACACTGAAGGTCCACCATGTCCGATATCCTGAACAAGATCCTCGACGTCAAGGCGAGCGAGATCGCCAGCGCAAAACAATACCGTGATTTCAACAGCCTGCGCCGCGACGTCGAAAGCGATGCCGCCCTGCGCGCCGACCTGCGCGGCTTCGAAGCGAACCTGCGCCGCAGCATCGAGGCCGGCCGTGCCGGCGTGATCGCCGAAGTGAAAAAGGCGTCGCCGTCGAAGGGCGTGATCCGCGCCGACTTCCGCCCGGCCGAAATCGCCCAAAGCTATGCCGCGGGCGGCGCATCGTGCCTGTCCGTGCTGACCGACGTACAATTCTTCCAGGGCTCGCCCGAGTACCTGAAGCAGGCGCGCGCGGCGTGCGACCTGCCCGTGATCCGCAAGGATTTCATCGTCGACCCGTACCAGGTCTACGAAGCGCGGGCGATGGGCGCGGACGCGATCCTCTTGATCGTCGCCGCGCTGGATCATGGCCTGATGGCCGACCTGGAAGCGTGTGCCCGGGAACTCGGCATGGATGTGCTGGTCGAAGTCCATGACGGCGACGAACTGGATGCGGCCCTGAAGCTCAAGACGCGCCTCCTGGGCATCAACAACCGCAACCTGCGCACCTTCGAGGTCACGCTCGACACGACCATCGGCCTGCTGCCGCGCATCCCGGCGGAGCGCCTCGTGGTCACCGAGTCCGCGATCCTGGCGCCGGCCGACGTCAAGCGCATGCGCGACGCCGACGTGCATGCCTTCCTCGTGGGCGAAGCGTTCATGCGCGCGCCCGATCCCGGCACGGAACTGCGCCGCCTGTTCGACTGACGGAATCTCCGGAAGGTCGCGGCGAGCGCAGGGCCAGCCGACCAGGATGCGAACACGGCGTTTAATTGGAGGGTTCCGGCATGAAGACGATCATCCGTACGGGTCTGGTTGTCATCCCGATCGTCATCCCGATGTTGGCCGGTTTGAGTGGTTGCTCGGGTGTCCGGACGGTCACCGCGTCCGTCGAGCACGCCGCCACGCGCATCCTCCACCCCTTCACACCCGCAACGCCGACGGCGCCCGCGCCCGCGGGCCTGGACGATTACAAGGCCCGGGTCGCGCGCCACGTGGTCGAGCGCAATCCCGAGCACGTCTACGCGGGCACGCTGCCGCCGATGCTGCCGGCCATCGTCGTGCTCGAGATCACGGTCGACCGCGACGGCCAGTTGGCCGACGTGGCCGTGCAGCGCTCGCGCAATCCGGATGCCTCCCGGATCGCGCTGGCCTCGGTGCGACGCAGCGCGCCGCTGCCGGCCCCGCGCCAGCTGGCGCAGGCGACGGGCAGGCTCACCTTTTCGGAAACGTTTTTGTTCGCGGACAGCGAGCGATATCAGTTGCGCAGCCTCGCGGAGCCGCAGGCGGGGGAGTGACGCGACCGCGCGATGGTGCGCTTCATTACAAGGGTCCGCGTGGGCACGTTTCATTTGACGCCCCCGGCCGCAAATGCCCACCCGGAACGCAGGCGAAGCGAACGCCCGCTCAGCTCGCGCTCGGCCGCTTGACCACGGGCCCCTTGCGCGTGCCGGGCGCCACGGTGACCTGGACGCAGGGCACGCGGTCGCCCTGCAAGGTGACGTCGAACGTCATCAACTCGTCGCGGCGGAAGGCGTGCACGGTCACCGTGTCGTCCACGCGGTAGCGCGCGAACAGCTGGTCGAGGTTGGGCGGGTTGGCGTTCACGCGCAGGCCATCCACGGCAATCACGACGTCGCCCGCCGACAGGCCCGCCTGGTGCGCGGCGCCGCCCTCGTGCACCTGGGTCAGCTTGACGCCGGCGGCGTCGCGGCCGATGCCGGCGTCCAGCGACGGCTTGGCGTTCTTGCGCTCTTCCGTCACCTTCACGCCGAACGGGGCATACAGCTTGGCCAGCGGGATGTCGTCCGTGCCGCGGATGTAGCGGTCGAAGATCGTTTTCAGGCGCACGCCGCTCACTTCGTCGAACAGGCTTTCCACGTCCTGTTCCGTCACACCCCGCGCGCCGCCTTTGTAGAAATCGCGGCCGTAGCGGTCCCACAGGGCCAGCATGATGTCGTCCAGCGACTTCGCGCCGCCCGTCTTGGCGCGGATCGTCAGGTCGAGCGCGAGGCCGACGAGCGATCCCTTCGTGTAGTAGCTGATGATGGCGTTCGGCGCGTTCTCGTCCTGGCGGTAGTACTTGCTCCAGGCGTCGAAGCTGGACTCCGCGATGCTCTGCTTCGTGCGGCCCGTGCCGCGCAGGACGCTGGCGACCGTTTTGCCGAGCAGCTTGAAATACGTCGCCTCGCTGATGATGCCGCTGCGCACGAGCATCAGGTCGTCGTAATAGCTCGTGAAGCCCTCGAACAGCCACAGCAGGGGCGTGTAGTTCTCGACCTGCAGATCGTACGGCGCGAACACGGCCGGCTTGATGCGCTTGACATTCCAGGTGTGGAAGTACTCATGGCTGCACAGGCCCAGGAACTTGATGTAGCCCTCGTTCGGCTCCGCCGTCCTGGGCGCCGCCGTCGTCGGCAGGTCGGTGCGCGCGCAGAGCAGCGCCGTCGACGCGCGGTGTTCCAGGCCGCCGTAGCCGTCGCCCACGACCATCGTCAGGAACACGTAACGGTCCATCGGCGCCTTTTTCGTCTTCGGCTCGAAGAATGCGATCTGCGTCTCGCAGATGGCTTTCAGGTCTTTTTCCAGGCGCGCCATGTCGAGGTTCGGCACGCGGCCCGTGATCACGATGTCGTGGCGGATGCCGTGCGCGGTGAAGCCGCCCAGCGCGAAGTCGCCCATCTCGACCGGGTGGTCGATCAGTTCATCGTAGTCGGCGGCGGCATACGTGCCGAAGCCGTAGCGCTTGGCGCCCGCTTCCGGCAGCGACGTGGCGACGCGCCAGCTGCGCGTGCCCGCATCGCCCGGGCGCTGGATGTCGACCAGGTGCGGCCGCGCCTCCTGCCCGACGACGCGCAGGAACACGCTCGTGCCGTTGAAGAAGCCGTGGGTCTGGTCGAGGTGGGCGGCGCGCACCGACAGGTCCCACGCATAGACTTCGTAATGCACCGTCAGAGGCCCGCTGACGGGCGCGGCCTGCCACGAATGCTTGTCCAGCTTCGCGAGCCGGACCGCCGCGCCGCCGGCTTCGGCGCGGATGCGCACGATGTTGCGGGCGAATTCGCGGATCATGTAGCTGCCCGGGATCCAGGCCGGCAGCGCGAACACCTGCCCTTCCGGGCTCGGTTCGGCCACGGTGACAGTGACGTTGAACAGGTGCCCGGCCAGGTCCTTGGGGACGATCGTGTACTGGATGGCCGGCGGCTGCTTCTGGGGTGCTTTTTTCATATGGCGTGAACAATCTCTCTCCGATGCGCCGTAGTGTAATCGGATTTTTCAAGAAAGAGCATGTTCACACAACCGGTGTTCACAACATCGCGTGTTCACACGGTTGAGCTACGATCCGGTCAGATCGGCGGGCCTGTCGATGTCGCGGAAGATGCCGGGATCATGCACCGGCACCGCCGTCACCGGGCCGGTTTGCAGGAGGCGGCGCGCGCCCTCGTCGCCGCGCAGGGCCAGCAGCGCATCCAGGTGAACGGCGCCGAAACCGACCGGATTGCCGCGCCGGCCATCCATGACGGGTGCCGCGATGTCCGCGCCGGCCGCCAGCGCGTCGGCCAGCGACCGCAGCGTGGCCACCTCGACGTACGGCATGTCGCCCAGCGCCACCAGCCATGCCTGCGGCCTGGGCGCCATGCCGACCGAATGGCGGATGGCGTGCGTGAGCGACGCCGCCATGCCGCTGTCGGCGTCCGGACACACGGTCACGTCGCAGCCCAGTGCGGCCAGTCGCTCGGCCACGCCGCCGTCATCCGGCGCCACGACGGCGACGACGCGAGGCACGGCGGCCAGCAGCTTGCGCGCGCTGGCCACGACGACCGAATCGAAGCCCGCCAGCGGCTGCAGCAGCTTGTTGCGCCGTCCTTCGGGATCGAAGCGGCGCCCCCGGCCGGCCGCCAGCAGAATGCCGGCCGGCGCGGCCGGGGACACGGTCACGCCGTCGCCAGGTCGAACGGCAGCTTGCGCAGGCGCTTGCCGGTCAGCGTGAAGACGGCATTGGCCAGCGCCGGCGCCAGCGGCGGCAGGCCCGGTTCGCCGATGCCCGTCGGCGCATCCTGCGACGGGACGATGTGGACGTCGATGTGCGGCATGTCGTTCATGCGCGCCACCGTGTAGTCGTTGAAGTTCTGCTGCTCGACGACGCCGTCCTTGAGCGTGATGCGCGCGCCCGGCAACGTCGTGCCGAGGCCCATCAGCGCCGCGCCCTGGATCTGCGCCTCGATCGACATCGGGTTGACCGGCAGGTTGCAGTGCACGGCGGCCGTGACCTTGTGCACCTTGGGGCTGCCGTCGACGACGGATGCTTCGACGACATAGGCGACGACGGTGTTGAACGATTCGTGCAGCGCCACGCCGTACGCGCGCCCTTTCGGCAGCGTCTTCTTGCCGTAGCCGGACTGCGCCACGGCGAGGTCCAGCGCCGCGTGATGGCGCACGTGCTTCGCGTCGATCAGCTTCTTGCGGTACGCGACCGGGTCCTGGCCCGCCGCGTGCGCGGCTTCGTCGATCAGCGTCTCCATCACGAACGCCGTGTGCGTGGACCCCACGGAGCGCCACCACAGCACGGGCACGTTGGCCTTGGCCGCGTGCGCCGTCAGGTTCAGCGGCACGTCGTACGGTTCGCCCATGCCTTCGACCATCGTGCTGTCGACGCCGTTCTTGACCATGAACGGTTCGAACGTGGTGCCGGTGATGATCGACTGGCCGACGATCGTGTGGTTCCACGCGACGATGTTGCCGTCGGCATCGAGGCCGATGTCGGCGCGGTGCACGTGCGACGGACGATAGTAGCCGCCGCGGATGTCGTCCTCGCGGCTCCAGATCAGCTTCACCGGACCGGCATGGCCCGCGGCCTTATACGCCTTGGCGACGTGGACGGCTTCGACGACGAAGTCGGACGTCGGCGTGGCGCGCCGGCCGAAGCCGCCGCCCGCCATCATCGTGTTGAGCGTCACCTGTTCGGGCTTGAGGCCGGCCACCGCCGCGGCCGCGGCCTGGTCGATGCCCTGGAACTGCGACCCGACCCACAAGGTGCAGGCGTCGTCGCGGAGGTCGACCGTGCAGTTGATCGGTTCCATCGGCGCGTGCGCCAGATAGGGGAATTCGTAGACGGCCGAGATCTTCCTGGCGGCGCCGGCCAGCTTCGACGTATCGGCCTTGCGCGCGACGGCGCCCGGCGTCTTGGACAGCTCGGCGAATTGCGCCAGCTGCCTGGCGCTGTCGACTTTTTCGACGGCGCTCGTGTCCCACTCGATGGCGAGCAGGTCGCGCGCCTGCTTGGCCGGCCAGTAGCCGTCGGCGACGACGGCCACACCGCTGCCGCCGCGGTCGACCGGCACTTCCAGCACGGCGATCACGCCGCGCAGCGCCCTGGCCCTGGCGGCGTCGAACTTCGCGACCTTCGCGCCGAACACGGGCGGATGCGCGACGACGGCGACCTTGGTGCCGGCCGGCTTGACGTCGAGGCCGAACTTCTGGCGGCCCGTCGACTTGGCGCGGGCGTCCAGGCGCGGCATCGGCTTGCCGATGTAGCGGAACGTCTTCTGGTCTTTCAGCACGATCGTTTCCGGCACGGGCAGCGCCATCGCCGCGTCGGCCAGCGCGCCGTAGGTGGCCTTCTGGCCCGCCGGGCCATACACCACACCCTTCGCGGTGCGGCATTGCGCGGGACTCACCTTCCACTGCCGGGCGGCGGCGCCAATCAGCATCGCGCGGGCGCGGGCGCCGACTTCGCGGTACTGCGTGAACGAGTGGGCGATGGTGCCCGAACCGCCCGTGATCTGGATGCCGAATACCGGATCCTTGTACACGTCGCCGGCGGGCGCCAGTTCGGCGCGCATCTGGCTCCAGTCGGCATCCAGCTCGTCCGCGATCACCATCGGCAGGCCGGTGTGCACGCCCTGGCCGAACTCCAGGCGGTTGACGATCACGGTCACCGTATTGTCCGGCGCCACGCGCAGGAAGGCGTTCGGGGCGTAGACGGTCGGCTTGGCGGCATCGGCCGCACGGGCGATGCGCCCGCCGGCCGGCAGCACGAAGCCCAGCACGAGGCCACCGGTCGCGGCGGCGCCGGCTTTCAGGAAGCCGCGGCGGGAGGCCGGGGCAAGGCGGCCGGCCTTGGCCGCCACAGTCTTCATCAGGTCGAATCGCATGCGGGTCTCCTTACGCCAGGATCTTGGCGGCATCCTTGATGGCCGCGCGGATGCGTTGATAGGTGCCGCAGCGGCAGATGTTGCCGCTCATGGCGTTGTCGATGTCGATGTCCGTCGGCTTTTTATTCACGCGCAGGAGGGCCGTGGCGCTCATCACCTGGCCGCTCTGGCAATAACCGCATTGCGGGACGTCGTGCTTGACCCAGGCGTCCTGCACGGCCTTGCCGACCTTGTCGGTTTCCATCGCTTCGATCGTCGTGACCTTGTGGCCGACGGCCGCCGAAATCGGCGTGACGCAGGAACGGATCGCCTGCCCGTCCAGGTGCACGGTGCACGCGCCGCACAGCGCGGCGCCGCAGCCGAACTTGGTGCCGGTCATATCGAGGTTGTCGCGCAGCGTCCACAGGATCGGCGTGGAGGGATCGGCGTCGACCTGGACGTCGTGCCCGTTGATGTTCAAAGTGATCATGACTTCTCCCTGTTCTGGTTTGTTGTTGCTATCTGCCTGGTGGGCGGCCTCCGCCCACGGGATCTTCGCGTCGTTGCGGTGAAAAAAGCCCGGCGATGCCGGGCTTGGATTACTGTTTGAGGGAAGCCAGCTTGGCCTCGAGCGTCTTCTGGTCGACGGCACCCGGGATCCGGCTGCCGTCCGAGAAGAAGATCGCCGGCGTGCCCGTGATATGCAGCTTCTGGCCAAGCGCCAGCACCTTGTCGTTCGGCGCCGCGCAGCTCGCGGGCGCGACGGGCGCCGGCTTGCCGTTGATCATCCAGTCGTCCCAGGCCTTGGCGCGGTCCGGTGCGCACCACACGTTCTTCGACTTGTCGAACGAATCCGGCGCCAGGATGTTGTACATGAACGTGTAGATCGTCACGTTGTCCATGTTCTTCAGCGTCGTCTGGCGCAGGCGCTTGCAGTAGCCGCAGTTCGGGTCCTCGAACACGGCGATCACACGCTTGCCGTCGCCCTTGACCTGCTTGATGGCGTCGCCCAGCGGCAGGTCGGAAAACTTGATCTTGTTGATGTCGTCGATGCGCTCGCGCGTCAGGTCGCGCGTCGACTTGGCATCGTAGACGTGGCCGATGATCAGGTATTCGCCCTTCTTGTCCGTGTACAGGATGTCGCCGGCGACGCGCAGTTCGTACAGGCCGGCATACGGCGTTTCCTTGATCGATTCGATCTTGGCGCCGCCCAGCCGCGGCTCGATCGCCTTCTTGATATTGGCTTCGACCGAATTCTGCGCGCCGACGCACGACGTCATCAAGCCGGTCGCCAACAGGACGGCGAGCTTCGTTTTACCCATGAATGATAATTCCTTAAAGATTTGGCACGTTACCTGCCCATTGCATGGGCGATCAGCCGTCGCTTGATCAAGGGCAACTTATCCAGCAAGTTTAATCCCAAATTGCGAACCACGCGCACGGGCTCCAGATTTGCGCCGAACAAACGCTCCAGGCCATCCGTGGCGAGTTGCATCAGCAACACGTCTTCCTTGCGCGCCCTGGCGTAGCGCGCCAGCACGCGCTCGTCGCCGATCCCTTGATGGTCATCGCGCGCGGCGATCGTGTCGAGCAGGGCAATGATGTCGCCGAAGCCCAGGTTCATGCCGTGTCCGGCCAGCGGATGCACGGCGTGGGCGGCATCGCCGACGAGCGCCACGCGCGGCGCCGTCACCGCATGCGGGCGCACGAGCGCCAGCGGGATCGCCTTGACGGCTTCCGGCTGCAGCGGTTTCAGCAGGCCCAGTTTGCCGTCCGCATACTCGCCCAGGCGAATCGCCAGCTCGCCCAGCGATTCGCCCATGATCGTGTCCGCCAGCGTGTCCGGCGCCGACCATACCAGGGACACCTGATTGCCCGGCAGCGGCAGCAGCGCGATCACGCCATCCTTGCAGGTAAACCATTGATACGCGACGTTGTGGTGCGGCTTTTCGCACGAGAAATTCGCCACGATGGCGCGCTGGTGGTACGAGCGGTAATCGATGCCGATGTCGCACTGTCCGCGCACCCAGGAATCGCGGCCGTCGGCGCCGACCAGCAGCTGGGCCGCGAGCACCTTGCCGTCTTCCAGTTCGACCTCGACATTGTCCGCGCCGCTCACGATCCGGCAAGCGCGTCCGGTAACGGTCTCGACGTTCTGGGCGAAGCGCAGCGCGGCATCGAGCGCCTGGTTCAGGTTGCTGTCCTCGACGATCCACGCGAGCGCCCCCGCGTGCGCGCCGAACGCATCGAAGCCGAGATGGCCGCCCTGCTCCCCGTCGCCCTGCACGTCCATCGCGTCGACGGGCGCCACGCGCGCCATGTCGAGCGCGCCCCACACCTTGAGCGACGACAACAGCGTATGCGCCGTGTGGTTGAGCGCATACACGCGCACGTCCCACGGCTTCTCGCCGCCGGCCGCCGCCGGCGCATCCGGGCGCGCGGGCGGCACGAGCAGCGTGACGCTGTGCCCGGCCTGCGACAGGCCCAGCGCCGCCGTCTTGGCGATCGCGCCATTGCCGACGATGCAGACGTCGCTGCGGCGGGCGACATTGCGATGATGTGCGGAGGAAGTGGTTTGTGTGCTCATGACACACATTATAGACGCTTCAACGCGGGCCGCTTCCGGCGAACAGGACGGACATTTCGCCCTCCCGCAGCAGGAAATTTGCTCGACAGGACTTGCGACTTCGCAAACCCGTCGCTATAATCGTGCCTCCTTTGGCCTGGTAGCTCAGTTGGTAGAGCAGAGGATTGAAAATCCTTGTGTCGGTGGTTCGATTCCGCCCCGGGCCACCAAAGAATTCAGCAACAAACGAAACGCCGACCCATGCAGGTCGGCGTTTTTGTTTCCGAAAACAGAACGTCCCCCTGTCCGGTCCATTGCCGGTCCCTCACCCACTTCACCCACGCCCCCCTCGCGGCACGCCCTGTCCTGACGACCCGTTTCGGTTCAACTCCCAGTGCAACCGGCGGGATCCCATCCTCGACCTGCGCGCACAGGTCGCGCCGCTCGACGAAGCGCCCCCTGCGTCCGTGCAGGCCGGCTGCACAAACTATCTGATTGCCTGTCACAAATCGCTTGCCTACAACGACTTATAACCAGGAAGACCGCAAGTGCATCTTAAATGTGAAAGGTAAATCATGAAAATCGTCGTCATTGGCGGTACCGGGCTGATCGGCTCGAAAACCGTCACCATTCTTCGTCAGCGCGGCCACGAAGTCGTCGCCGCTTCGCCCAAAAGCGGTATCAACAGTGTCACCGGCGAGGGCCTGCAACAGGCGATGGCCGGCGCGCAGGTGGTGATCGACCTCGCCAATTCGCCCTCATGGGAAGACCAGGCCGTACTGGAATTTTTCCAGACGTCCAGCCGCAATCTGCTTGCGGCGGAAGCCGAAGCCGGCGTTCGCCACCACGTTGCGCTCTCCATCGCGGGGACCGACCGGATGCCTGACAACGGCTATTTCCGCGCCAAGGTCGCACAAGAAGAAGCGATCGTGGCGTCCGGCATTCCTTACACTATCGTCCGCGCGACCCAGTTCATGGAATTCCTCGGCGGCATTGCCGATTCAGGCATGGTCGGCAACGTCGTCAAGCTGGCGCCCGGCCAGTTCCAGCCCATCGCATCGGACGACGTGGCGGCGAACGTTGCCGAAGTCGCGCTGGCGACGCCGCGCATGGGTATTGTCGAGATCGCCGGCCCGGAACGCGCACCGCTCAACGAATTCATCGCCCGCTACCTCAAGGCGGTCGGCGACCCGCGCCAGGTCGTCAGTGATCCCGAGGCCCGCTACTTCGGCGGCAAGGTCGGCGAACACTCGCTGGTGCCTCTGGGCGAAGCGCGCCTCGGCCGCATCGGTCTCGACGAATGGCTGCGCAACGCCAAGTCCGCAAACCAAGTGAGAACGTCATGAAACGCATCATTCTTTCCCTGCTGGTCGCCAGTCTGCCATATGCTGGTGTCCATGCCGAAGCGCCGAAGGCGAAGAACGCCAAGGTAACGCTGGTCTTCCAACACGAACTGCCTAATGTTCCGGGCAAGAGCCTCAAGGGCGTGCTGGTCGAATACGGTCCAGGCGGCTTTTCGCCTGGGCATACCCATCCCAAATCTGCCTTCATCTACGCGACGGTGCTGGAGGGGGCGATCCGCAGCAAGGTCAACAACGGACCCGAGACCATCTACAAAGCAGGGCAGAATTTCTCCGAGATGCCTGGCGACCGGCACGGCGTCAGTGCCAATGCCAGCAAGACGGCGCCGGCCAAGCTGCTCGCGGTGTTCGTCGTGGACACGAACGAGAAAGAACTGACGACGCCACTCGACTGAGATTGCATCGTGCCCTCGTTGCCGAGGTGCACGAGACCTGCGACAGCGTAGGCAGCAGGCCTGCACAGGCGCAAGGTGCAGGTGCCGCGCGCCCGCTCGGCGGCTCGACCTCGCCCAAACTCGCAGTGCGGTTCGCACCGGCGATTTCCCGTTCATTCCGATGGTGAGGGGCGACTACTGGGTGATCGACCCCGACCCGGACTATCGGCTTGCCGCGGTCAGCGACCGCAAGGGCGACTACCTGTGGATCCTTGCGCGCACGCCGACGATGGACAAGGCGAGCGACGACGCACTGCTCGCACGGATTGCCGCACAGGGCCTGGGCGGCGCCAGGCCCGAAGCAACGCCGCAGAAATAAGCCCGGGTGCGCGTGCAAAAACGCCGATCCATGCAGGTCGGCGTTGTCGTTTTTTGGACCGCGGCTCAACCGACGCGCCACAACCCCCTCGCCTCTTCCGCGATCACATCCGGAAACTCCTCCTGAAAAAACAGCTTCCCCCCGGGCACCTGGCGTACACCCAGCGACCGCGCAAACGTCCGGTCCAGATACGCTGCGTCGGCGACGGGAAAGATCGTGTCCGCGGAACCCCACACCATCCGCACCGGCACCGTGCTCCGCCTCAGCGTCGCCTCGATCCCCGCCAGCGGGTTCGGCGCCAGCGCCTTGTGGAATGCGTGGTACTGCCTGCGCCGCAACGGCGTGCTCACCATCGGCGTGACGTAATACTCGATGATGTCGTCCGTGAGAATGGCGGGGTCGTGGTACACGGCCGCGCCGAAGGTCGAACGTGCGAGGTTCTTGTCGGTCAGCCACTTGGCGGTGTCGTCGGCCAAGGTACCGGCGTTCGCCATGTCGAGTACCGGCTTGATCATCGGCGGCGGGCTGTTGGGTTCGGTGTCGCAGTCGGTCAGGAGCATCGTGCGCACACGCTCCGGGTAATGGACCAGGAACAGCTGCGCGACCGCCCCGCCGCTGTCGGACGCGACGATGTCGACCTGGCCGACCCGCAGCGCATCCAGCAGCGCCGCCAGCATCGCCGCCTGGGCAGCGGGCGCCACCGACTGGCGTTCGGGGATCTCCGAGTAGCCGAGGCCCATGAAATCCGGGGCGATGCAGCGCCGGTAAGGCGCCAGGCGGTCGAGCGCGCCGCGCCATTGAAAGCCGTTCAGCGGGGCGCCGTGCAGGAACAGCGCCGCGCCGCCCGTGCCGCGCTCGACATACGCGATGCGGCCGCACGGCAGGTCGGCGAAGCGGCGCGCCTGGCGATAGGCGTTCACGCCCGTCGGCGCGGGCGGCCGTGCCGCCGCGGCCAATCCGTACGTCGCGGCGACGGCGGCGCCGGTCAATTGCAAGAAATTCCTGCGTTTCATCTAGCCTCTCCTTGGTTGGGTTGGTGCATGGGAGGATGCTAGCGGCGCCGCCACTGCCCGGCGAGCATCATCGGCCGGTCCCGGACACAAGCGGATGATTTCCTGTAAATTAACGCGACGCGTACCCGGAGGATGCGATGATCGACCGACCTTCCTGCTATCCCAGCCCTGCGGGCGGCCCGCTGCCGCTCCTCGACGTGCTCACGTCGCCGGTGCCGCCGGGGCGGTTCGATTCGCCCGTGGATGCGCGCCATGTGCTGTGCCTCCACCTGGGTGCGCCGGTGCCCGTGTCGTACCGCGCCGGCAAGGCGGAGCGCCAGGGCGTGCGCTTGCATGGCCAGTTCTGCGTCGTGCCGGGCGGGTCGAGTACGCGCTGGACCATGTCGCAGCCGGCCACCTCGCTGCTGCTGCGGCTGGCCCCCGCGCACGTGCGCGCCACCGCCGAAGACATGGGACTGGGCACGCGCACGTTCGACCTCGCGCCGGCCATCCACATCCGCGACCCGCAGATCGAACGCATCGGCTGGATGATGCAGGCCGAGGACCATGCCGCCTGTCCGGGCGGCAGGATATTCGCCGACAGCCTGGCCTCGGCACTTGCCGTGCGCCTGATCGCCCTGCAGGCGCCCGCGCGGGCCGCGCCGCCGGCGCGCGCGTTGCCCGCATGGCGCCTGCGCCACGTCATCGAGTATGTGGATGCCCATCTGGACCAGGACCTCACCCTCGCCGAACTGGCCGCCGTCGCCGAATTCAGCCCGTCGCATTTCAAGGCCCTGTTCAAGCAGGCGACCGGCGTGCCGGTCCACCGGTTCGTGCTGGAGCGGCGCATCGAGCGCGCGCGCCTGCGCCTGCTCGAGGGGCGGCACAGCATCACGGAAATCGCGCTGGAAGCCGGCTTCGCGCACCCGAGCCACATGGCGCGCTGGATGCGCCGGCTGCTGGGACTCGGTCCCTCGCAGATCCGCGCCGGTCGGCCGGGCGGCGGGTAGGACGGCGCGGGCGCGCCGCCGGGACTTATCCGGTCACGCCCGTCCCCGACTGCACGGCACCGTTGCGGTGCATCAGCCAGTGGTAACGGAATGCTTCCGCGATACTGTTGCGCAAGACGTCGTCGTCCCAGGGCTTGACGTGGAAGCGGAATACCGCGCCGCTGTTGGTGGCTTCGATGATCGAATCCACCGCCGTATAGCCCGACAACATGATCCGGATCGTGTTCGGGTACATGACCTTCACCCTGGACAGGAACTCGGTGCCGCTCATGCCCGGCATGCGTTCGTCGGACAGCACGACCTGCACGTCGTGCGCGGCCAGCAGCGCCAGGCCCTCGGCGCCCGACTTGCCGCGCAGGATGCGATAACCGTCGCGGCGCAAGAGGCGGGACAGCGACGCCGACACCTGCTCCTCGTCATCGATGATCAGGAGGGTCGACTGCCCGGCATCGCCGGGCGCCGGCGCATGCTCGCCCCTGGGTGCCGACAGCAGGTGCTGGAACTCGTCGGCGGGAAGCGGGCGGCTGAAATAATAGCCCTGGATCTGGTCGCAGCGATGGCGCCGCAGGTAGGCAAACTGCTCCTCGGTTTCCACGCCTTCCGCGATGACCTGCAATTGCAGGCTCTGGCCGAGCGTGATGATCGAGCGCGCGATCACGGCATCGTCGGGATCGGTGGCGAGATTGTGGATGAACGACTTGTCGATCTTGAGCACATCGATCGGAAAGCGCTTCAGGTACGCCAGGCTGGAATAGCCGGTGCCGAAATCGTCCAGCGACAGCTTCACGCCGAGTGCCTTCAGGCGCTGCATGATGTCCAGCGCCTGCTCGACATCGTCCATCACCTGGCTTTCGGTCAGTTCGATGTCCAGGCACTTGGCATCGAGTCCGCTGTCGCGCAACGTGCGCTCGACCATGGTCACCAGGTCGGTGTGGTAAAGCTGGCTGGCCGCGAGGTTGACGGCCACCCGCAGCGTGCCGCCGCCCAGCCCCTGCCACTTCGCGGCCTGCGCGCACGCGGTACGCAGCACCCACGCGCCGATCGGCACGATCAGCCCGGTCTCCTCGGCGATGCGGATGAAGCGCTCCGGCGCCACCAGGCCCAGCTCGGGATGCCGCCAGCGCAGCAGCGCCTCCATGCCGATGATGCGGCAAGTCCGCGCGTCGACCTGCGGCTGGTAGTGCAACTCCAGTTCATTGCGTTCCAGCGCGTTGCGCAGGTCGCCCTCGAGGCGCAGGCGGTCGGTCGCGCGCTCGTTCATCGCGCTGGTGAAGAACTCGAGGTGATTGCTGCGCACTTCCCGCGCGCGCCGCATCGCGACATGTGCGTTCTTCATCAGCGTCTCGGCGTTGTCGCCGTCCGCCGGATAAGCGGCGATGCCGACGCTCGAACTCATGAAGAAGTCGTGGCCGTTGACCGGCATCGACGTGGCGATCGCGTCCATGATGCGCCGTACCTTGGTCACGACCGTATGCTCGTCGTTGCCCTCGGCGAACGACAACATGATCTCGCTCCCGCCCACCCGGGCCGCCGTGTCGCTGGCCCCGAGGACGCCCTGCACGCGCTGCGCCAGCAGTTGCAACACCATGTCGCCGCCGCGGTGCCCCAGGGTTTCGTTGACGAGTTTGAAGCGGTCGAAGTTGAGGCACGCGATCCAGGTCTGGCGCGCCTGCGCACCCGCGCGGGCAATCGCGGCCCCGACGCGGCTGACCAGCAGTTTGCGGCTGGCCAGGCCCGTCACGGCGTCGTAATCGGCGCGGTATTCGAGCTCTTCCTGATATTGCCTGGCTGCCGTGATGTCATACATGCCGTTCAGGAAGTGGGTGACCGCGCCGTTGCCGTCCCTGACCGGCGAGCAATAAATGTCCAGCCATACCAGGCTGCCGTCGCGGCGATAGGTGCGCAGCGCGGCGTGGCCTTCGCGTTGCTGGGCCAGCGCAGCGTCGAGTTCGACCAGCGCGTCCTGGGCGACATCCTCGCCGCACAGGAATAACAGCGGTCTGCCGACGACCTCGCCGGCCTCGTAGCCGGTGATCCGCTCGAACGCCGGGTTCACGTAGTCGACGGGATAATCGGGCCCGGCCGCGCTGCGGATGACGATCGGATTGGCGCTCGCTTCGATCGCGCGCTGCAGCAGGCGCACGCGCTCCTCGCTCTGGCGCGCCTTCTGTTCGGCCCGCCCGCGCCCGATCGCGATGCTGATCGTGTGCGCACACGAGCCCAGGATCTCGAGTTCGACCTGGGCCGGCTGCGGGTTCGCCGCGGTGTACACGTCGATGGTACCGAATACTTCCCCGTTGCCGGCCTGGATCGGATACGACCAGCAGGCACGGATGGCGGGCGCCACCGGCTTGCCCACCCGTTCCCACCATGGCTCGGCATCCAGGTCGGTGGCGATCACGGGACGCCGCCCGAACGCAGCACGGCCGCACGGCAAGGCATCCGGGCCGACCTCGATGCCGTCCAGCGCCGCTTCGAGCGCGGCCGGGAGGCCGACGGCGACGGCATGGCCGAGATGCCTGCCGTCCTCGTCCATCAGCATCACGGCGCAGCCGCCCAAGGGATTGAGTTCCGCGATGATGTGGGTCGCCGCCACCAGGACTTCGCCCAATGGCGCCCCTGCCGCGATGTTTTCCAGGATCGCCAGTTGCTCGTCCTTGTACAAACGCAGCCGGCGGCGCTCGGTGATGTCGGCAAAATACACCGTGACCCCATCGCCCGACGGGAACACGCGCGTCTCGAACCAGCTGTTCGACGGCGCGTGGAACATCTCGAACGATGCCGGGTCGCCGGTGGCCGCCGCCATGCGGAATGCGCTCTCGGCGATGCCGCCGGCGATTTCCGGATACTCGTCCCACAAGACCTTGCCGATCAGCTCGGCGCGCGGCCGCTTGATCAGGCGTTCCGCTTCCTTGTTGACGTAGGTGAAGCGCCATTCAGCATCGAGCGAATAATACGCATCGGTGATGCTCTCGAGGATGTTCGACAGGCCGCGGGCGAGGCGCCTGATCTCGTCATTGGCCAGCTTGCTGTCGTGGATGTCGGTCGCCGTGCCATACCACTTGACGATCGCGCCGCTCTCGTCCCTGATCGGCAGGGCCCGTGCCTGGTGCCAGCGATAGCTGCGGTCGGCGGCCCGGAACAGCCGGTATTCCACCTCCAGCACCGCGCCGGCGTCGACGGCCCGCTTCCAGGCGGCCAGCGTGGGTGCCACGTCGTCCGGGTGCAGGATGGAGGTCCAGCCCTGCCCGGGTCCGAACAGCCCCGCGAAACCCGAATACGCCGTGATGACGTGGTTGGCATAATCGACGCTGCCGTCCGGGTCGGCCGTCCAGACGATCTGCGGCATCGCATCGGCAAGCTGGCGGAAACGCAGGTCGCTGTGCGCCCGGCTCTCGGCAACCTCGGTTTCGCGCACGGCCGCTTCCATCTCCTTGCGTTCGGTAATGTCGGCCATCGTGCCGATCATGCGCAACGGCCTGCCCTGGCCGTCGACGCTGACGTTGGTGCCGCGGTTCGCGATCCAGCGCCATGCGCCATCGCCGCCGCGCATCCGGTACTCGACCGCGTAGGCCTGGCTGGCGCCCGTGCGGCAATCGTCCAGCGCCGCCAGCACGTGCGCCCTGTCGTCGGGATGGATCAGGCTTTCCCATTCCGCCAGGGTGCGGATCTCGTGTTCGCCGTAACCGAGCATGCGCTGGCAGCGGGCGGAAAGAAAGTCGGTGCCGGTACGGTAGTCGAGGTCCCAGACGTCCTGCCCGGCCCCCTCGACGGCCCGCTTCCAGCGGAACTCGCTCTCTTCCAGCGCCTTGCGCACCGCGGCACGGTCGCGAATCCCCATGAGCACGATGATGCAGACCCAGACCATGAGCACCGAGAAAATACCGCAGAAGAAAATCGCCCCCTCCTTCACGCGCTCGTAAGATGCCAGCACGTCCTCGATCGAGCGGCCGATCAGGACGGTCAATCCGTATTTTTCGACGGTATGCCAGGCGTACAGGCGATCCACGCCGTCGAGCGGCGCCGCCGCCCGCAGTACGCCGGCGCGCGGCGCCGTCGGATCGGCAAATGGAAAATTGCTCAGGGAATATTCCGCGCCGTCGACCGGCGTGGGCGAGCGCGCCAGCACCTGCCCATCCGAGTGCGCCAGCACGACAACCGCGTTCTGACCGAGCATGATCTCGTGGGAAAAGCGAACGAAATACTCGGGCGACACCGATAACACGATGATGCCGGCGAAGCGACCGGTCGCATCGAGCAAGGGACGGGCGAACTGGACAGCCTCCCGGCCGGAGAGCCGCCCCCGGACCGGACCGTTGATGAACAATGCGTCCGCCTGGCGTTCGCGCAAGGCAGTGAAGTATTCGCGGTCGCTGTAATCGATGTTCTTTGCCCCGGGAGCAAGGCTGGAAAAGACCAGCTTCCCATCGACATCCAGGACGGCGATCCGAAAGCCGGTCATCTGGTTCAGTTGCGACCGGCGCAGGCTGACCTTGTCGCCGAAGTGTTGCGGTTCTTCCTGCCAGCGTTCGCGCAGGTCGATCAGCATGCGGTCGACGGCGAACACCGAGGACTGCGTCTCTTCCGCCAGCACTTTCGCCAGGTTGGCGGCGTCGGTGTCGGCGTCGTCCAGGGTATGGTCCCGCACTTGCGCCAGGAACAGCGCGGTGACCAGCCACAACGCCGGAAGCAGGCAAGCGAGGAGCAGGGCCGGCCGGCCGCTCAGCCCCTCATGGAAGCGCAGGCGGCGGCGGTCCGCCGGGCTGTCGGGGTGATGTACACCAGGCACATCCGTGCCTGCATGGAGGCGGGGCGTGCCGGGTTGCGTGGCGGTCGTATTCGCGGTGCCTGTGATTTCGGACATTCCTGTCCACCTTCGGAAATATGACGTCAAGCGCCAAGCCTGCCGATCTGAGCGGCCGCTCGCGGACGCGAGTGAAACATCGTGTTCGAAACTGAGCAGGAAGACATGAAGCCATGACGCTTGCGACAGCAATCGCATGGCGGCGGCACACCGCCGCCCGGCAAACTCCCAGTGCGCCAATGTTACCATGCATCAACATTTAATGATTATATGGTACAGAACTTTGCTGAATTGTTGCGCACTTACGTCAGCCTGCCGGCGCGGGATGGGACGGCCGATCAAACGAAAACGCCGACCCGTGCGGGTCGGCGTTTCTTGTCCGTCGCCGGCGCTGCTTACAGCTTGCCGACGCCTGCTGCGGCCGGCACCGAGGTAGCGAGATTGCTGGTCGCCTCGACCGAATAATTGTAGTAGTTGGCCGGTGTCGCCGAGGGCGTGGCCGCCGGATTGCTCGCCGACGGCCACGGCGTGGCGGTGACGGTCACCAGCGCATTGGCGCTGTGGGCGGTCGCCCCCAGGTTCACGGCCGCACCGTTGAGCAGGTTGCCGCTGTCGAAGATATACGGCGAACAGCGCGCCGTGCTCATGCCCGACAGGGCGGCGCACTTGGTCAGCGTGCTGCCGGACGAGACCGACGCGCCGATCGTGTCGCCGGCCGTCGCGCCGCCGCTGATGTTGAAGACATTATTTTCAACGTAAAGTTTCGAGCCCTGGCCCGATGTGAGCCCCACCAGCCAGTTATACAACGTGACGCTGTTGCTGCCGGCGAAATAGTTGTTGTAGATATGGACCATGCCGTAGCGCACACGCGGTTTCCGCTGCACGAGGTTCTGGAAATAATTGTGGTGGAAGGTGGTCTTCAGCACGCCCGGGTTTTCCGCCGTCAGGCTGGCCGTATCGGTGCCGCCCATCAGCATGGACTTGTCGTGGTCATGCAGGTGGTTGTACGACACGGTGATCAGGTTGGCCGACTTGGTCATGTCGAGCAGGCCGTCATGGTGCTGGACGTGGTAGAGGTCGCCGTCGTACGGTGCGGCCCACACGGACGGGAACTGGTCGTCGGTACGCGCGCCGTCGGAGAAGGTGCAGTGGTCGATCCAGACGTGCGTGGCGTACAGGATCGACACGTTGTCGTAGTTCGAATTCCAGCGTCCGCCGGAATCGGTCGGGTCCCATGCCGTGAAGAAGTCGAACGCGTCTTCGAACGCGACGTTGCGGATCACGACATTGTCGACCGGTGCGCTCGAACTCGCGCCGCTGATCTTGAGGTTGCCGTGGATGATCTTGGCGGTCGAGCCATTGCCGATGATCGAGGTGTTCGACGGCACGGTCAGGACGACGTTCTTCTTCATCTGGTTGCTGGCGCAGGCGCGCGCCGCCTCGACCTTGTCGGTCGACGGCGGCACCTTCGCGTACGGCGGCTTGTAGGCGGCCAGGTAGTCGCTCCAGATCTTGTCGAAAGTGGTGTAGCCGTAGCCCGCGCACGTGCTGCTGGCCGCGTTGGCATAGGTCACGTAATTATTGGCCGTCAGCTCGGTGCCGGCCCCGTTCTGGTTCAGGCTGATGGTGCCCGAGATGTAGATGATCTTCTTACTGTTGTCGAGCGTGCCGCTGAACGACCCGTCGGACTTGATGGTCGCGGTGTTGCCGTACATAGCCTGGATCAGGCCCGCGCGGGTCGAGACGGTGTAGATCTTGGCCGCGGCCGCGCCGTTGCCGCCGGTGGTGCCGGTGCCGCCCAGGTTATTGGTGCCGGTGGCCGCCCAGCCGTTCGCGCCGAGCGAGGAAATTTGCGCATTGGCGCTCGCGCTGGCGCAGGCCATCACGACGCCGATGCATAGTGCCTGACATAACTGCTTTTTGGAAATCGTCATTTCTTCTCCGGGAAAATTGGTGAAATTTCTGATGTACCCAAGAACAGCTGCAGAGCGACTCCATCGCCAGAGCCAGATATTTGGTCAGGCCAGTTTTCACAATTTGGTATTGGAATCGCTGATTTGTTGAAATTTGGTCAGACCAATTCAACTGACGCAGTATGACCACATTTCCAACAAGTCGCAATTTAAATAAACAAAAACGCCAACCCGTGCAGGTTGGCGTTGCGGTTGTCCGGCTGCGCGATCGTTATGGCCGGCTCATCGGTGCCATGGACTTGCGTGCCGTGATGTCTTCGGTGACGCCGCGTTATCTGGCCATGGCAGGCTGCGGAAACAAGGAGAAGTCCGGCAGTTTGCCGCGCGCATCCAGGTCGGCCTTGTCGCCGATGCGCAAGATCGACGCGGGCGTCCCGTCGAACGCCGGCCAGGCCGGCAATCCCTTGCCGTTCGGACTGCCCGTGCGCGCGAAACTGGCCCAGGTGTCGGCCAGCCGGTTCGCCAGTTGCCGGTCGTACGCGGACCACGGCCGTGCGTCCTGGCCGAGATGGTCGAAGACATACTGGATCTCCGCGCCGTGCCCTGCCCCGCAGCCGTAGCCGCATGGCGTCACGGGTTCCGCCGGCCGGTGCGCGAAATAATAGACGTAGGGCTTCGCCCGGCCGTACCGCGCCTGCAGTCCGGCCCAGTACACGGTGCGCCAGCCCCACCAGTCGTTCGTGAGCTGGTCGATGGACGCCTTGGCCTGGGCGTCCGTCGCGCCCGGGTATACCGCCAGCAAGGCGGCGGACGGTGCATGGCCCAGAAGTTTTGCCACCAGGCCCCGGTGATGCGCGGCCGTGAACTGGTCCGTGCCGAGGATTTCGGGCGCGAGATCCTTGCCCTCTTCCGCATTCCAGCCGGCGAGCAGCGGCACGTCGTTCTGGCGGTGGTTGCGATAGATCGTCGTCATGTCTTCGCGCAGCACGTGGCCGTCGACGATCGGATGCGGCGCCCACGCCGGTTTTTTCAGCGCGGCGACGGGCAGTGCGCGCAAGTCCGCCAGGTGCGCCGCACCGACCGCCTTGGCGAACGCCAAGCCTTCGTTTTCCGCGGCCTTGCGGTAGAACAGCGCGTTTTCGCTCGCGTCGATGGGCATGGCGTCGTTGCCGCTTTGCGAGATCGCGCGCTGGAACAGGCCTTGCGCCAGCGGCGTGGCGATGAGGAGCGCGACGGATTCGCCGCCCGCCGATTCGCCCATGATGGTGACGCGTCCGGGGTCGCCGCCGAAGGCCGCGATATTTTCCTTCACCCAGCGCAGCGCCGCGATCTGGTCTTCGATGCCCTGGTTGCCCGACGCCTTGTCCGGCGACTCTGCCGTCAGTTCGGGGTGGGCAAAGAAGCCGAAGATGCCGAGACGGTAGTTGATCGTAACGACGACGATGCCGCGCCGCGCCAGCGTGCCGCCATCGAACATCGGCGTGGCGGCCGTACCGCCGTAGTAACCGCCGCCGTGGATCCAGACGATGACCGGCAGCTTTTGCGCCTTGGCGGGCGTCCAGACGTTGAGGTAGAGACAGTCTTCACTTTTCGGATTCGACACCCACTGCGCCGTCTGGGCGCAGGCAGGCGCGAATTCGCGCGCCTGCTTCACGCCCTGCCACGGCACGACGGCCTGGGGCGCGCGCCAGCGCAGCTTGCCGACCGGCGGCGCAGCGAACGGGACGCCGAGAAATGCCTTCACGCCGTCGGCGGACGTGCCGACGATCTGTCCGCCCGTCACTTTCACCGGGTCCATCACCGGTGCGGCCTGGGCCGCGCAGGCCAGCAGGCATCCGGCGACGAGGGCCGTGGTCCACGTCACTCCCATGGTGTCTCCTCCTTGCTTGTCGAAATGATCATTCTAGCGGGCCGATGTGCGGCCGGAGCGCTGCAGGAAAAATAATTATCGAAATAATGGATTTTGCGCTTGCAAAGCGGGATACGCTCGGATAAAGTTATCGACATAATGATTATCGCGATAAGCAATTTACGGCAAGCCACCTGACCATCACCGGAGGAATCACATGAACCAGCACCTGAGCCAGCACCTGACCCGCAAGCTTCGCAACGTCCTCGGCGCCGCCGCCCTCGCCATCACCGCGCTCGGCACGGCCCACGCGCAGACGGCCATCAAGCAGATCGATGCCGGCGTGCTGAACGTCGGCTACGTCGACGCGGGTCCGGCCAACGGCCCCGCCGTGATCCTGCTGCACGGCTGGCCCTACGACATCCACAGCTACGACGAGGTCGTGCCGCAGCTGACGAAGGCCGGCTACCGGGTGATCGTGCCCTACCTGCGCGGGTACGGCACGACGCGCTTCCTCGATGCGAACGCCGTGCGCAACGGCGAACCGGCGGCGCTGGCACAGGACGTCATCGACCTGATGGATGCGCTCAAGATCGACAAGGCCACCTTGGCCGGCTACGACTGGGGTGCGCGCAGCGCCGACATCGTCGCCGCGCTGTGGCCCGAGCGGGTCACGGGCCTGGTCTCCGTCAGCGGTTACCTGATCGGCAGCCAGGACAGCGGCAAGCAGCCGCTGCCGCCGAAGGCCGAGCTGCAATGGTGGTACCAGTTCTACTTCGCCACCGAGCGCGGCGCTGCCGGCTACGCCAAGAACCACCACGATTTCGCTAAGCTGATCTGGCAAACGGCATCGCCGCAGTGGCATTTCGACGACCGCACCTTCGACCGCAGCGCGGCCGCCCTCGACAATCCGGACCAGGCCGCCATTACCGTCTTCAACTACCGCTGGCGTCTCGGCCTCGAAAAAAGCGAGGCGAAATACGAGAAGCTGGAAGCCCGCCTGGCGACGTTCCCGGCCATCACCGTGCCGACGATCACGCTGGAAGGCGACGCCAACGGCGCCCCGCACCCGGAGCCGGCCGCGTACGCGAAGCGTTTCACCGGCAAGTACAAGCACGAACTCATCAAGGGCGGCGTGGGCCACAACCTGCCGCAGGAAGCGCCGCGCGCCTTTGCCGATGCCGTCATCGCCGTCAACCACCTGTAATCACAAGGAGATATCATGAGCAAGATCGACAAGGTTCTGTACACCGGTAAAACCCGCACCACCGGCGGTCGCGAAGGCGGCGCACGCAGCGACGACGGGCGCCTCGACATCACGTTGTCGCCGCCGGGCAGCGCCGGCACGGGCACCAATCCGGAGCAGCTGTTCGCGGCCGGCTGGTCGGCCTGCTTCATCGGCGCCATGGGACTGGCGGCGCGCGAACGGCGTGTTGTCCTGCCGGCGGACACGGCGGTCGATGCCGAAGTCGACCTCGGCACCGGCGCCGACGGCTACGCGCTGCAGGCGCGCCTGGCCGTGAGCCTGCCCGGCGTGCCGCGCGAGGTCGCCGAAGGTCTGATCGAGTCCGCGCACCAGCGCTGCCCGTATTCGAAAATGTCGCGCGGGAACATCGACGTCACCATCACGCTGGCCTGATCCCCAAAACGACGACGCCACCGGCTGGTGGCGTCGTCGTTCGTCGTCGCGAGCTGCCGCGATCAGTGGAAAAACAGGTACAGGATGACCAGCACGATTGCCGGCACGCCCAGGATCCAGGCCAGGAAATATTTGCCCATGATCGTTCTCCTTTCGTCAGCGAATTGATCATGGATTCAGGATGCCGGAGGCGGGCGCGGGCGTCCGTACGTTAGTGCACGGTGTGCGCCCGACAATCAGGGCCGCGCGAACAGGACCTGCAGGTCGTCCCCGCCGATCGCCGCCGCGAGCCCGCCCTCCGCATCCAGCACGGCGCTGGCCAGTTCGCCCTTGCGGCGCTGCATTTCCTGGATTTTTTCTTCCAGCGTGCCCTGCGCGATCAGCTTGTAGACGAATACCGGCTGTTGCTGGCCGATGCGCCAGGCGCGGTCGGTCGCCTGGTTCTCGCTGGCCGGATTCCACCACGGATCGTAGTGGATGACGGTATCGGCCGCGGTCAGGTTCAGGCCCACGCCGCCCGCCTTCAGGCTGATCAGGAATACGTTCACGTCGCCCCGCTGGAACGCTGCGACCGGTGCCGCGCGGTCGGGCGTGTCGCCGGTCAGCAACGCGTAGTCGATGGCGCGCGCGCGCAGGGCATCCTCGATCAATGCGAGCATGCTGGTGAACTGGGAAAACACGAGGACGTTGCGCCCTTCGCTCAGCAACGTGTCGAGCAGTTCCAGCAGCGCGTCCAGCTTGGCGGAGCCGGCCTTGGCGGCCTCGTCCAGCAGGCGCGGATGGCAGCAGACCTGGCGCAGTTTCAGCAAGGCGTCGAGGATCACGATGTGGCTGCGTGCCAGGCCCTTGCTGTCGATCGCGGCGCGGACCTTCTTGTCCATCGCCACGCGCACGGTCTCGTACAGGTCGCGCTGGGCGCCGTCGAGCTCGATGGGCAGCACGATCTCGGTCTTGGGCGGCAGTTCCGTCGCCACCTTGTCCTTCGTACGCCGCAACATGAAGGGTTTCAGGCGCCGCGCCAGCAAGTCCTTGCGCTGGACGTCGCCCTGCAGTTCGATCGGCTTGCGGAACACGGCATTGAACTGTTTTTCGTCGCCCAGCAGGCCCGGCATCAGGAAGTGGAACTGCGACCACAATTCGCCGAGGTGGTTCTGCACCGGCGTGCCGGTCAGGCACAGGCGGTGGCGGGCGTCGAGCAGGCGCGCCGTCTGCGCCGCCTTCGCGCGGCTGTTCTTGATGTACTGGGCTTCGTCGAGAATCAGGAGGTGGTAGCGGTGCCGGCGCAGCGCCGGCTCGTCGCGGCCCAGCAACGCGTAGGTCGTCAGGACGAGATCGGCCTCGCCGACCTGGTCGAACAACGCTTTGCGGTCCTTGCCGTGCAGGAGCAGGACGCGCAGGCCCGGTGCGAAGCGCGCCGCTTCCGCCTGCCAGTTGCCCATCAGGCTCGTCGGCGCCACGACGAGCGCCGGCGCGTCGAGCCGGCCCGCCTCCTTTTCGACGAGGATGTGGGCGAGCGTCTGGACCGTCTTGCCGAGCCCCATGTCGTCGGCCAGGATGCCGCCGAAGCCGTATTCGCGCAGGAATTGCATCCAGTCCAGGCCGGCACGCTGGTAGGCGCGCAACTGCGCCGTCAGGCCGGCCGGCACGTCCACGGGACGAATGCCGGCGAAATCGTGCAGCTTGCGGCCCAGTTCGCGCAGGCGGTCGCCACCGAGCCAGCGCATCCGCGCCGCCCGCTCCAGCTCCGCCAGGCGCGCGGCGTCCAGCGCGGGCAGGCGGATGGTCGCGCCGATGCGGTCGCCAAAATACAGTTCGCCCAGCGTCGCCAGGATGGGTTTCACGCGGCCCCACGGCAGGGCTACGCGCGTCAGGCCGGACAATTCGACCAGCAGTTCGTCGGCGTCGGCGCGCGCGGCCAGGGCGGCGGCGTCGAATTTTGTCGGTGCCTCGCGGATCATATCCAGCAGCAGCGGCAGCAACGGATAGCGCTCGCCGGCCACGATGACGCCCAGTTCCAGGTCGAACCAGCCGCTGCCGTCCTGCCCGCCTTCGTCCAGGTCGGCATACCACGCTTCGACTTCCGCGACGGCGTAGCGGAAGTCGTCATCGATCGCGACCAGCCAGCCGGCCGCGCGCAGGCGCGGCAATTCATCGCGCACGAAGGCCAGCCACGCGGATTCGTCCGGCAATACCAGGGCGTCCCACCAGTCGTCGAGCAAGGGGTCGCCCGGCGGCGGCGAGGCGAAGCCGGACGCGGCCAGCCAGGCGGCAGCGGCGGCTTCGGCCTTCTGATCGCGCACGATCACTTCGATGCCGTCGTCGAGCGCACGACGCACGACGGGTTCGTCGACGCCGTCCGTGGAGAGGCCGTCGTAGTCGAAGGACAGGACGGCCACGTCGCGCCAGACCCAGTCGCGGCGCGTCGGCATCTGCAGGCTGTCCAGCAGCAGGCACGGCACGGGCGCGACGTCGCGGCGCTCGCGCACCTCGAGCGCCGCCGGTGTGGGCATGAGTCCGTCCAGGCCCAGTTCGACCAGGCGCCCGGCCACCCCGTTGCGCTGTTCCGCCCGCAGCATCGGCGCCTGTGCGACCAGGTCCAGCAAGGCCGCGGACGGCATGCCAGCGAATTGCCCGGGCACCGCCAGTACGCCGAGCGTGAGATCGTCCAGATAGGTCATCGGATCGGTTGGCAAGATCTGCTCGACCGTCCCGCCGTCATCGAGATGCCAGTCCAGCACGACCGCCTCGCGATTGGCCGGATGCGGGTGCCACGCGATGTCGATGGCTCGCTGCGGGCCCGGCGCCATCAGCTGCAGGTCGCCCCGCGAGGCCGCATGCTGCGAGCGTGCGCGCCACAACCGGCCTTCGGCGCTCAGCATGCCCAGCAACCGGGCGCCGAGCACGCCCGTCGGCCTGGGCGCCGCCTGTCCGGTACGCATCGCGGCCAGCAGGAGCAGCGGCTCTTCGTCCTCGAACCGGACGTACGACGGCCGCATCGTCAGCAGGGACCGGGGCTCGTTCATGATGTCGGCGTCGGCAATGCTGCCGTTCTCGTTCATGCGCGCCACGTACGAATGCAGGCTCAATGCCTTGCCATGACGGTCGGGGACGAGCACGTAGATGATCCGGAAGGCGTCGTCCGCCGATGGTCCCTGGGCTCGCTGCAGGTAGTCCTGCAGCGTCGCCAGCTGCTGCAACCAGCGCTCGGCCGCCATCGGAACGTCCGGCGCAGCGCGGTCCAGCATGGTCAGCAGCACGGCGACGACGTGCTTGCAGTTGAAGTTCATGGGACAGCCGCAGTCGCCCTTGAACTGAATGCCGTGCTTGCCGCTCGTCACGCGGATCTTCTGCTCATAGACGCTGTTGCCGCTGCCTTCGACTTCGCCGTAGAGCTTGTCGCCGTCCAGGTCGATGCCGAGGACCCGGCCTTTCCGGGCATACTCCTCGCCCCGGCCAAACGTGCCGGGATCGAACTGGCGCCTGATGTCGTCGCGGGTGAATTCCATGTGCAGGTGTATCGTAAGCAAATCGAGGCGTTATTATCCCCGATCGCCGCGCCGCCCTCCACGGGCGGCGTTGATGGACCTCAGGCCGGCTGCGCCACCCGCGCCGCGCGGACCATGCGCAAGATCGTCGTCGTGTTCACGACGGCCATCACGATCTCGAGCGCAGTGCCGCCGATCGAGCCGGCGATGATGTTGTTCGCGATCCACAGGAACGTCCCGCACAGCATCACGAGCCGCATGGGCACGCCGCGCAGCAGGAACAGGGCGAGCGTGCCGACGCAGGATGCGGCCAGGGGCAGCCAGTCCGTCATGCGCGTGGCGAGCGACAAGCCGAGGACGAGGTTCATCGCGACGACGCCGCCCGCCACCCACAACGAGCGCGTGTACAGCGCCAGCACGGAACGCAGCAGTGACATCGTCGTACTGGCGACAGGGGTCGGGTCGCCGAGCAGGGCGAAGTGGACGATGTAGGCGAGGCATTCGCCGGCCATGAACAGCTTGAAGCGGCGGTCGTCCTTTTGCACGGCGCAGGCGACGCCGAGGACGAACGCGATATAGCCGACGCATTGCGCCGGCGAGAACCAGTCGAGGGACATGGGGAGAATCAGGTTGGGCGGGACGGCCGGAACCGCGCATTATAGCCCGCGCGTTGGTCTAGAATGGCCGGGCAGTCCTGACAACCGATGTCCGATGTTTTCAACCGGGAGCCTCTCCATGAAAGCCGTGAACCTTGGTATTGCCTGTCTTTCCACCCTGTACGCCCTGTGCGTCCTGCCCGCCCACGCCGCCGATCCCGCACCGGTCAAGAAGGTCGACGGCATCCTCGTCGATGCCCATGGCATGACGGTCTACACCTTCGACAAGGACGTCGCCGGCAGCGGCAAGAGCGCCTGCTCGGGCCCGTGCGCGCAAAACTGGCCGGCCGTGAAAGCGGGCGACGCGACCCTGCCCTCGCCCTATTCGACCATCGTGCGCGACGACGGCACCAAGCAGCTCGCCTACCACGGCAAGCCGCTGTACACGTTCGTCAAGGACAAGAAGGCGGGCGAGCGCGAAGGCGACAAGAAGATGAACGTCTGGCACGTCGTGACGGATTGAGCGGCCGGGCGCGCCGCCGCGTCAGTGCCTCAGCGCGCGCCGGCCGCGTTGCCGCCGCCGCCGTCGCGCACGACCCGCAGCTTCGTCAGCTGGCCGCGGCGGTAGGTGTACAGCGTGAGCGCCGCGTCGCGCAGGTCGCCGTGCGCATCGAAGGCGATGGTGCCGGTGATGCCCTGGTACTTGATGTGCGCGAGGGCCGGCAGGAACTTCGCCGGGTCGGACGATCCGGCCGCGCGCATCGCGGCGGCGAACGCCATCGTGGCGTCGTAAGCGTACGGCGCGTACGTCTGGAACGCCATGCCGTAGCGCTTCTTGTAGCGTTCCGAGAAGGCCGTCATGCCCGCCTCCAGCGGCGCATCGACGCCGCCCGCGACGACGCAGATGACCTTGTCGTCGCCGAGCGCCGTGCCGGCCAGCAGCGGCAGCTTTTCCGAGCACACGCCGTCGCCCGACACGAATTTCGCATCGATGCCGAGCGCCTGCATCTGCTTCAGCATGGGGCCGGCCGTGGCGTCCATGCCGCCGTAAAAGATCACGTCCGGGCGGCGCGCGCGGATCTGGGTGAGGATGGCGTTGAAGTCCGTCGCGCGGTCGTTGGTGAACTGGCGGCTGACGATCTGCGCGCCGCCAATCCGCTTGACGTCCTTCGCGAACTGGTCCGCGAGACCCTGGCCGAACGCGGTGCGGTCGTCGATGACGGCGATCTTGTTCGCCTTGAGGGTGGCGATCGTGTAATTCGCCAGCACGCGGCCCACGAGGTCGTCGTTGGCGACGACGCGGAACGCGGTCTTGTAGCCCTGGTGCGTGTACAGCGGCGTCGTGGCGGCCGGCGAAATCTGCGGGATGCCCGCGCTGTCATAGATCTTCGAGGCCGGCACCGTCGTGCCGGAATTCAGGTGGCCGACGACGGCCACCACGCCGCCGTCGACGAGCTTTTGCGCGACGGCCGTGCCGAGCTTCGGATCGCTGCCGTCGTCCTCGGCCTGCAACACCCATTTGACCTTCCTGCCCGCGATGGTCGCGCCCTGCGCGTTCAGGTCGTCGATCGCCAGGCGGGCGCCGTTCTCGATGTCCTTGCCCTGATGCGCGCTGGGGCCGGACAGCGGAGAAGCGCTGCCGATCTTCACTTGCGACTGGGCGTGGACGACCGGCGCACAGGCCAGCGAGAGCAAGGCGGCGAAGCTGATCAGACGCATGGGTAATTCCTTCAGGTTGATGTCCTGATTGTAATGCCCACCGGCCACGAACGCGCCGCGCCACCGAACGGTCACGGCGTCGAGACCGGGAACGCCGCGCCATTGGCGGGCGGGCGGAGGCCGCCGGTCCGGCCCGCGAAACAGCGCCGGGTCAGGTCGACGGCCGACACATGCCGCACGCCCCTGAAGCCGGCCGCGCGCGCCAGGATCTCGGCCGGAATGAAGAAACGTGCCCGATGCCGCGCGTCCCGTCGGGCTGGAATTTCGCGCCGCCGTCCCCATCTTTGGTCCAGCCTTCCCTATATCGTTTCCATGCCCGACGCCATCCGTCCCGTTGCGTTCGTCGCCGTGCTGGCCGCCGCCGCGGCCGTGCCCGCGCACGCGGACGAACTGGCCGATCTGATCAACGCGTACCGCGCCGCGCCAGGCGATTGCGATGGCCGTCCCGCCGCGCCGGCAGGCCGCCTGGCCGTCGAGCCGGCCCTGGCGCGCATCCGCATCGGACCCGGCACCTTCCTCGAATCGGCGCTGCGCAACGCCGGCTACGAGGCCGCGCATGCCGAGGCGATCACGGTCGCGGGGGCGCCGGATGCGCGCGCGGCGATGGACGTCATCGGACAAAAATATTGCCGCACGCTGCGTGCCGCCGAGTTCGCCGCGGTGGGCACGGCCCACATCGGCGACGACTGGCAGATCGTGCTGGCGCAGCCCGTCGTCATTCCCCCGCTGCCGGACTGGCCGAATGCGGGCCGGGACATCCTCGCGCTCGTGAACGCCGCGCGCGCCCGGCCGCGCACGTGCGGGACGCAGGCGTTCGGCCCCGCCGGACCGCTCACGTGGAACCCGCTGCTGGGCCAGGCCGCCCTCGCCCACAGCGCCGACATGGCTCATCAACACTATTTCAACCACAAGCAACCGGACGGCAGCCTCCCTGCCGACCGCGCCACGAAGGCCGGCTATCGCTGGGTTCGCGTGGGCGAGAACATCGCAGCGGGCCAGCGCACGGTCGACGAAGCCGTCGCGTCGTGGCTGGACAGCCCGGGGCACTGCGCCAACATCATGAACCCGGCCTTCACGGAAATGGGCGCGGCCTACGCGATCGATCCGCGGAACCGCAACCGCACCGCGTACTGGACCCAGGTCTTCGGTGCACCGCGTTAATTGATTCAAGCTATAGCCTGCATAAAAATAAACATATTGCGCACAATTTAATTGCGCGCTATAGTTCCACCCATGAAAACGCACGACGCAAACGCGGCCCTCCTGCTCGACAACCAGCTGTGCTTCGCACTGCACTCGGCATCGCTGGCGATGACGAAGGTGTACAAGCCGCATCTGGACAAGCTGGGCGTGACGTATCCGCAGTACCTGGTGCTGCTGGTGCTGTGGGAACGCGACGGCCTGGGCGTGTCGGACATCGGCGAACGCCTGTACCTGGATTCCGGGACGCTGACCCCGCTGCTGAAGCGGCTCGAAGCGCAGGGCCTCGTTGACCGCTCCCGCGATCCGCAGGACGAGCGCCGCGTCGTGATCCGGCTGACGGCGCGGGCGCGGGCGCTGAAAGATGACGCGGCCGCCATCCCGGCGTGCATCCTGGGCGCCACCGGTTGCGACGTGCAGGAAGTTGTCAGACTCGCCGGCGAGATCAAGGCCATGCGCGACAGGCTCGCCGGCGGCGCGATCTGAAACGAATTATGTGCAGTACGAACCCAACCACTGAAAGGTAATCCGATGACCACCAAACTCGATAAAGTCCTGTACACCGCCAAGGCACACACCACCGGCGGCCGCGAAGGCCATTCCGCCTCCGACGACGGCCTGCTGGACGTGAAACTGGCTCCGCCGAAAGAAATGGGCGGCAAGGGTGACGCCACCAACCCGGAACAACTGTTCGCCGCCGGCTACTCGGCCTGCTTCATGGGCGCCATCAAGTTCGTCGCGGGCCAGAAGAAAGTCGCCGTCCCGGCCGACGCCGCCATCGACGCCAGCGTCTCGATCGGCCCGATCCCGAACGGTTTCGGCCTGGCCGTGGAACTGGCCGTGAGCCTGCCGGGCCTGGACCGCGCCGTCGCGCAGGACCTGGTCGATTCGGCCCACATCGTCTGCCCGTACTCGAACGCTACCCGCGGCAACATCGACGTCAAGCTGAGCCTGATCTAACGCAAACCGGGGTCAGAGCCCCGATTTGGGCAATTGCCCAAAATCGGGCTCTGACCCCGGTGCTCACCGGCGGATTAATTTTTTCTATTGGTGCCATATAAACAGATAGTTTGCAGGGACGCCACTCAAGCTCTACCATGGTTACGGATAGAACGCATCTATCGAATTTAATTATTCGATAGTTTAACCATTGAAAGAGCCGCCATGACCCAACTGACCACCGCTTCCGGCATTCCCATCGACGACAACCAGAACTCGATCACGGCCGGCCCGCGCGGCCCCGTGCTGCTGCAGGACTTCCACCTGATCGAAAAGCTGCAGCATTTCAACCGCGAGCGCATCCCCGAGCGCGTCGTGCATGCGAAGGGCTCGGGCGCCTACGGCACCTTCACCGTCACCCACGATGTCAGCAAGTACACGAAGGCGGCATTATTCGCGGCCATCGGCAAGCAGACGGAGACGTTCCTGCGCTTCTCGACCGTCGGCGGCGAAAAGGGGTCGGCCGACACGGCACGCGATCCGCGCGGTTTCGCGGTCCGCTTCTATACCGAAGAAGGCAACTGGGACCTGGTGGGCAACAACACGCCGACGTTCTTCCTGAAGGACGGCATCAAGTTCCCCGACTTCATCCACACGCAAAAACGCGATCCGCAGACGAACCTCAAATCGGCCCAGAACGTGTGGGATTTCTGGAGCCGCGCACCGGAAAGCCTGCACCAGGTGACGATCCTGTTCTCCGACCGCGGCACCCCGGACGGCTACCGCCACATGGACGGCTTCGGCAGCCATACCTATAGCCTCATCAACGATGCGGGCGAGCGCGTCTGGGTCAAGTGGCACTTCAAGACGCTGCAGGACATCAAGAACCTGACCGCGATCGAAGCCGAGCGCCTGGCCGGCGTCGACCCGGACTATGCCCAGCGCGACCTGTTCAACGCCATCGCCCAGGGCGACTTCCCGCGCTGGAGCGTGGAGATCCAGGTGATGGACGACGCCCAGCGCGCCGCCTGGGAGGCGAGGACCGGCTGGGACGCGTTCGATCTCACCAAGGTGTGGCCGCAGGGCGAGTTCCCACGCACCCCCGTCGGCATCCTGGAACTGAACCGCAATCCGGACAACTACCACGCCGACGTCGAGCAGGCCGCCCTGTCGCCGTCGAACATTGTGCCGGGCCTGGGCTACAGCCCGGACAAGATGCTGCAGGCACGCCTGTTCGCCTACCACGACGCCCAGCTGTACCGCGTCGGCACGAACCACCAGCACCTGCCGGTGAACCGTCCGCGCTGCCCGTTCCACACCCAGCAGCGCGACGGCGCGATGGCGATCGCCAACGGCGGCGCGGCGGCGAATTACGATCCGGTGCATGCGGACATCCCGGCCGCAGGGGGCTTCGGCCACGGCGACGCCGGCTGGGCGGTGGAAGGCAACGCGGGCCGCTACGACACCCGCGCCCTTGACGACCACTTCACGCAGGCGGGCAACCTGTTCCGCCTGCTGTCCGACGAGGGCAAGCGCAACCTGATCGAGAACATCGCCGGTTCGCTGTCCGGCGCGGATGCCGTGATCCAGGATCGCCAGATCGGCCATTTCTTGAAAGCGGATCCGGCGTATGGGCAGGGGGTGGCGGAGGCGGTTCGCCGGTTGCAGAACCAGGGGTAAGTCGCGACTTGCGCGCCGCAGGGACAACGTGGTCCAATTGTCCTTGCTAGCGGCGCTGCCTTACCTGTCCGCGTGCGCCGCCAGCCACGGCACGATCACGTCGAGCAGGCGCCGCGGCGCCTCGATCGGGATCATGTGGCCGGTGTCCTCGATGACGGCGAGCGTGGCGCCGGGGATCGCGGCCGCCATCTCGCGCGCCTCCTCCAGGCTGCGCAACTGGTCCTGCGCAGCCGACACGACGAGCGTCGGGCAGCGGATCTCGCCGGAACGTTCGAGGTCGCCCGGCCGGTCCAGCATCGACTGGCGCCGGAACACCTCGCCGCCGAGGCGCGTGCCCATCGCGCGTATCCGCTCGATCAGCGCGTCGTCGTTGCGGTGGTCCGGATGCAGCGACGTGGCGACGGCCGTGCGGCTCAAGCCGCTGAAGGCGATGGACGGCGCGGCATTCGCGATCGCGCCCTTGCGCTTTTGCAGCGCGGCCGTGTCGCCGCGGGTGGACGTGGCGATCAGCACGAGCGCGCGCACGCGTGCGGGCGCCTGGCGCGCGATCGCGCGGGCGACGTAGCCGCCCATCGAAAAACCCACGAGCAAAAATGACGGCGGTGCGGTCTCGAGAACCCGCCGCGCCATCGCCTCGACCGAGGTGTCGTGGCGCAGGTCGGCGTGGACGACGGGGCCGAAGCGCGCCAGCGCCGGCAGCATGTCGTCCCACAGGGTTTCGTCGGCCATGAAGCCGGGGACGAGCAGGAGAGCCATTCCGTCATCCTAGCAGACGGGCGCCGGCCCCGCCGCTCCCGATTTTCACCCGCGCCGGATAGGCGCGCCGACCTATAGCGCACTGTCCTGAGTCGCCTCAAGGCGGACCTGCTTCGATGCGACTTTCATTGATCCTTGTTGTCCGAGAAACCAAGGAGCCCCATGAAACCATCCGCCACCATTCGCGTCAGCGTCAGCGTGCGCAACCGGCTCAGGTTCGCGTTCACCATCGTCATCGCCCTGTCGTTCCTCGCGACGGCCATCGCCATCTGGCGCCTGCAGGTCCTGTCGGACGACACCCAGGCCCTCACCCGGCGGCCGCTCGCCAAGGAGCGCCTGATTTCCGGCTGGCTGCTGAACACCTCGGTCGCCGCCAAGCGCACGGCGTCCATCGCGCGCTCCGCCGATCCGGAGCTCGCGACGTACTACGCGCCCGAAACCCAGGACTCGACGACGCGCACCACCGCGCTGCAGCAGCAGGTCGGCGCGCTGCTCGACACGCCCGAGGAGCATGCCGTGTTCGGGCAGATCGGCACGGCGCGCCAGCGCTACATCGCCACGCGCGACCGCGTCATGGCCCTCAAGGCCGGCGGCAAGGACGCGGAAGCCCGCACGTACTTCGACGAGGCGTTCGTGCCCGCCGTGACGGCGTATCTCGGCCGGGTCAAGGCGCTGCTGGAGCTGCAGCGGAAGGAGATCGACACGCGCGTCGCCGCGGTGCTCGGCAGCGCGGACCGCAGCAGCAAGGTCCTCTCGGCGCTGTGCCTCGCCACGCTCGCCTTCAGCGTCGCCGCCGGCACCGTGTTCGGGCGCGTCCTGTTCCGGCGCCTGGGCGGCGAACCTGCCGCGGCGGCGCAGGTGGCGGCCGAGATCGCGGACGGCAACCTGTGCGTGGCCGTGCCCCTCGGGCCGGGCGACAAGGACAGCCTGATGGCCGCCCTCGAACGCATGCGCGCCAGCCTCGCGGGCATCGTCGCCGACGTGCGCGAAGGCACGGGCACGATCGTCAGCGCCGCCGCCGCGATGGCGGGCGAAACGCAGGACCTGTCGCAGCGCACCGAAAGCCAGGCGCAGGCGCTGGAAGAGACGGCGGCGTCGATGGAACAACTGACGCAGGCCGTCGGCCAGAACTCGACCAACGCCGACGAAGCCAACCGCATGGCCGGCGACGCCGCGCGCGTGGCGCAGCAGGGCGGCGCGATGGTCGGCCAACTGGTCGACACGATGGGCGCGATCAACGCCTCGTCGGCGCGCATCGTCGACATCATCGCCGTCATCGACGGCATCGCGTTCCAGACCAACATCCTCGCACTGAACGCCGCCGTGGAAGCGGCGCGCGCCGGCGAACAGGGACGCGGGTTCGCGGTCGTCGCGGCCGAAGTGCGCGCCCTGGCCCAGCGCTCGGCCGCCGCGGCCAGGGAAATCAAGGACCTGATCGACGCCTCGACCCAGCGCGCCGCCGACGGCGCGACCCTGGCCGGCCAGGCCGGGCAGACGATGCACGACATCGTCGACAGCATCAACCGCGTCACCGGCATCATGAACGAGATCGTCGCGTCCAGCCGCGAACAGGCCGGCGGCATCGGCCAGGTCAACCAGGCCATCGTGCAGATGGACGGCGTGACCCAGCAGAACGCGGCCCTCGTCGAGGAATCGGCGGCCGCGACCCAGTCGATGCACGAGCAGGCGCAGGCGCTGGCCGAGCGGGTGGCGCTGTTCCGCGTCGAGGCGAAGGCGCGGCCGGCGCCGGCCGCGACACCCGCGCTGCCGCCGGCATGCCGCACCGTCCCGGCACCGGCCCCCGCAACGAGGCCCGCGGCGGCGAAGCCGGCACGGATGGCGCCCGCCCCGACGCGCGCCCCCGCCCGCAAGCCGGCCGCCACGGTCGACGCGGACTGGGAAGCGTTCTGAGCCTGGGAACGGGGCGGTTGCCGTCAGTGGGTTTCTCAGGCAACATCGCCCCTATCCTTCCTCTTTACGCATGACGCCATGACCCTGCCCGCCCACCAACTCACCATGACGGTCCTGATGACGCCGGATACCGCGAATTTTTCCGGTAACGTGCACGGCGGGAACATCCTGAAACTGCTCGACCAGGTGGCGTATGCCTGCGCCAGCCGCTACGCCGGCACCTATGTCGTGACGATGAGCGTCGACCAGGTGACGTTCCGCCAGCCGATCCACGTGGGCGAGCTGGTGACGTTCCTGGCCGCGGTGAACTACACGGGCCGCACATCGATGGAAATCGGCATCAAGGTCGTGGCCGAGAACATCCGCACCCAGCAGGTGCGCCACGTGAACAGCTGCTTCTTCACGATGGTGGCCGTGGGCGACGACAAGCAGCCGGTCCCCGTCCCGCCCCTGCGTCCGTTCGGGCCGGACGAGCAGCGCCGCTACGAGGAAGCCAAGGGCCGCAAGGACCTGCGCCTGGCGCTCGACCGCCAGCACGAGGAACGGGCCGCGTCGCGTTCCTGAACCGCCGGCGCGACAAAAATTATGGATTTCGCGTAACCCGTGCTATACTGCGCCGCCTTGGCCTGGTAGCTCAGTTGGTAGAGCAGAGGATTGAAAATCCTTGTGTCGGTGGTTCGATTCCGCCCCGGGCCACCAAGTTTCAGGACAGAACGCCAACCCATCCGGTTGGCGTTTTGCATTCCACCATTCCTTTCATCCACATACTGCCATGACGACCCTTCCACCCTGCCCCGCCTGCGGTTCCGCATTGACCTACGAAGACGGCTCGGGCAACTACGTCTGTCCGGAATGCGCGCACGAATGGCCGGTCAAGGCCGAAGCGGCCGCGGACGAGACGGCCCGCGTGTGGCGCGACGCGGCCGGCAACGTGCTGCAGGACGGCGACGCCGTCACCGTCATCAAGGACCTGAAACTGAAGGGCGGCGGCGGCGTGGTCAAGCAGGGCACCAAGGTCAAGAACATCCGCCTCGTCGATGGCGACCACGACATCGACTGCAAGATCGACGGCTTCGGCGCGATGAGCCTGAAATCGGAGTTCGTCCGCAAGAGCTGAGCGGGCAACCATCGGACATGAACGCCACCTGCGAGGTGGCGTTTTCATTTCCGGCCGTGCTTTCCCGCCGGTCCGATATTCGATTCGATATAGAAATCGTCAAAACCATGATTGGACGCCCCCTTGGGTTCGGCCTAGCATTGGGTCATCTGTCCGATCCACGAGAACAACAATGAAGAGACATCTCGCCGCCCTCCTCCTCGCGGCCGGCGCGCCGCTGTGCGTCGCCGAACCGGCGGCCCCGGCGCCCGTCAAGCTCACCGTCGACGCCACCCGGGTAAAGGGGCCGATGACGCCGATCTGGGCGTGGTTCGGCTACGATGAACCGAATTACACGACGGCGCCCGACGGCAAGAAGCTGCTGAGCGAGATTGCCGCCCTGAGCCCGGTCCCCGTCCACGTCCGCACGCACAACCTGATGACGTCGGGCGATGGCAGCTACGCGCTCAAGTGGGGCTCGACGAATATGTACACCGAGGACAAGGACGGCAAGCCGGTCTACGACTGGACCATCGTCGACCGCATCTTCGACACGTACATCGAACGCGGCATGAAGCCGCTGGCGGAGATCGGGTTCATGCCGGAAGCGCTGTCGCAGCGCCCGCAACCCTATCGCCATCACTGGAAGCCCGGCACGCCCTACCAGGACATCATGACCGGTTGGGCGACGCCGCCGAAGGACTACGGCAAGTGGTCCGAGCTGATCTACCAATGGGTCAAGCACAGTGTGGCGCGCTACGGGCAGAAGGAAGTCGAGAGCTGGTACTGGGAAGTGTGGAACGAGCCGGACGGCCTGTACCTGATCGCGCCGGACACGAAACGCGAGTACTTCAAAATGTACGACTACGCGGCCGATGCGGTAAAACGCGCGCTGCCGACGGCGCGCATCGGCGGGCCGCACACGGCCGCCGCCGGACGCTTCATGGACGACTTCCTGCGCCACTGCCTGCACGAGACCAACTACGCGACCGGCAAGACCGGCTCGCCGCTGGACTTCGTCGCCTTCCACGCCAAGGGCGCGCCCAAGGTCGTCGACGGCGTCGTGCGGATGGGCATGGGCACCCATTTCCGCCACCTCGACGAAGGCTTCGCGCTCGTCGCAAAATATCCGGAACTGAAGAACATCCCCGTCATCATCGGCGAATCCGACCCGGAAGGCTGCGCCGCCTGCGGCATGCAGACCAACCCGGAAAACGCCTACCGCAACGGCACGCTGTACGCCAGCTACACGGCGGCCTCGATCGCGCGCGAGTACGACCTGGCCGCGCGGCGCGGCGTGAACCTGATCGGCGCGGTGAACTGGTCGTTCGAGTTCGAGGACCAGCCGTGGTTCGCGGGCTTCCGCGACCTGGCGACCAACGGCGTCGACAAGCCGGTGCTGAACGTGTTCCGCATGCTCGGCATGCTGCGCGGCGAGCGCGTGGCGGTGACGGGCGACCAGGCCTACGACGCGGCGAGCATCCAGGCCGCCGGCGTGCGCGGCGCGCGCACCGACATCGACGCGCTGGCGGCGAAGGACGCCCACCACATCGCCGTCATGGTCTGGAATTACCACGACGACGACATCATCGACGCCGGCTCGCCGGTCGAACTGCACATCGCCGGCATTCCCGCCAGACAGGTGCAGTTGCGGCACTTCCGCATCGACCAGGACCACAGCAATTCGTACAGCGCCTGGAAGCGCATGGGTTCGCCCTCGCATCCGACGGCGGCACAAGTGGCCGAGCTGCAGAAAGCGAGCGCGCTCGCGCCACTTGGGGCCGATGCGACCGTGGCGACGCGGGATGGCACGGCCACGGTCAGGATGCAATTGCCGCGGCAGGCGGTGTCGTTGATTACGCTGACTTATTGAAGCGCCCGCTGCGAGCTTGCGTCGGAGATCCCTGGCGGCTCGTTCGGGCAGGCGTTGTCCCACCGCGTCACCCGCATTGCGTCTACTTGTTCGCCTACAGTATCAACACGTAGGCAGGTGCTGTCCTTTGCATAGTAAAAAATACAAAGGCTTCCTCCGTCGGTGGAACAAGAATCGACTTCAAGGAATTTTCGGTCAGCGAGGCGTTTTTCCGTGCCATCGTACTCATAGCTATCGTCGGCATGGATGCGAATCGGCTTCCATCCGGATTGAATGAGCCGCGCACGGGCGCTTACAAACGATGCGCCTTTTTGCAAGTGCAGGCTGATCACTGCAGTCGATCGCTCGTTTGGCGCGGTGCGCAACTGATGACCCAAGGCGCCCTCATTGAATAACGCCCTTCCTGGCCACGCCGGAAGACGCGCGTCGCGGTCGCTCGTGCTCTGCACGGCGGCCGCGGCCGTGCTTTCCGCGCCCTTTCCCACGCCGCCGCGCCGGACTTCGAGCACGTCTTCAGCACGCGCGGCGAGCCACCTGCCGCCCACTTCCCGGCCGCCACGCCGCACGGCGCCGCGCACGCCATCGGCGCCTGCGAGTGGGTCGCCCTCGTCCAGGGCACGCAGACGACGCACGTGTGCTGGAGCGCGACGGCGAAGCTGCCGCTGCTGATCCAGGCCGCCGACGGCCGCACCGTGTGGCGTGTGACGAGCGTCGACCACAAGGCGATCCCGGACCAGGTCTTCTCCATCCACGACGCCGGGTTCATCCGCAACGACGCGAACGCGGACATCGAGCGCGACTGAACGAAGGCACGCCAGCGATGATGCCGTCGTCCAGACCTTCCTGAGCGCGCTCCCCTTGTGTGCCTTCTCCGCGATGCCGGCCCCGGCCGGCATCGCGTCATACGCCGGTAACATGCCCGCGAGTATGATGAGGCAACGGAATCCGGCCACGAACCCCATGTACAAATCCAGGAAACGCCTGCTGATCCTCGACGCGGACGGCACCACCATCGACGCGTTTTCCGCCATCGAAACGGCCTTCGCGCGGCACGGGTTGGACATCGGCGACGAAGCCCGCTTCCAGAAGCGCCACAACCTCTTCAAATACCTGGGCGGGTTGAAGGAATTCCCGTCGATCATCAAGAAGAACCTGCGCAAGAACAGCCGCGCCAGGCTGGTCGACAGCCTCACCGAAGTCTACCGGCAGGAAGCGGCCATGTACGAAGGGATTCCGGATCTCGTGCGGGAGCTGGTCGCGGCGCCGGACGTCGTCGTCGGCATGGTCACGCGCAACATCACGAACGAGCCGCTGGAGACGCTGCGCCAGCTGTTCCAGCGTCACGACGTCGACATCAGTGCGCTCGACTTCCTCATCCACATTCCGCTCTCCGAAAAGAAGACGAGCCAGTTCCGCGCCATCCGCGAGCAGTTCGGCATCAATCCGGCACGGGCCTATGTCTGCGGCGACGAGCACAAGGACTTCGCGGCCGCGATCGGCACGGGCATGCATCCGTTCATGGTGTCGTACGGCTTCGAGGACTTCGACCGGCTGACGGAAAAATTCGAGATTCCCCACGAGCTGATTGCGCGCACGCCGGGCGAACTGTGCCAGCGCGTGCGCCACGCGCTCGACCTCGGCACCCGGCGCGGCGCGGGAACGGTCAGTACGCGTACCAGAACAACAGCGCGCTGACGACGCCGAACGTCCAGTAGTCGACGGGCGCGCCGGCGAACCAGCGCTTGTGCCACGGGACCCGTTCGCGCTTGAAGCCGCGCCAGCCGAAGGCGGGGTTGACGACGAACCAGAGATAGTCCTCGACGATCCAGAACAGCATGACGGCGCCCAGCGCGCGCGCCTCCAATGGCAGCGACCATTGCCCCATGAAGGCCAGCGGAAAATGAAAGATCACGCCGATGAAGGAAAACATCCACGCGTGGTAGCCGGTCAGCGTGCGGCCGCCCCAGAAGATGTCGAGCAGCGGATGGTCGTCGATGCGCCAGGTGGGCAGATTCGCCGCCCAGCCCGCTTCGCCTTCGATCTCGACTTCGACCCGGGCGAAAAAATAGGCGGCCACGACGACGGCGGCCAGCGTCGCGACGAACTGGCCGGCATGGGAAAGTTCAAACAAGGGCATCGATGGGTTCGGGTTGTTTCGGGGCGGCGGCAAGGACGGCGGCGAGGACGGCGGCGGCGGCGTGCGACCGGCCCAGCGCCCGGGCGCGGACGCGCATCGTCTCGAGTGCGTCCGGGTGGGCCATCAGGTAGCGGACGCGGTATTCCAGCGACGGCGCATCGAATGCCTTCATCGCGGCGCCATACTCCAGCAGGAAATTGGCATTCCGCTCTTCCTGCCCGGGAATCGACGCGTTCACGATCATGGGCAGGCCCATGGCGAGGCATTCCGCCGTCGTCGCGCCGCCCGGCTTCGTGATCGCCACGTCGGCGCAGGCCATCAGGCGTTCGACCTGATCCGTAAAACCGTGCGGCACGAGGCGGCCCGGATGCGCGGTCGCCAGGCGTTCCAGCACCGCCAGCTCGTCGGCATTGCGGCCGGCCAGCACGATCAGCTGGAAATTGCCGGGAATGGCCAGCAGGCGCTGCGCCAGCGTGGACAGGCCGCCGAGTCCAGCGCCGCCGCCCATCAGCAGGAACGTCATGAGGCCGGGATCGATGCCGAGCGCGCGGGCGCATTCCTCGCGCGCCAGCTGGCGTGTGAATGCCGGCATGACCGGGATGCCGGTGACGTGGATCGTGTCGCCCGGGATGCCCTGCTTGTGCATCAGGAAGGCGACCTCGTCGTTGCCGGCGAAATAGCCGGCCATGTGCCGGTGCACCCACATGCGGTGCAGGTCGAAGTCGGTCACCTGCACCCACACCGGACACGGCAACGTGCCGTCCGCGACTTCGCGCGACAGGATCTCGGCCGGCAGGAAATGCGTGCAGACGATGGCGTCCGGACGCAGGGCCGCGATCTTGTCGAGCAGGGGCGCGCTGTCGCGGCGCTCGATCCGGCGCCGCAGCCGGTGGGCCCAGCCGTCCGGCGCGGCGCCGTTGGTGTACTGGTAGATCCAGCTCCACACGATGGGCGCGTGCCGCACGAGCATGATGTAGAGGTCGACGTAGACCTTGCGCAGGCGCGGCGTCGCGTAGGCCGTGGCGTCGAGGTGGATCACCTCGGCGCCACCCGGCTGGGCCTCCGCCCCGGCACGGATCGCTTCCGCGACGCGGGTATGCCCGGCGCCCGCGGGCACGCTCAGGACGAGGATGCGCTTGCCTGTCCTGCCTTCCTCCACCAGACGCCCACCCATCACGCTTGTCCCGCCGGTCATATCGATGACTGGCACTGTAGCTGCCGATTATGACTTCGCCGTGACGCCGGCCGCGCGCAGGCGTGCGCCCCTTGCCAAGCGCGGCCGCGCACGCGATCATGGGACATGAACCCGCTCATCCCATCCCGCACCCTCGCCCGCCTGGCCGGCCTGGCCCTGCTGCTGGCGAGCAGCGCCTGCCGCAGCGATGCGCCGCAGGTCCCTTCCGCATCCGGTGGCAGCGCGCCCTTGCTGGCGCGCATCGAGGCGGAGCGCGGCGATGCCGCATGCGATACGGACGCCCAGTGCCACACCATCGGCGTCGGCCACAAGGCCTGCGGCGGTCCCGAGCGCTACCTGGCCTGGTCCAGCAAGAACAGCGACGGCTCGCGCCTGCGCGCGCTCGTGGCCGAGCACGCGGCCGCGCGCAGCGCCGAGGACACGAAAAAGGGCATGATGTCGACCTGCTCCGTCGTCCCGGATCCGGGCGCGACGTGCGCCGCCGGCCATTGCGTGCTGCGCGCCGCCGGCGCCGGTCCGGGCGGCATGGCGCCCGTGGCGCGCTGAATCACAGGGCGCACTAGACATCTATCCCGGTAGGGCGGGCTCCCCGAGCCCGCGCGAAGTTTGCGTTCATGCTGCGTTACTGAATCGCCGACCGTAAAAACGACAAGGCCGCGGCAAACTGCCCGCGGCCTTGTCGCTTGGGCCGCTTGTGGCGGCCCTTGCCAGGACGATTACTCGACCTTCGCCTGCTTGTTGCCGGCGTTCTGGAACAACGGGATCGGGTCGGTCGTGTCGACTTCGACCATCGTCGTTCCGACCGGGGCCGCTCCGGCCAGGTAGGTGAGCGAACCCAGATGACGCTTGCCGGTCGCGAGACCGGACCACGAGACCACCACCGACGCCGTGCCGCCCACGGCGACCATGCTCGGTGCCACGGCCTTGAAGTTGCCGCCGGTCGCGGTCGGGCTCAGCACCCAGGTCGACAGCTTGTACGTGGCGCTGCCGCCCACCGGCGCGTAGCCGACGACGCAGACCTTGTAGTCGCCTGCCGGCGGATTGCTCAGCGTGACCATTTCATTCGCCGTCGAGCCACCGCTGGAGCCGACGACGGTCGTGCCGCGCGCCACCACCAGGTCCAGGTCGGACGCGCCGCCGCCGCTCGTGTCGCTGTCGTACAGGGCAAAGCGGGCCGCGGTCGTGCCGGCCGGGATGGTGACGGTATGCACATTCACGCCCGTGGCGCCGCCGCCCGTGCACGCGCTGCTGCTCGTGTCGGTCGCGGTGACGACCGTCGAGTTGAACTCGGTGGCCGGGATCAGGCCGGACCTGGCGACCGACATCGCGCCGCCGAACCCGGTGCCGACGGTGACCAGCTTGGTGCCGGACGTCGCTTCGCTCGTCACCGTGGCCGGCGCGGCGATCGTGGCGGCGCGCGCCGTCAGCGGGCTGCGCACGGTGTGCGTGCCGTCGCTCCAGGTCAGCTTGCCGTACACCCAGGTGTTCAGCGGGGCCGTGGTGCGGGTCAGCTTGACCGTGAACGTGCCTTTCGCACCCGGCGCCAGGTTGAGCGTGGCCGGCTGCACGGCGACCGTGAAGCCCGGCAGCGCGGTGCTGGCGTTATACGTTGCCGCCGTCGTGCCGACGTTCGTCACGGTGCGGGTCAGGGTCTGGATGCCCAGCACGCTGGCCGCCGTCAGCGAGGCCAGGTTCAGGTTGTACGGCTGGATCGAGCCGACGGCCGAGCAGGTTCCCGGGCTGAACACGTTGGTGATGCCGAGGCCGCACAGGAAGCGCGCGTAGTCGATCGTACCCAGGTCGTACACGAGGCCCGGATCGGAGGCGACGGATGGCGCCACGTGGCCCGCGCCCTGGCCCCACGGCAGCGTGCCGGTGGTCCTGGCGGTGCTGTCCCAGGGCACCGAACCGTTCAAGCCATCGCTGAACGTGTCGTAGGCCGTCGTCATGAGGGCCGACTTGATCATGGCCGGGCTCCAGTCCGGATGGCGCTGTTTCAGCAGCGCGGCGATGCCGGCCACGTGCGGCGACGCCATCGAGGTGCCGGTGTAGAACGCGAAGTCCTTGACGGGCGACGGTTCGCCGCCGGCAACCGCATCGCGCTGGGCATGGGTCAGGTCGGCGCTGACGGCGGCCAGGATGTCCGTGCCCGGCGCCGTGACGTCCGGCTTCATGATGTTCGCGTTGGCCACGTTCGGGCCGCGCGACGAACTGTTGTTCATCTGCGGTGCCACGATATTCGGATCGACGATGCCGCGCAGGTTGTTCAGCGCCGCGGTGGCGCCCGGCGTCGCGGCATAATAGTCCTTGACCTTCTGGCCGTCCGCACTCGTGATGTGGACGGTCGAGATGGTGTGGGCCTGGTTCAGGATCGTCGTCGCGCTGGTCGGCGTGTTGGCGATGATGACACCGACGGCGCCGGCCGTCTTGCCGTTCGCGCTCTTGTTGACGAGCACGTTGCTGCCGCGGTCGCAGACGAGGATCTTGCCCGTCACCTTGGCCGGATCGAGCAGCGGAGCAACGTTGTCGGACGGGCCGAAGCACAGGTTCAGGCTGGTGTTGGCCGGATCGACGCCCGCCAGGCCGGCATCGCGCGCGAGGATCAGCGGCGCCGACGGCGTGTTGGCGTTGCCGGACGCGCCGGTGACGGTCACGCCGTTGCCCAGCGCGACGTCGCCCGCGTACGTGCGGTTGTGCGTAGAGTTGCCGACGGTGGTCAGCCACGGGCTGATGTGGGCGACCGGGGCCGTCGACGGGCCGGAGTTGCCGGCCGACGCCGCCACGAACACGCCGGCCGCGGCCGCGCCGAGGAAGGCGACTTCGGTCGGTTCGTTGAACGCGCCGCCGCCCGCGTTGGGGCCGATCGAGAAGTTGATGACGTTCACGCCATCCTTCACGGCCTGCTCGATCGCGGCCACGCTGTTCGAGGTGGCGCAGCCATTCAGGCCCGTCACGCCGTCGGTCCAGCAGACTTTATACGCGGCGATGCGGGCGCGCGGCGCCATGCCGGTGATCTTGCCCAGCGAGAGGCCGTTGGTCGTGGCCGTCACGTGCGCATTGCCGCCGGCCGTGCTGGCCGTGTGGTCGCCGTGGCCGCCATGGCCTTCGGCACCGGCCACGGAATCGCGCGCCGACAGGAATTCGGTCCAGTGCAGCGTCTGCGTCGGCTGCTTGAAATACCGTGCGCCGATCAGCTTGTTGTTGCAGTCGCTGGCGGAGAAGCCTTCGCCGGTCTGGCAGATGCCTTTCCAGGTCGCCGGCGGCGCATCGTAGGCCAGCTTGCTGCCGGCACGGCTCGGGTTGCCGTTCTCGTCGACGTGGTCGGCGAAGCTGTCCTGCTCCGGCCAGATGCCGCCGTCGACGATGCCGATGATGATGCCTTCGCCGGCCTTGTCCTGGCCGCCGACCTGGTCCCACAGGCCGCCCGGCTTGTCGAGGCCGAGGAACGTCGGGGTGTAGCTCGTGTCGAGCTGCAGGATCGAGTCGGCCGAGATGTTGGCGACGCCGGGATTCTTCTTGAGGGCGCGGACCTCGGCGTCGGTCAGCATGGCCGAGAAGCCGTTGAAGACGACCTTGTATTCGTTGGTGACCTGGGCCTTGTTGACGGTGGCGAGGACGTCGGCCTGCTTCGTCTCCAGGTAGGTGATGTAGTTCTGGACGGTCGACGCGTCGACGTTCAGGCGCTGCCCGGCGGCCGGCTTGGTGGCCGAGAGGCCGCTGACCGTGCCGTCATAGGTGGCGACCGGCTTGTCGGCCAGCTGGACGATGTAGGAACGGCGGATGTCGCCGTCGGCATACGCGTGGGTGGCCGCGACGACGGTCAGCGCGAACAGGACGGCCGTAGTGATGGGACGCAGTTTCATGGTCGGCTCCGGCGGTCAGGCGAGGTTGGACGAAGCGGCCGGCTTGCGGCGGCGCAGGACGAGCGCACCCATGCCAAGACCCAGCAGCGCCAGGCTGCCCGGCTCCGGGACCGTGGCCAGTGTGATGTTGTCGATGGCGAATTGCGCCTGGAAGACGGTCGGATCGGACCAGTCCTGCGCGACGGTGCAGCCGCCGATACCGTCGAACAGGCAGGCGCGGATCGTCAGGCTCATCAGCGCCGCATTGCCGAAAGCCGTGGGCAGCGTGGCCGTATCGAACAGCGGATTGCCGCTGGCGTCGGTGCCCGCGAAGTCGAACGCCGTGTCGACCTTGGTGCCGTTTGCGAGGTTACCGGTAAGCATCAGCTGACCGTAGGAAAAATTCGGCTGGCCGCCGACGGGGGCGACGAAACCGTAATCGAGGCTGCGCAGGTTGAACGCGCCGCTGTCGTTCTTCTTGATCGTGACGCCGCCGTCATTGACGCCGAGATAGAAATGGCTCGCGTTGTTGGTCGGGCAGCCGCCGGCCCAGCAGGTCGTCGGGTCCATGCCGTTGGCGAGCAGGCCGACCGCGCCGCTGGTGCCGCTGGGGCCGTGATTGTCGACCGCCGTCAGCGTGTAGCCGGCGTCGGTGAACGTGTCGCCGCCGAGATAGAAGGCGTCAGGGCTCAGGGATTCGAAGTCGACCACGGTGGCCATGGCCGGTGCCGCCGCCAGCAGCGCGCACGCCGCGGCAACGCCGAGAACGAATTGATTCAGCCCGGGTCGGGCATGGGAAATGCAAGAAGTCGGATGGGTTGTCATTGTCTCTCGCCTTGAAATGGAAGCATCGACGGGTACGATGCTTTCGTGTTTTTTTACCAACTGCACGATTTTTCACTTTAGCAAGAAAACAATTCCTTTTCGAAAAAATACCCCCGAATTAACTATTGTGTTGAAGATATGAAATTGAACAAAATTTTGCTTTTCCTATGAAAACGGCCATCGGCGGCACAAGAAAATTGTCGTTTTTTAATTACAAATCGTTGCAAATTCAAATATTAATAGACATGCATCAAAACGCATGCTAGCCAATACCAAACGGTTGCTCACGGGCTACAACCCTTCGCTTGCCCGGAGCGACAGAGTATGATGTCGCTTCCCGAAGCCGACTCGAGAGATCAATCCAGGATGAATGTTCCCGCGCACACCGATGCTTTGTTCCGCCAGGCCGAACGCGGCGTATTGCCGCTCGGCGAGCTGTTCCAGGGCGCGCAGGCGATGGCCGATCTGGGCATGCCGCAGGAAGCCATCCGGTTGTACGAAACGTGGCTCGCGCACACGACTTCCCCGGTGGCCTATGCGGCCTGCTTCAACCTCGCCGTCGTCCGCAGCAGCGTGGGCGACGACGCGGGCGCCGAACGCGAATACCTGAAAGCGATCGCGGTCGCCCCCGGCTTCGTCGAGGCGCGCCTGAACCTCGGCACGCTGTACGAACGCATGAACCGCCCGGACGATGCGCTGGCGGCGTGGCAGGCCATCCTGTCCGACGTGCCGGACGTGGCCACGAAGCCCGCGCTGCACGTGCAGACGCTGAACAACCTGGGGCGCCTGTGCGAGATCCGCAAGCGCCTGACGGAGGCGCTGGACTACCTCACGCGCAGCCTGGAACTCGATCCGGACCAGTCGAAGGTCATCACGCACTGGGTCCACCTGCGCCAGAAGCTGTGCATCTGGCCCATCTATCAAGCGTTTGCCGGTGTCACGGTGGAAGAACAGCACCGCCATACGTCGGCCCTCGCGACGCTGGGCGCGTCGTCCGATCCGGCCGAGCAGCTGGCCGCGTCGCGCCATTTCGTCGAGCGCAAGGTGCAGGTGGCGCCGGAACGGCTCGCGCCGGCGGAAGGCTATGCCCACCAGCGCATCCGCATCGGCTACCTGTCGTCCGACCTGTGCTCGCACGCGGTGGCGATCCTGACGGCCGAGCTGTACGAGCTGCACGACCGCGCGCGCGTGGAAGTCTACGCGTTCTCATGGAGCCGCGAGGACAACTCGCCGCTGCGCGCGCGCGTCGTCGGCGCGATGGACCACTACATCCGCATCGACGGCATGACGGACGAGGAGGCGGCGCGCTGCATCCGCGCGCACGAGATCGACGTCCTCGTCGACCTGCACGGCCTCACGCTGGGCGCACGCGCCGACATCCTCGGCTGGCGTCCCGCGCCCGTGCAGCTGACGTGGCTGGGTTTTCCCGGCCCGACCGGCATCCCCGACATCGACTACGTGGTGGCCGACGACTTCGTGCTGCCGCCCGAACTGGAACCGTATTTCACGGAACGGCCGCTGCGCATGCCGCACACGTTCCAGATCAACGACCGCCGCCGCGCGATCGGCCCCACGCCCACGCGGGCGGCGAGTGGCCTGCCGGACGACAAATTCGTGTTCTGCGCATTCAACAGCACCTTCAAGATCACGCCGGAGATGTTCGACGCGTGGATGCGCATCCTGGCGCAGGTGCCGGACGGCGTCCTGTGGATCGTGGCCGACAGCGACGCCACGCGCGCCAACCTGGTCCGCGAAGCCGAAGCGCGCGGCGTGGACGGGTCGCGCCTGCTGTTCGCGCAGCGCGTGGCGCCCGCGGACTACCTGGCCCGGTTCCGCGTGGCCGACCTGTTCCTCGACACCAATCCGTTCAACGGCGGCACCACGGCCAGCGACGCCCTGTGGGCCGGCTTGCCCGTGCTGACCTGCGCCGGCCGGACCTTCTGCTCGCGCATGGCGGGCAGCCTGCTGAACGCGGTCGGCCTGCCCGAACTGGTGACGCACGACCTGCGCGACTACGAAGCGCTGGCCGTGGCCCTGGCCCACGACCGCACGCGCCTGGCCGGCCTGCGCGCGCGCCTTGCTGCCGAGCGCGACACCAGCGCGCTGTTCGACACGCCGCGCTTCGTGCGCGACTTCGAGGACAAGCTGGAAACGGTGGTCAAGCATCCGGCGGGCGTCATGCCCACCGACGACGCGCATGCCCACCACGCGCATGGCGTGCCCGAGCCGGCGCCCGGCGACTTGAGCCTGCAGCAAAGCACCATGCTCGCGTTGATGCGACCCGGCATGCACAGCGTCGCCGAAGTGGGCGGCGCGACGCTCGCCCAGGCGTGGCGCGCACGCACGTCGAACTCGCACTTCATCGAGATCGGCCCGGCGCCCCTGCCCGGCACGGCGGCCGGCTGGAGCACGTCCAGGATTACGCGCGACCCGGAGCTGCTCGACGACGGCGACTGGCAGCAACTGGCGAGCGCCCAATGCTGGCTGTTCCCCGAAACCCTCGAACGCCTGCGCGACCCGTGGGCATTCCTGCGGCGCCTGCGCCGCCAGGCGCTTGGCCAGGTCGAGCTGGTCGCCTGCGTCAACAACGCCCAGCACTGGGTCACGCAATTACTGCTCGCGTCGGGCAACCTGAACCAGCGCGACAACGTCCTGCACGACCGCCGGCACCTGCACCAGTTCACCCGCACATCACTGGCCGCGCTCCTGCAGGAATGCGGCTACGTGATCATCGACATGACCACCGTGACCGCGCAGCAGCCCCCGCCGGCCGTGGTGGCCGCGATCCGCCAGCTGGCCGAAGCCGGCGGCGCCGATCCTTTGCTGGCCGAGCAGGACGCCCTGCCCTATCAATACCTGGTGCGCGCGATCGGCGCGTGAAAGGGCGAGATCATGCCGCCCTGTAACCGGGCGGCATGACCTACGTTCCCAGCAGCAGACCGACGGCCTGGCGCACCACGCTCTGGATTTTCTCCAGCTCGTAGGCACCGGCCTTGACGTCCCCGTGCACCGACGCCAGGTAGGCGAGCATGGTCGTCAGCTTGCGGCTCAACAGATCGCGCGTGTTCTCGATCCCGCCGACGAATTTGCCGTGCTCGATGGCGTCGCACAGCAGTTGCAGCCATTCGACGTTCGCCTGGATGCGGATCGCGGTGCCGCGCGCCTGGTCCTGGCCGCCGTGGATGCGGAAATAGCTCAGCGCCTCGGGCAGGTAGATGCAGTCGCTGGACGACAGCGCCTCCAGCCACGTCGCCACGTCGGACAGGGTCACGTACTGCCGGTCGACGAAGATGCCGAAGCGCGCCCCGATGACGCTGCGGCGGACGATGGCGGTGGTCGGCTCGCCTACCATATTGCTGCCGTTGGTGAGCATCATGACGCCCAGCGAGTCGCCGCCGATCAGCGTGTCGGTCTCGAACAGGCGCTCGGTGCCGGGCAGTTGCGCGATCGGCTGGCCCGCGGCGTCGATCAGCTGGCGGAATGACGTCACCAGGCCGACGTTCGGATTGCCCAGCATCGCGCCCATCATCCGCTCGATCTTGGTCGGATGGAACAGGTCGTCGTCCATCAGGTAGCTGAGGAACTCGCCCCGCGCCGCCTGGAAGCAGTTGTTGAAATTGTCGATCGGGTCCAGGCCCGGCGAACGCAGGTAGCGGATGTTCGGATGCGCCGCCACGTAGGGCGCGAACCGCTCCCGCGTGCGCTCGTCGCTGCTGTTGTCGCTGATGACGACTTCCACGTTGGGCCAGGTCTGCGCCAGCGCGGTGCGCAGCGCCTCCTCCGCGTAGTCGGGCCGGTTATGGGTGGGGATCAGGATGCTGACCAGCGGCTGGGTGCTGGCGGAAGCGGGATGGGTCATCGGTGGCGGCCTCGAATCGGTCGTTACGCGGTGTGCGGGGTGGCGAACCAGCGGTAGGCCTTGTCGACGACCTGCGGCAGCGTGAGGGTCTCCTGCACGCCCAGTCGGCGTAGCGTGAGCGCCAGGTCCGGGAACAGGTCGTCGACCTGCTGCTGGCGCTGCGGCGCCGTGTTGTGCGCCACGCGCGGCCGGTTGGCGGCCCGTTCGCCGATCAGGCGCACGAGGTCGTTGTGGCTGACCGCCGCGGCGCTGCCCAGGTTGTAGGCTTCGCCGTCCTGGCCCTTGATGAGCGCGACGAGCGTCCACCAGGCGGCGTCGGCGCCATACAGGTAGCTGCGGCGCGCGCTGCCGTCGCCGTGGATGCGGATCTCGCCGCTCGTCAGCGTGTCGCGCAGGAAGTTATTGATGGCCCAGGGACGGTCCAGCTCCTGGTAGGCGCCCGTCAGGGTGAACGGGCGCACGGTCGACACGGGCAGGCGGTACTGGCTGCGGTAGATGGCGGCGGCCGTCTCGGCGGCGCGCTTGGCTTCCGCGTACACCGTGTGCGGCTGGCCGGCCGCGAGCGGAAACACATCGTTCTCCGCCAGCGCACCGGGGCGCTGCGGCGTGCCGGCCACGAGGCAGGAACTGACGTTCACGAAGCGCAGCAGGCCGTCCAGCTGGCGCGCCGCGTCGAGCGCGTTGGCGACGCCGGCCACCGTCGTCTGGAACACGCGCAACGGATCGGAGGAATGCACGCGGTTGTTCGGGATGCCGGCGGCGTGGATCACGTAGTGCGTGGTCTTGGCGAACTCGAACGACGAGCGCACGTCCTGCGCGCGCAGGCGGATGTCCGGGCGCGACGCCAGGTGCGGATAGCGCTGGCGCCAGTCGTCGGTGTGGCGCGCGTACACGTCGAGCGTGATGCCGAGGCGGTACTCGTCATTGAGGGCGGCCACCAGTTCGGCGATCCAGGTGCCGAGGAAGCCGGTGCCGCCCGTGACGGCGATGTGGTGGCGCGCCAGCGCGGCGCGCATGTCGGGCTGGCCGGCGCACGCGGCGAGGGCGTCCTGGCGGATCTCGGCAAAGCGGGATTCATGCATGGCTTATCCTTTCGCGGCGGCGTTTTTTTGTTCGGCGAGGTCGCGCGCGACTTCGATGATCAGGCTTTCCTGGCCGGCCACGGCGTTGCGCTTGCCGAGGCCGAAGAAGATGTCGCGCGCATCGACGCCGTAGTCGGCGGCGGCGCGCGCGACCGGCTTGGCGAAGCCGGAGAACACGCCGGCCAGGCCGGAGACGATCGACAGCGGCGAGATCGACGGCGCCACCGGATTGAACGCCTTCTCGGCGATGTCGGCGGCGTCGAGGATTTTATACAGGTCGATGCCGGTCTCGAAGCCGAGGCGTTCGAACACGGCCACCAGCACTTCGAGCTGGGTATTGCCGGCGCCGGCGCCGAAGCCGCGGATGGTGCCGTCGATGATCGTCGCGCCCGCGTTCACGGCCGTCACCGAGTTGATGACGGCCATGCCGAGGTTGTTGTGGCCGTGGAAGCCGACGGGGATGGCGAGGCCGTCGACGAGCGTCTCGATGCGTTCCTTGACGTCGTCCGGGAAATAGGCGCCGGCCGAGTCCATGATGACGATCGCTTCGGCGCCGTACGATTCCATCTTCTTGGCTTCTTCCAGCAGCACGGCGGGCGTCGCCATGTGGCTCATCATCAGGATGCCCCAGGCTTCCTTGCCGGACTGGCGCACGTAGTTGATGTGGCGGTCGCTGATGTCGGCTTCGGTGCAGTGGGTGCCGATGCGGAACACGTCGACGCCCAGCTCCACCGCGCGCGACAGGTCGCGCTTGATGGTGCAGAAGCCCGGGATGACGTGGATGCTCATGCGCGAATCGTGCAGGTGCTCGCGCGAGATCTTCAGGATGTCCTCGTCGGTGAGGCTGCATTCGCCGACCAGCATCGACGAGGCACCCAGGCCGTTGCCGTGGCCGACTTCGACGATGGGCACGCGCGCCGCCTCGGCCGCCTTGCAATAGGCGATGAAGGCGTCGCGGCCCAGCTGGTGGCGCACCGCGTGGTTCCCGTCGCGCAGCGTCGGGTCGGTGATCAGGATCTTCTTAGCCATGCTTGCGCTCCTCGGCGATCTTCTCCGCCATCGCGATGGCGGCGCAGTTGATGATGTCCAGGTTGCCTGCGTACTGCGGCAGGTAGTCGCCCGCGCCCATCACCTTGATGGTGGTGACGACGCGGCCGCCTTCGATGGTCGGCGGCACGATCAGCTGGTAGCCCGGCACATAGCTTTTCAGCTTCTCGACCATGGCCGCGACGGCGGCCTGGATCGCCGGCAGGTCCGGCTCGGCGATCTTGGCATAGATCGTCGTCTGCATGTCGATCGGCGGATTGGCCGGGTTGAGGATCAGGATCGCCTTCGTGCGGCGCGCGCCGGAAAAACGCTGCAGCGCGTCCTCGGTGGTCTCGATGTATTCGTCCAGGTTGGCGCGCGTGGCCGGGCCGGCCGAGCGCGACGCGATGCTGGAGGCGACTTCGATGTAGTCGATGTCCGCGTGCACGCCACCGATGGCGGCCGCGATCGGGATCGACGACTGGCCGCCGCAGGTGATCATGTTGATGTTGCCGTTGCCGGTTGCCAGGCAGTCCTGGGCGTTGATGGCCGGGATGCAGAACTCGCCCAGCTTGGCCGGGGTCATGTCGATCACAGTCTTGCCCAGCGCGTCCAGCTTGGCCCAGTGCCCCACGTGGGCCTGGGCCGAGGTGCAGTCGAACACCACGTCGCAGATCGCGGGATCGGCGACGATGGCTTCGATGCCGCGGTCCGAGATGGGAACGCCGAGCTGGCTCGCGCGCTTCATGCCGGCCGAGTTGAAATTGCGGCCGGCGAACAGGGTGCAGGTCAGGTGCGCCGAGCGCATCACCTTGATCAGGAGGTCGGTGCCGATGTTGCCCGATCCGATGATGGCTATCTTGAGTTTGTCGGTCATCTCGTGGTACTCACAGTCTGTCATGTCCCGGCCCGCCCAGGATGGCGTCCGCTTCGATGCGGATGCCGTCCAGGGACGTGTGCGCGGGTGCGTAGCCCAGGCCGGCCGCGCGCCGGTCGAGCGAGTAGTAATGGGGCTTGGCGCCGGTGGCGTTGACGCCGGCCGGCGCCGGGGCGGCTTCGTGGCGCAGCCCGTAGCGCGTCGCCATCGCGTCCAGCAGCGCCGCCTTGTCCACCGGCGCGGCGCTGTAGCAGTCGAGCGCGCCGTTGGCGGGCGGCGCGGCCAGCAAGCGGGTGACGAGCTGGTAAAAATCGTCCGGATGCAGGTAGTCGCGCACCATCGTACCGGGCGACGTCCGGAGCACGTCGCCGGTGCGGATCGCGCGCAGGATGTCGGTGATGAAGAAGCGCGCGTCCAGGTCCTGGTAGCGGCTGAAATAATTGAAGACCCGCAGGTCCGTGATCGCCAGGTCCGGCAGCGCGCGGTGCCTGCACTCGGCGTGCAGCTTGGCGATCGCATAGTAATCCTGCGGCCCCAGCGCGTTGGGCATGAACGCGGTGCGCGTGTCCGGCCCGGCCGGTTGTTCGAAACCGCTGCCGTACGCGGCGCCGCTCGACAGGAACACGTAGCGCCGCTGCGGATTGTCGCGCAGCCCGCGCAGCGCCAGATCGTCGAATTCCTGCGTCACACCGAAGATGCCGCCGCCCATCTGCGCGGCGCGGCGCGGGTCGCCCACGCCGACGAAGTTCAGCACGGCGTCGTGCGGCTCCCGGCCGTAGGCGCCGTAGTCCGCGACGGGATACGCCAGGCCGTGCGCGTCCTGCCAGCCGCGCAGCGTGGCCGGGTCGCGTCCGTACAGCAGGATCCCCGGATGGCCGGCACGCGCGAACGACAGGATCAGGTCCTGTGCGATCCGGCTGCTGGCACCGAGGATGGCGATGCGTTCCATGTCAGAGCGACTTCGACTTCTCGTGCATGCCGTCGATCATGGCGGCGTCCAGCACGTCGCGCGGCAGCAGCGGCGACAGGTCTTCCAGCGGCGGCGACACGAGGGTGCCGTCCGGACGCGCCACCACGCCCAGCTTCGGCGAGAACAGCTGTTCCGGGTGCATGAACACTTCGCAGATCACCGGGCCCGTCGCGGCCTGCACGGCCTCCAGGGTGACGTCGCACTCGTCCCAGTGGCGGATCTGGAACGACGGGATGCCGAATCCCGCCGCGACCTTCGAGAAGTCCGGGCAGGACACGCCGGAGGCGCGGTTCGTGCCGACGAAATCGCTGTTCTTGAACAGCGATTTCTGCGTGTGCTTGATCATCAGGTAGCCGTCGTTGTTGAAGATGAACAGCTTGATCGGCAGCTGGTGGTGCACCATCGTCTGCAGTTCCTGCAGGTTCATCATCATGCCGCCGTCGCAGTTCAGGCACATCACCTCGCCGCGATCGCGCGCGAACGACACGCCCAGGGCAGCCGGCAGGCCGTAGCCCATCTCGCCGAGGCCCGTCGACGTCATCAGGCGCTGGCCGTCCTTGAAGCGCAGCACCTGGTGGCCGGACAGCAGCGCCGTGCCCATGTCGGTGACGACGACCTGGTCCGGCTTGAAGAAGCGGTTCAGGCGCTCCATGAAGCGGTACGAGTTCATGTAGCCCGGCGCGTCGGCGTGTTCCGCGCCGACCCACGGGAACTGCTCCTCGTAGGCGCGGCAGCGGGCCAGCCAGGCGGTCTTCGGCGCGACCGGCGCGTCCTGCAGGCGCGCCAGCACGGCGGCCATGAAGGCGCGCGCGTCGCAGCGCACGTTCTCGCGCGTGCGGCGGGCATGCTTGACCACTTCGGCGGCGTCGATGTCGACGACGTCGATGCGGGCCAGGCGCGCCAGCTCGTTCAGGTCGTAGCCGATCTGCGGGAGCGCGAGGCGCGTGCCGATGGCCAGCACGTAATCGCAGTTCTGCAGGATGAAGTTGGCGGCGCGCTGGCCGTACACGCCGGCGCGGCCGAACACTTGCGGGTGGTTCGAATCGATCATGTCGATGCCGGCCCAGGACACGAGCGCCGCCGCGCCGGTCGCTTCCAGCAGCGGCGCGATCAGGCGCTCGGCGCCCGCGAGGCGGATGCCGTTGCCGAGCCATAGCACGGGACGCTCGGCCTGGCGCAGCGCGTCCAGCACGCCGTCGATCTGCGCGGAGACGACGGCGTCGATCCACTCCACGCCAGGGGGCGGCGTGAACTGCGCCAGCGCGGACGGGTCGATGCGGGCCGACTGGATGTCCATCGGGACCTCGATCCAGGTCGGACCGGGACGGCCGTCCAGCGCGATGTGGGCGGCTTTCTGCAGCTCGAATGCGACCTGGTCGATCGCCATGACGCGGTGCGCGTACTTGGTCACGCGCTCGACCATCTGGCACGAGTCGTAACCCTGCACGCCCCACATGCGCAGCGGATTGTCGGGGAATGTGTAGCGGCTGTTCTCGTTGCCGGCGATGCACAGGCAGGGAATCGAATCGGCCCAGGCCGAGACGGTGCCCGTGACGCCGTTGGTCGAACCGGCGCCCGTCGTCAACAGCGCGGCGGCGAGGCGGCCGTGGGTACGGTAATACGTCTGCACGGCCATCGTGGCGGCCTGCTCGTGGTGCACGCACACGATCTCGGTGTAGCCGCGCCGCGTGATGGCTTCGAACAGGTGCACGTTGCCGGCGCCGATGATGCCGAACGCGTGGCGGATGCCGAGTTGTTCCAGGGTCGCGGCGATGGCGTCCGCGCCCTTGATGGTCTGTGCTTGTTGCGCTTGCATCAGAAATTCACGCCAAAGAATGCTTCGATTTTCTCGATCGCGAAGTCCAGCATCTCGCGCGTCAGGCCCGGGTACACGCCGATCCAGAACGTGTCGTTCATCACGCGGTCGGTATTCGTCAGGTCGCCGGACACACGGTAGTGGCGGCCGATCATGTACGGCTGGCGCGTCAGGTTACCGGCGAACAGCAGGCGGGTGCCGATCTTGTACTGGTCCAGGTAAGTGAGCAGGTCCACGCGCGAGGCGTTCGCCTCCGGCTTGAGCGTCATCGGGAAGCCGAACCACGACGGGTCCGAACCTTCGGTCGCTTCCGGCAGGATCAGGAACTCGGCGCACGACTGCAGGCGTTCCTTCAGGTAGGCGAAGTTGTCCTTGCGCGCCTGGATGAAGCCGGCCGCGCGGTCGATCTGGGCGAGGCCGCAGGCCGCCTGCATGTCGGTGATCTTGAGGTTGTAGCCCAGGTGGCTGTAGGTGTACTTGTGATCGTAGCCTTCCGGCAGCGTGCCCAGTTTCCAGCAGAAGCGCTTGCCGCAGGTATTGTCCTTGCCCGGCGGGCAGTAGCAGTCGCGGCCCCAGTCGCGGAACGATTCGGCGATCATCTTGAGTTCCGCGTTGTTGGTGAACACCGCGCCGCCCTCGCCCATCGTGATGTGGTGCGCCGGGTAGAACGACATCGTGCCGATGTCGCCGAAGGTGCCGACCATTTGCCCGCGGTACGTGGAGCCCAGCGCGTCGCAGCAGTCTTCGATGAGCCACAGCTTGTACTTCTTGCACAGCGCCGTGATGACGTCCAGGTTGTACGGGTTGCCGAGCGTGTGCGCCAGCATGATCGCCTTGGTCTTCGGGCCGATCGCCGCTTCCAGCTTGGTCACGTCGATGTTGTACGTGCCCAGCTCGACGTCCACGAACACCGGCACCGCGCCGAACTGGATGATCGGGTTGACGGTGGTCGGGAAGCCGGCCGCCACGCCGATCACCTCGTCGCCCGGCTGGATGGCGCGCGCGCCCAGCTTCGGCGACGTCAGCGTGTTGAAGGCCACCAGGTTGGCGGACGAGCCGGAGTTCACGGTGATCAGGTGCTGCACGCCGATCAGCTTCGCCAGCTTGGCTTCGAACTGGTCGTTGAAGCGGCCGGTCGTCAGCCAGGCGTCGAGCGACGCTTCGACCATCAATTCCATTTCCGGCGCGCCCACCACCTTGCCCGCGGGCGGGATCGTGGTCACGCCCGGTTCGAAGGGACGCGGCTGGCTGGCCAGCGCGCCGTATTGGCGGACCAGCGCGACGATCTGTTCGCGGAGTTGTTCTTTGCTTGAAGTGTTCATGATTCCGGCTCTTATTGAATGTCGGTGGCTTGATAGTCGCGGATCTGCGCCAGGGTGACGGCCTGCATGTCCTCGCCGCGCGCATGGGCCTTGTGCCAGTCCACGATGCGGTCGATGGCCTGGCCGAGATGCCAGCGCGGCCGCCAGCCCAGGCGCGCGTGCGCCTTGGCGCAATCCAGTTTCAGGTAGGTCGCTTCGTGCGGCTGCGGCGCCTGGTCGAGTTCCCAGCGCGCGCCCGGCCCCCACTGCTCGCACAGGCGCGTGACGATCCATTCGACGGGCCGCGCGTCGGTGTCGGCCGGGCCGAAGTTGAAGGCCTCGGCGAACGCCTGGCCGTCGCCGTACAGGCGCTCGGCCAGGGCGAGATAGCCGGACAGCGGCTCGAGCACGTGCTGCCACGGGCGGATCGATTGCGGGTTGCGGATCCGGACCGGCTGCGCGGCCGCGATGGCGCGCATCATGTCCGGGATCAGCCGGTCCGCGGCCCAGTCGCCGCCGCCGATCACATTGCCGGCGCGGCCCGAGCCCAGCGCGACGTCCGCGCCAGCCAGGAACGAGGCGCGGTAGGCGCTCGTCACCAGTTCGGCGCACGCCTTGCTGTTGCTGTACGGGTCATGGCCGCCCAGCGGTTCGTTTTCGCGGTAACCCCAGTGCCACTCGCGGTTTTCGTAGCATTTGTCGCTGGTGACGTTGACCACGGCCCGGATGCCTGGCACGGCGCGCACCGCCTCGAACAGGTTGACGAGGCCCATGACATTGGTCGCATAGGTCTCGACCGGATGGCTGTAGGAATGGCGCACGAGGGCCTGGGCCGCCATGTGGATGACGATCTCGGGACGCGCTTCCCGCAGCACGGCGGCCAGCGCATCGGGGTCGCGGATGTCGCCCTCGACGTGGCGCATGCCGGCGGCCACACCGGCCGTCTCGAACAGGCTCGGCTGGCTGGCCGGCGCCAGCGCGAAGCCGGTGACGTCGGCACCCAGCGATTGCAGCCACAGGCTGAGCCAGCTTCCCTTGAAGCCCGTATGGCCGGTCAGGAAGACGCGCTTGCCGCTCCAGAATGCGGGATTCATTGCCAGACTTTCCAGGGCGCCTTGCCCGTTTGCCACAGTTCTTCCAGCAACACCTTGTCGCGCAGCGTGTCCATCGGCTGCCAGAAGCCGGTATGGCGGAAGGCGGACAACTGGCCTTCGCCGGCCAGGCGTTCCATCGGTTCCTTTTCCCACACGGTCGCGTCGTCGGCGATGTAGTCGATGACCTTCGGCGACAGCACGAAATAGCCGCCGTTGATCCAGGCGCCGTCGCCCTGCGGCTTTTCGCGGAAGGCCAGCACGCGCTCGCCGTCGAAGTCGATGGCGCCGAAGCGGCCCGGCGGCTGCACGGCCGTCATCGTGCCGAGCAGGCCGTGTTCCTTGTGGAAAGCGAGCGAGGCGCCGATGTCGATGTCCGCCACGCCGTCGCCGTACGTGAAGCAGAACGCCTCGTCGCCGTCGACGAAGCGGCGCACGCGCTTCAGGCGGCCGCCCGTCATGCTGGTGTCGCCGGTATCGACCAGCGTCACCTTCCACGGTTCGGCGAAGCGCTGGTGCACTTCCATCGCGTTGTTCTGCAGGTCGAAGGTGACGTCAGAGGTGTGCAAGAAATAGTTGGCGAAAAATTCCTTGATCACATAGCCCTTGTAGCCGCAGCAGATGACGAACTCGTTGATCCCGTAGGCCGAGTACTGCTTCATGATGTGCCACAGGATCGGCTTGCCGCCGATCTCGACCATCGGCTTCGGCCGCACCGTGGTTTCTTCGCTGAGCCGGGTTCCCAGGCCACCGGCCAGTATCACTGCTTTCATGCTGCAATCCTCGAGTCTTGTGTGTTCGTTTGGTCATGCGACCCGGAAATACGTCCGCACCGGCACGCGTTGGACGAGCCGGGCCGGCTATTCTAAACCAGCCCCCTTTTATGCAGCAGCCGGGCTGCGGGATCACGGTTCCCGGATCGCCTCATCCAAGCCCTTGGTCAGCGGCCACAGCAGATAGGACAGCACCGTGCGCTTGCCGACCACGATCTCGGCGGTCAGGGTCATGCCCGGCAGCAGGCGAGCGTGCGGATCCATATTCTTGAGCATGTCCTTGCCGAGGTCGAGCCGGCTGACGTAATACGCGTCGGTGCCGGTTTCCGGATTCGGCGTGTCGCGCTTGAACGCGTCCTCGCTGAGCGTGCGGACCTTGGCGTCCAGTGTGCCATGCTTCTGGAACGGGAACGCGTCCAGTTTGATATGCGCCACGTCGCCCTGCTTCACGTGGCCGACGTCGAGCGAATCGATCTGCACCTCGGCGTCCAGCGCGGTGCCGAGCGGCACGAGCGTGAACATCTTCTCGGCGGCCTGCGCGACGGAGCCCTGCGACAGCTTGGCGATGTCCTGCACCATGGCGTCGACCGGCGCCGTCAGCATGACCTTGTCGCGGCGCAGCCTGCCCTTCTTGAGCTGCTCGGCCGTCGCGTCGCGGTCGCGCGTCAGGGAAAGCATGTCTTCCATGATCTTCTGGCGCCAGCCGTTCACGAACGCCTGCTTTTCCGCGTCCAGGCCGGCCAGCTCGCGCCGGATCTCCGGTTCCTGGTTCTTGGCCAGCGTGTAGTCGCGTTCGACCTCCATGCGCTTGTTGCGCGCGTCCAGCAGGTTGACCTTGGCGCCGAATTTCTGGTCGACGAGGCGCTCCTGCATCGTCTCCACCTCGCGCAGCGATCTGGTGCGGTCGCCCAGCACCTGCTGGTCGCGCAGGTTCGTCTCCAGCGCGGCGCGGGTCTTGGCGATGTTCTCGTTCAGGCGCAGGACCTGCGCGGCGAAGTTGGCGCGGCGCTCGCCCGCGAGCCTGTCCTGCAGCTGGGTGTCGGCCGAGACCGTGCCCGTCTCCACCGGTGCCGACTTGCCCGCCAGTTCCGCGTTGAGACGCTTGACCTGGGTGTCGAGGCTGTCGAACTTGAGGCGCAGCTGGGCCTGGTCGGCATCGGCGTCGGTCGGGTCCAGCGTGGCGAGGCGCTCGCCCTTCTTGACCACCTGGCCGACCCGCACGTCGATCGAGCGGATGATCGACGTTTCGATCGGCTGCACGACGATGTTGGACAACGGCGTGGCCAGGCGGCCCTGCGCCTTCACGACTTCGTCGATCTCGGCGAAGCTGGCCCAGGCCAGAAAGCACACGAGCATCGCCGCCAGCGCGTGGACGGTGATGCGGGCATAGGGCGGCAACGGCCGGCGTTCGATCTCGTCGGCGTCCGGCAGGAACTCGACGTCGGTCGGGTCGAGCGCGCTCACAGATGACTTGTTTGCTGGTTCCATAATTGAGAGTAAGTAGAGCAGCGCGTCAGGAGTTCTTCATGGCGGCCCGCATCCATCAGCTGGCCGCGCTGCATGACCAGGATGGAGTCGGCGTTGACGAGCGTCGACAGGCGGTGCGACACCATGATCACGGTGCGGCCGACGGCGATGCGCGACAGGTTGTTGATGAAGATCGCTTCGCTTTCCGGGTCCAACGCGCTGGCCGCTTCGTCGAGCACGAGGATGCGCGGCTTGGCCAGCAGCGCCCTGGCGATCGACAGGCGCTGCTTCTGGCCGCCGGACAGGTTCGAGGCGTTTTCTTCCAGCATCGTGTCATAGCCCTGCGGCATGCGCTCGATGAACTCGTCGGCGCCGGCGGCCCTGGCCGCTTCCACGATGTCCTCGAACGCGGCCTCGGGCATCGTGGCGGCGATGTTCTCGCGCACCGTGCCGTGGAAAAGGAAGTTTTCCTGCAGCACGACGCCGACCTGGCGGCGCAGGTGCGGCAGGTCGATCTCGCGGGCGTCGTAGCCGTCGAAGCGGACGATGCCTTCCTGGATCCGGTACAGGCCGTGGATGACCTTCGTGATCGTCGTCTTGCCCGAGCCGCTGCGGCCCACGACGCCGATCACGCTGCCTTCCTTGATCTCGAAGGTGGCGCGGTCGAGCGCGTTGTTCTGGGCACCCGGATAGCGGAACACGACGTTGTCGAACGTGATATTGCCGCGCAGGTCGGGACGCAGGCCGCCGCTGCGGCCTTCCGGCGCGCGGTTCATGACCTCGCCCAGCATGCGGATCGACAGCGCCGTTTCCTGGTATTCGTTGACGAGGCCGACGAGCGCGACCAGCGGCCCGCTGACGCGGCCGGACAGCATCTGGAAGGCGATCAGGGCGCCGACGGACAGCGTTTGGTCGAACACGTCCTGGGCGCCGATCACGATGATCACGACGGGCAGCAGCTTGCCGAGGAGGTCGGTGATGGCATTGCCGGTGATGGAGATCTGGCCCACGCGGAAATGCATGTTCAGCGCGTTCGCGGAGCGCTGGTCCCAGGCGCGGCGCTGCATCGGTTCGATGGCGAGCGCCTTCACCGTGCGCATGCCGTGGATCGTTTCCACCATCAGCGCCTGGCGGTGGCCCTCGGCCGTGTACAGGTCGTTCAGGCGGCGCTGGAACGTGGGCACGAGGATCGCGACCATGCCGCTGATCAGGAAAGTGAACAGCAGCACGATCATCGCCAGCTTGATGGAATAGCTGAACAGGATCGGCAGCAGGATGAACAGCGCGGTCAGGTCGAGCGCGGTGAAGAACATGCGGCCCGTGAGGAAGCCGCGGATCTTTTCCATCTGCTGCATATGGCGCACGACCACGCCCGCGGACGTGGTCTCGAAATAATCGATGGGCAGCGACAGCAGGTGCGCGAACGTGCGCCGGGTCAGGCGGATGTCGATCTTGTTGGTGGCCCACAAGGTCAGGATCTGGCGCATGAAGCCGAACGTGGATTCGAACAGCAGCGCGATGCCGATGCCGGCCGCCAGCACCCACAGCGTCGATACGCTGTGGTGCACGAGCACCTTGTCGATCACGAGCTGGAAGAACACCGGCGAGGCAAGGCCGAGGATGTTCATCGCCATCGCGGCGATGGCGATGTCGCGGAACGCGGCCTTCTGCTGCAGGATCTCGGGAATGAACCAGCGCAGGCCGAACGGCTGGCGCGTGTCGGTCAGCTTGGACGTGCGCTTGAGGAACAGGACGTCGCCGCTCCACAGGGACTGGAACGCGGCCGGATCGAGCATCTTGACGACGCCCAGGTCGCCCATCGGGTCGAGCACGGCGAGCACGCCGCCGTCGTCCACGCGGGCGCCGACGACGATCATGCTGTTACCGTCCTTCATGCGCGCGAGCAGCGGGAACACACCCTTCTGCCCCAGCAGCTTGTCGACCGTCAGCTGGCGCAGCTTGGCCTTGAGACCGATGCTCGACGCCATCCCCAACAGCATCGCGGACGACGGTTCCTCCGCGTTCAACGCATAGTCGTGGATCAGGCGTTCCGGGTTCACTTGCAGGCCGTGATGCTGCGCGATGGCAGTCAGGCATTGCAAAGTTGTATGAGGAAATTTGTCGGCCATTAGGAAACTAATAGAAGCGAAGTGCGGCAGACCGAGAGATTACCTTGTTGTTCGTCAGAATTGTTGCTGAACAGCACCGTGTTACACCCCTTATTCTTCGTTTGTCGCAATTTGGACGCAAAAAAAGGCAAGACCGATAACGGTCTTGCCTTTTTGATGTCGAGAACGGGCCGGCGCGAACCGGCCCGTGGACACATTACTTACGGCCACCCGTGGTGAGGAAGCCCGAGTCCTGCGGCGTCGCCACCGACTTGGCCAGCGATTCGGCCGTCGACGTCATCGCCACATTCGCACCGCTCACCTTGTTGCCGTTGGCGTCGAACTGCTTCATCACGTCGACCATCGTGCCGACCGAAGCCAGCAGACCGGTCTGCGTACCGCCGGACAGGTTCGGCAGGGTCAGGCCGCCGGCCGCCGCGCCGGTGTCGGCCGCGTTGAAGGCTGCCATCGCCTGGACCATGCTGCCCACCTTGCCGCGCAGGGTGTCGGTCTCGGCCGCAACGGCCGCCTTGTCGGCGGTGAACCACACGTCGCCCGTGGCGGCCGTGGAGCCGTCGGTCTTCGTGAAGGTCGACTGCATGCCGATCCAGTTGCCGGCATCCTTGACCGAGGTCTTGTCGCCGTTGACGTTGATGCTTGCGACATCCACCGAGGCCAGGCTCTTCAGCTCGCCCGACTGGCTGACGCCGTCGCCGTTCGCATCGACCCACACCTTCAGCTGGCTGTACGCCGCATCCTTGGCGTCGATCACGCCGTCGCCGTTGGCATCCAGCTGGGCCAGTGCTTCGTAGCCGTTGGATGCGGTCTGGCCGTTGGCCAGCTTCGTCGCCGTACCGAACAGTTCGGCACCGCTGTCGATCGTACCGTTGCCATTGCGATCCAGCGCCAGCAGGCCATCCTTCGAATCGACCCAACCCGTCGCCACCTTGTTGCCGGTGCCGAACAGATCGAACTGCACGCCCTGCTTGATGCTGACCGAGTGCACGCCGTCACCGTTCAGATCCAGCACGATCGGGCTGCCGATCTTCAGCTGCGCGGTCTGCGCGGTCGACATCGCGCCGATCTGCGCCGACGTCAGCGCCTCGACCTGACCGGTGGTCAGTGCGGCCACCTGGGTCGTCGTCAGGCCGTTCGCGATCTGGGCCGTGGTCAGGGCCGAGATCTGGTTGGTCTTCAGCGCGGCCAGGTCGACCGTCTCGATCGCCGCAACCTGGGTCGTCGTCAGGGCGACCAGTTGCGCCGTCGACAGCGAGACCGCCTGGCTGGTGGTCAGGCCAACGACCTGGCTGGTGGTCAGGCTTGCCATCTGGGCGGTGGTCAGGGCCGCGATCTGGTTGGTCTTCAGTGCGGCCAGATCCGTGGTCGTGACCGCTGCAACCTGGGCGGTGCCCATGGCGGCGATCTGGACGGTGGTCAGGCTGCCGACCTGGACAGTGGTCAGACCGGCGATCTGGGCCGTCGTCAGGCCGTTCGCAACCTGGGCCGTCGTCAGCGCGGCGATCTGGTTGGTCTTGAGCGCCGCCACATCCGTCGTGCCGAGAGCGGCCAACTGGGCGGTGGTCAACGCGGCGACCTGGACCGTGGTCAGTGCTGCAACCTGATTCGTCTTCAGGCTCGCGACTTCGGCGGTCGTCAGACCGGTCGCCACCTGCGCCGTGTTCAGCGCGGCGATCTGGGCCGTGGTGAGCGCGCCCACCTGGGCCGTCGTCAGCGCAGCGACCTGGGCCGTCGTCAGGGAACCGATCTGGTTCGTCTTCATGGCGGCCAGGTCGACGGTCGCGATCGCAACCACCTGGGCGGTGCTCAGGGCGGCGACTTGCGTGGTGGTCAGCGCAGCGACCTGGTTGGTCTTCAGACCGGCGATCTCGGCGGTCGTCAGGCCGGTCGCCACTTGCGCGGTGCTCAGCGCGGCGATCTGGGCCGTGGTCAGTGCGCCAGCCTGGGCCGTCGTCAGCGCTGCGATCTGCGCCGTCGTCAGGCCAGCCACCTGGTTCGTCTTCATGGCGGCGAGGTCGGCCGTCTCGATCGCTACGACCTGGGCGGTGCTCAGGGCGGCGATCTGCGCGGTGCTCAGCGTGCTGACTTGAGCGGTGGTCAGGCCGGCGATCTGCGCCGTACCGAGGCCGGTGGCGACCTGGGCGGTCGTCAGGGCGCCGATCTGGTTCGTCTTCATGGCGGCCAGGTCGGCGGTCGTGATCGCCGCCACCTGGGCGGTGCTCAGTGCAGCGACTTGCGCGGTGGTCAGCGCGGCGACCTGGTTGGTCTTCAGACCGGCGATCTCGGCGGTCGTCAGGCCGGTCGCCACTTGCGCGGTGCTCAGCGCGGCGATCTGGGCCGTGGTCAGTGCGCCGGCCTGGGCCGTCGTCAGCGCGGCGATCTGCGCGGTCGTCAGGCCAGTCACCTGGTTCGTCTTCATGGCGGCCAGGTCAGCCGTTTGGATTGCTGCGACCTGGGCGGTGCTCATGGCGGCGATCTGAGTGCTGCTCAGGCTGCTGACTTGGGCCGTGGTCAGGCCGGCGACCTGGGCCGTGGTCAGGCCGGTGGCGACTTGCGCGGTCGTCAGGGCGGCGATCTGGTTCGTCTTCAGCGCGGCCAGGTCGGCGGTCGTGATGGCCGCCACCTGGGCGGTGCTCAGGGCGACGACTTGCGCGGTGGTCAGCGCACCCATCTGGCTGGTCTTCAGGCCAGCGATCTGGGCGGTCGTCAGGCCGGTCGCCACCTGGGCAGTGCTCAGGGCGGCGATCTGGGCCGTGGTCAACGAGGCAGCCTGGGCCGTCGTCAGCGCGGCGACCTGGGCCGTCGTCAGGCCAGCCACCTGGTTCGTCTTCATGGCAGCCACGTCGGCCGTCGTGATGGCAGCCACCTGGGCGGTGCTCAGCGCGGCGATCTGCACGGAGGTCAACGCAGCCATCTGGTTGGTCTTCAGACCGGCGATCTCGGCGGTCGTCAGGCCGGTCGCGACTTGCGAGGTGCTCAGGGCGGCAATTTGCGCCGTCGTCAGCGCGCCAGCCTGGGCCGACGACAGTGCGGCGATCTGCGCGGTCGTCAGGCCAGCCACCTGGTTCGTCTTCATGGCAGCCAGGTCAGCGGTTTCGATTGCTGCGACCTGGGCGGTGCTCAGGGCGGCGATCTGGGCGCTGCTCAGGCTGCTGACCTGGGCGGTGCTCAGGCCGGCGATCTGGGCCGTGGTCAGGCCGGTGGCGACTTGCGCGGTCGTCAGGGCGGCAATCTGGTTCGTCTTCAGCGCGGCCAGGTCGGCGGTCGTGACGGCGGCCACCTGGGCGGTGCTCAGGGCGGCAATCTGCGCAGTGGTCAGCGCAGCCATCTGGTTGGTCTTCAGACCGGCGATCTCGGCGGTCGTCAGGCCAGTCGCGACTTGCGCGGTGCTCAGCGCGGCAATTTGCGCCGTGGTCAACGCGCCAGCCTGGGCCGACGACAGTGCGGCGATCTGCGCCGTCGTCAGGCCAGCGACCTGGTTCGTCTTCATGGCAGCCAGGTCGGCCGTGCTGATCGCGGCCATCTGGGCCGTGCTCAGGGCGGCGATCTGGGCGCTGCTCAGGCTGCTGACCTGGGCGGTGCTCAGGCCGGCGATCTGGGCCGTCGTCAGGCCGGTGGCGACCTGGGCGGTCGTCAGGGCACCGATCTGGTTGGTCTTCAGCGCGGCCAGGTCGGCGGTCGTGATGGCAGCCACCTGGGCGGTGCTCAGGGCGGCAATCTGCGCGGTGGTCAGCGCGGACATCTGGTTGGTCTTCAGACCGGCGATCTCGGCGGTCGTCAGGCCGGTCGCCACCTGGGCGGTGCTCAGCGCGGCAATTTGCGCCGTGGTGAGCGCGCCCGCCTGGGCCGACGTCAGCGCAGCGATCTGCGTCGTCGTCAGGCCAGCGACCTGGTTCGTCTTCATGGCGGCCAGGTCAGCGGTTTCGATTGCTGCGACCTGGGCGGTGCTCAGGGCGGCGATCTGGGCGCTGGTCAGGCTGCTGACCTGGGCGGTGCTCAGGCCGGCGATCTGGGCCGTGGTCAGGCCGGTGGCGACCTGGGCGGTCGTCAGCGCGCCGATCTGGTTCGTCTTCAGCGCGGCCAGGTCGGCGGTCGTGATGGCGGCCACCTGGGCGGTGCCGAGGGCGGCAATTTGCGCGGTCGTCAGCGCAGCCATCTGGTTGGTCTTCAGGCCGGCGATCTCGGCGGTCGTCAGGCCGGTCGCGACTTGCGCCGTGCTCAGCGCGGCGATCTGAGCCGTGGTCAACGCGCCAGCCTGGGCCGACGACAGTGCGGCGATCTGCGCCGTCGTCAAGCCAGCCACCTGGTTCGTCTTCATGGCGGCCAGATCGGCCGTGCTGATCGCGGCCATCTGAGCCGTGCTCAGGGCGGCGATCTGGGCGCTGCTCAGGCTGCTGACCTGGGCGGTGCTCAGGGCGGCGATCTGGGCCGTACCGAGGCCGGTGGCGACTTGCGCGGTCGTCAGGGCACCGATCTGGTTGGTCTTCAGCGCGGCCAGGTCGGCGGTCGTGATGGCGGCCACCTGGGCGGTGCTCAGGGCGGCAATTTGCGCGGTGGTCAGCGCAACAACCTGGTTGGTCTTCAGGCCAGCGATCTCGGCGGTCGTCAGACCGGTCGCGACTTGCGCGGTGCTCAGCGCGGCAATTTGCGCGGTCGTCAACGCACCGGCTTGAGCCGTCGTCAGCGCAGCGATCTGCGTCGTCGTCAGGCCAGCGACCTGGTTCGTCTTCATCGCGGCCAGGTCAGCGGTTTCGATCGCTGCGACCTGGGCGGTGCTCAGGGCGGCGATCTGGGCGCTGCTCAGGCTGCTGACCTGGGCGGTGCTCAGCGCGGCGATCTGGGCCGTACCGAGGCCGGTGGCAACTTGCGCCGTGGTCAGCGCGCCGATCTGGTTCGTCTTCAGCGCGGCCAAGTCGGCGGTCGCGATGGCGGCCACCTGGGCGGTGCTCAGGGCGGCGACTTGCGCGGTGGTCAGCGCAGCGACCTGGTTGGTCTTCAGGCCGGCGATCTCGGCGGTAGTCAGACCGGTCGCGACTTGCGCGGTGCTCAGGGCGGCGATCTGGGCCGTAGTCAATGCGCCCGCCTGCGCCGACGACAGTGCGGCGATCTGCGCCGTCGTCAGGCCAGCGACCTGGTTCGTCTTCATGGCAGCCAGGTCGGCCGTGCTGATCGCGGCCATCTGGGCGGTGCTCAGGGCAGCGATCTGGGCGCTGCTCAGGCTGCTGACCTGGGCGGTGCTCAGGCCGGCGATCTGGGCCGTGGTCAAGCCGGTGGCGACTTGCGCCGTGGTCAGCGCGCCGATTTGGTTCGTCTTCAGCGCGGCCAGGTCGGCGGTCGTGATGGCAGCCACCTGGGCGGTGCTCAGGGCGGCAATCTGCGCGGTGGTCAGCGCGGACATCTGGTTGGTCTTCAGGCCGGCGATCTGGGCGGTCGTCAGGCCGCTCGCCACCTGGGCGGTGCTCAGGGCGGCGATCTGGGACGTGGTCAGCGCACCAGCCTGGGCCGTCGTCAGCGCGGCAACCTGCGCCGTCGTCAGGCCAGCCACCTGGTTCGTCTTCATGGCGGCCAGGTCGGCCGTTTCGATTGCAGCGACCTGGGCGGTGCTCAGGGCGGCGACTTGCGCGGTGGTCAGCGCAGCGACCTGGTTGGTCTTCAGACCGGCGATCTCGGCGGTCGTCAGGCCGGTCGCGACTTGCGCGGTGCTCAGGGCGGCAATTTGCGCCGTCGTCAGCGCGCCAGCCTGAGCCGACGACAGTGCGGCGATCTGCGCCGTCGTCAGGCCTGCGACCTGGTTCGTCTTCATGGCAGCCAGGTCGGCCGTGCTGATCGCAGCCATCTGGGCGGTGCTCAGGGCGGCGATCTGGGCGCTGCTCAGGCTGCTGACCTGGGCGGTGCTCAGGCCGGCGATCTGGGCCGTGGTCAGGCCGGTGGCGACCTGGGCGGTCGTCAGCGCGCCGATCTGGGTTCGTCTTCAGCGCGGCCAGGTCGGCGGTCGTGATGGC
>NZ_JAXOFN010000029.1:0-78434 GCF_034420155.1 Massilia luteola
AGATGTACGGCGCCGAGGTGTCACCGACCCTCATCTCCAACGTCACGGACGCTGTCAGCGAGGATGTGAAGCTTTGGCAGGCCCGCCCGCTCGATGCCGTGTACCCGATCCTGTATCTCGACTGCATTCACGTCAAGGTGCGCGATAACGGCGCGGTGCGCACCAAGGCGATCTACCTGGCCATCGGCGTGAACATGGATGGCCACAAGGAGGTGTTGGGCCTGTGGATCTCCCAAACCGAAGGCGCGAAGTTCTGGCTGCAGGTCGTGACCGAGCTAAAAAATCGCGGCGTACAGGACATCTTCATCGCCTGCGTCGATGGCCTGAAAGGCTTCCCGGACGCCATCGAGGCGGTCTATCCGCAGACTTCGGTTCAGCTGTGCATCGTCCACATGGTGCGCAACAGCCTGAACTTCGTGCCATGGAAAGCGCAGAAAGAGGTCGCCGCCGATCTGAAGTTGATCTACAGTGCAGCCACTACCGATGAAGCTGAACTCAGGCTTTCCGAATTCGAAGATAAATGGGATAAACAGTATAAACCAATAAGTCAGTCCTGGCGCCGAAATTGGGCGCGCGTCATACCGTTTTTCGACTATCCGCCAGAAATCCGCAAGGTGATATACACCACGAATGCGATTGAGTCGATTAACATGAGCCTGCGAAAAGTTACCAAGGCCCGCAGTTCCTTTCCGACTGATGAAGCCGTCAGCAAGCTGTTTTATCTTGCCCTGAACAACATCAGCAAGAAGTGGACGATGCCGATACGGGACTGGAAAGCTGCGCTAAACCGCTTCGCCATCCAGTTTGAAGACCGAGTACCGCAGACTTAAACAAAGACTCGTTTACACAGAATCTGGTACACCCCCGGTTTGCCCAATTAACCTGAAGGTGCTTACGCTGCTTTCTCAGGTGGCGGCGGGGCCTTCTGTTCCTTCTTCGCTTCTGCGATGGCAACAATGCTGGCAAGATGATCGGCCCGCGTCTTTCTGGCGATGTACCATTCTTCAAACAATACTTCGATCAGTTGAATAAGGGCCTGCGCTTCATCCGGGTCGACATCAATAACCAAATTGATGTCTTTTTCCATATGTGCACCGATGTTGCCAATACTCCGCACTGCATCGATTGCCTGCCAAATCGCCGGGTCAATCTTGTCCCTGATTGCATTGATTTCATCAAATAGCGTGCGCTCCTTCACGTTCCAGAAATCTCTGATCATTCCTTGCAAACAGCGTCGGGAAAGAGTCGCAGATGCCTTGGGGCTCAGATCGCGAATACGGCATGCTTCCTCGTAATCTTCTCGCAGCGGAGCAGGAATATAGTCTGGAAATGGGCGGGCGGTCGATTGAGGACGTAAGCGCCATTTCTCCAGTGCTCGACCTTGCAAACGGAATTCACTTCCCATATTGAACCAGTCGCCATTGTGTAACGCCGCGTTAATAGTATGTTCTCCGCACTCGTGGTTGGGGCAAGTAGTTACTACGACATTTAACCCCAACCAGCAATCCTTGACTTCGTTGCGGAAGCGCAGAATTTCCGAAGTAACGTTATCGTCAATAATTGTCGCGACTCGGTTGCAATAGGGGCAAGTCCATCCAGCCATTTTTCCTCCTGTTGTTTTGGATTCAACATAGCATAATCGTGAGCAATTTTGCAAGCACACATGGCCGACGCTCTGTTAATAAACGACCGTTTTCCAACACCCATCAGTTACACCAAACTCATCTGTTAGAAAATTAGGGGTTGCAATTTCTAACAGTTGAGTATATTCTAACGCCGTTTTCTAACACATCAGACAAGCAGGAGATAACAACATGGCAACATTCGCATACGGACGTGTGAGCACGAAGGATCAGACGACCGACAACCAACGCATCGAGATTGAAGCAGCCGGATACGCCATCGACTACTGGTACGCCGACGAAGGCGTAAGCGGTAAAGTGTCTGCAATGCAACGTCCTGAGTTTGCCAAGATGCTCGGCCAGATGCGTACCGGTGAGAAGCTGGTAGTGACCAAGCTTGACCGTCTGGGCCGTGACGCACAGGACGTAGGCGCAACTATCAAGATGCTGGCGTCACGCAACATTGAAGTTGTGGTGCTCCAGCTTGGCAAGCTCGACCTTACGAGCGCTGCGGGTAAGCTGATGCTCACGATGCTGGCCGCTGTTGCTGAGATGGAACGTGACCTGCTGGTAGAGCGCACCCATGCAGGGCTGGAGCGTGCGAAAGCAGAAGGTAAGACTCTGGGCCGTATCCCGAAGACGACGCCGGAACAGAAAGAAGCCATCAAAGCTGCATACGCCAGCGGCGAGACAGTGAGCGCATTGGCACGCAAGTACAACATCAGCCGTGCATCGGTTCTGTCGGTAGTAAAGTAAACCTTAGGATCGAATACAGGCCCACCACTGGCCTATCGCTGATGAGTTGATACGCGCCCAGCCTGATGAGCCTACAACGCCCCTAAGGCCAGTTTAAACGCCTTGGTAAGCCTGTTGCTTTACCTAAAGGCTCCAGCCCTAGCGAATCCTGCCCCTACCGATGGCCTCAGACGCGATTACAGGCCCGTAGAGCAGCCCCGCCCCGGATTGGTGAAAACTCCTGTCGGTCCTCTCCGGACGGCCCTACGGATATTTTTCACGCTTCCCAGACCCCAGCCGATGGCCCCGGCAATGTGCTCAGTCGCCCACTCGCTCTTGATACATTTCTGGAACTGGTATCGAGTTCCCGGACTGCCCCGTGTTCTCCGAAAAAATTTTGGGAAAAAATCACGGCCAGAAACGTCCGTCAAGCAGCGTATACGCTCTCAGCGATTGCTTACTAATCGCTTACTTGGACGGGCTTGATTACTTTTCCCGAATCCAAATTTGACGCCAAGTGTTTGATTTTATTGGCCTGCCCAGCTGGGTTCGAACCAGCGACCCTCAGCTTAGAAGGCTGATGCTCTATCCAACTGAGCTATGGGCAGTCGCGGAGCGCATACCGCAAGGTAAGGCTTCACAAATGAAAACGGGCCGTCGACGACAGCCCGTTTGCAAGACGGTGGTCGGAGTACAAGGATTCGAACCTTGGACCCCCTGCTCCCAAAGCAGGTGCGCTACCGGGCTGCGCTACACTCCGATTGGGACGATCATACCCCGCCGGGCGGGAAGCGTCAATGAACGCTCCCCGGCGCGACGGTCAGACCTCGAAGCGTGCGGCGATGCGCCGGGCCATCGTTTCGGCCAGTTCCGCGTGCTTCGCTTCCACCATGACGCGCACGAGCGGTTCCGTCCCGGACGGGCGGATCAGGACGCGGCCATTGTCGCCCAGTTCGCGCTCGACGTTGTCCTTCTCGGCCACCACGGCCGCGTTCTTCGTCCAGTCCGTGCCCGGCTGCACGCGGACGTTGATCAGGGTCTGGGGATACAGCTTCAGGTCACTGCAGCAATCGGCCAGGCCGCGACCGGAACGCTTGAGCGCGGTCAGCACTTGCAGCGCCGAGACGATGCCGTCGCCGGTGGTGTGCTTGTCCAGCGCCAGCAGGTGGCCGGAACCCTCGCCGCCCAGCAGCCAGCCCTGCTCCTGCATCATTTCCAGCACATAGCGGTCGCCGACCTTCGCGCGCGCGAAGCCGATGCCCATCTCCTTGAACGCCACTTCGAGCGCCATATTGGTCATCAGGGTGCCGACGGCGCCAGCCACCGGACCGGTCGCCATGCGTGCGCGCACCATCACGTACAGCAGCTCGTCGCCGTTGTACAGGCGGCCGGCGGCGTCGCACATGATCAGGCGGTCGGCGTCGCCGTCCAGCGCGATGCCGAGGTCGGCCTTGTGCTCGAGGACGGCTGCGGCCATCGCCTTGGGCGACGTGGCGCCGACGCCGTCGTTGATGTTGAAGCCGTCCGGCTTGGTGCCCAGCTCCACGACTTCCGCGCCCAGCTCATGGAATACGTGCGGGGCGATGTTGTAGGCGGCGCCGTGGGCGCAGTCGACGACGATCTTCAGGCCGCGCAGGTCGAGTTCGTTCGGGAACGTGCTCTTGCAAAATTCGATGTAACGGCCCTGGGCATCGCGCAGGCGCGTGGCACGGCCCAGCTTTTCCGACGACACGCAGCCCATCGGCTGGTCGACCACCTCTTCGATCTCGAGCTCGACGGCGTCCGGCAGCTTGGTGCCGTGCCCGGAAAAGAACTTGATGCCGTTGTCCTGGAAGGGATTGTGCGACGCCGAAATGACGACGCCCGCCTGCAGGCGCAGCGCGCGCGTCAAGTAGGCGATGGCCGGCGTCGGCATCGGGCCGGCCAGCATGACGTCGACGCCCGCCGCCGAGAAACCGGCTTCCAGCGCGGCTTCCAGCATGTAGCCGGAAATGCGCGTGTCCTTGCCGATCAGGACCGTGGGACGGTCGTGCGTGCCGGCCTTGTCCTTGGCCAGCACCTTGCCGGCCGCATAGCCCAACCGCATCACGAAGTCCGGGGTGATGGGCGATTTGCCCACCAGGCCACGGACGCCATCGGTACCGAAATATTTGCGTGCCATTAATTAAATTCTCTTCATCTATTGATTATTCGTAGTGGCCGCTTGCCAGACCTTCAGCGCATCCACCGTCTCTGCCACATCATGGACCCGTACGATCCTGGCGCCCTGCGCTACCGCAGCGAGCGCGCCGCCCAGGCTTCCGGCCAGGCGCTGCTCCACGCTGCGCCCCGTCACCGCGCCGATCATCGACTTGCGTGACACCCCTGCCAATACGGGCAGGCCCAATTCGCTTTCCATGCGGCTTATGCTACGAAGCAAAGCGTAATTATGCTCGACACTCTTCCCAAAACCAAATCCGGGATCGATCGTGATGCGTTCGCGCGCCACACCGGCCGCAAGCAGCGCATCGACCCGCTCGCGCAGGAAGGCGGTCACATCGGCCACCACGTCCCCGTAGGCGGGCTGCGCCTGCATATCCTGGGGCGTGCCCTGCATGTGCATCACGCAAAGTGCGCAGTCGCTGTCCTTGACGGCGTCGATGGCGCCAGGCGCCCGGAAGCCATTGATGTCGTTGATCAGGTCGGCGCCCGCGATGATCGCCTCGCGCATCACTTCCGGCTTGCAGGTGTCGATCGACAGCGCATGACCCAGTTCGCGCAAGGCATAAATCGCCGGCATGACCCGGCGCAGTTCTTCGTCGACGGGCACGCTGGGCGAGCCGGGACGCGTGGATTCGCCGCCGATGTCGATGATGTCGACGCCGTCCTTGATCATCTGTTCGGCCCGCTCCACGGCGAATTCGAGGGCCTGGTAACGGCCGCCGTCGGAAAAGGAATCGGGGGTGACGTTGAGGATGCCCATGACCAGAGGTCGCCGGGCGAGGTTATAGCCGAAACGGCCGCACTGCAGATATTGACGCATGACGAAACACCAACTGATTAAACAATAAAAAGGCACCCGCTCGGGGTGCCTTTCCGTGGGATGGCCCGGCTACCGCCGATCGGCGGTTCAGGCCGGTGCGGTCGCGTTCTGGGCGACGCCGCCACCGCTGTCACTCGGAGGCGTGCGCTTGGTCAGTACCACCGACTTCGGCGGACGCGGTTCGCGGCCGGCCATGATGTCGTTGATCTGGTCGGCGTCGATGGTTTCCCATTCGAGCAGCGCCTTGGTCATCACTTCGACCTTGTCGCGGTTTTCTTCCAGCAGGCGGTGCGCCAGCGCGTACTGCGAGTCGAGGATATTGCGGATCTCGGCATCGACTTTCTGCTGCGTGGCTTCGGAAATGGTCTTCACGGAGCCGCCGAAGAAGCCTTCGTTCGCGTCATCCTCGTAGACCATCACGCCCATGCTTTCCGACATGCCGAAACGGGTCACCATCGAACGGGCCAGCTTGGTGGCGCGGGCGAAGTCGTTCGATGCGCCGGTCGACATCTGGCCGACGAAGATTTCCTCGGCGATGCGGCCGCCGAACAGGATCGAGATTTCTTCCAGCATCTTGTCCTTGTAGCCGGACAAGCTGTCGTGTTCGGGCAGTTGCCAGGTCAAGCCGAGGGCAAAGCCCCGCGGCATGATCGTCACCTTGTGCACGGGATCGGCCTTCGGCAGCAGCTTGGCGATCACGGCGTGGCCCGACTCGTGGTAGGCCGTGTTGCGGCGTTCTTCCTCGCGCATGACCATCGACTTGCGCTCCGGCCCCATGAAGATCTTGTCCTTCGCATCTTCGAAATCGTTCATCTCGACGAGGCGCTTGTTGCGGCGCGCCGCGAACAGGGCCGCTTCGTTGACGAGGTTGGCCAGGTCGGCGCCCGAGAAGCCCGGGGTGCCGCGGGCCAGGATGTCCGCCTTCACGTCGGTGCCGATCGGCACTTTACGCATGTGCACGTTCAAGATCTGCTCGCGGCCGCGGATATCCGGCAGGCCCACCATCACCTGGCGGTCGAAACGGCCCGGACGCAGCAGCGCCTTGTCGAGCACGTCGGCGCGGTTGGTCGCGGCGATCACGATGACGCCCGACGATGCCTCGAAACCGTCCATCTCGACCAGCAGCTGGTTCAGCGTCTGTTCGCGCTCGTCGTTGCCGCCGCCCATGCCGGCGCCGCGGTGGCGGCCGACGGCGTCGATCTCGTCGATGAAGATGATGCAGGGCGAATGTTTTTTCGCGTTCTCGAACATGTCGCGCACGCGGGACGCACCCACGCCGACGAACATCTCGACGAAGTCGGAACCGGAGATCGAGAAGAACGGCACCTTGGCTTCGCCGGCGATGGCGCGGGCCAGCAGCGTTTTACCGGTACCCGGGGGGCCGACCATCAGCACGCCGCGCGGGATGCGGCCGCCCAGTTTCTGGAACTTGGTCGGGTCCTTGAGGAAGTCGACGATCTCGCCCACTTCTTCCTTCGCTTCGTCGCAGCCGGCGACGTCGGCGAACGTGACGGTGTTGTTCGTCTCATCCATCATGCGCGCCTTCGACTTGCCGAACGAGAACGCCCCGCCCTTGCCGCCGCCCTGCATCTGACGCATGAAGAACACCCAGACCCCGATCAGCAGCAGCATCGGGAACCAGGAAATGAAGACTTGCTGGAGGAACGACGGCTCCTCGGGCGGCTTGACGTCGAAGCGCACGTTGTTATCGCGCAGGTCGCCGATCAGGCCGCGGTCGAGCATGGTCGCGGTGGTGCGCACCTTGGTGTCGTCGGTCCGCGTCGCCGTGATGCTCGACCCTTCGATCACGACGTCCTTGATGCGTTTTGCCTTGACGTCATCGAGCAGCTCGGAATAAGCAATGGTCTTGCTGCCGCCCGCGACGCTATGGTTGTCGAACTGCTTGAACAGCATGAACAACAGCAGTGCGACGACCACCCAGATGGCGGATTTGGAAAACATATTATTCACGAAGACTCCTCTGATGCGAACGCATCTTTTCCCATTTTTTCAAAGGCAGATTCTACCGCATTCAGCAGGCCGTGCCACGCACGCCCTCCTATGGTGCCTATACGCCACTATAAACGGTTTTTATTTCCGCTGCGCAGGCATCATGAACATTCCATCCCACAGCGTACGTGGGTGTGGTTGTCTTTGCTGATGTGCGGTTGCGCTCCTGAAAATCAAGGGCGACGCCGTCGATTTTCGCAATTTCAGCTCGCTGGATTCTTCAGACCACGTCCGAGCAGGAAGATTTCCGATGATTTGTCGCGGCTGGCCTTGGGTTTGATCTGTTTGACGACCTTGAATTCGGTGCGGAACTTCTCAAGGATTTGCGTAAACCCCATGTCCTTGAAGCATTTCACTAACAATGCGCCGGATGGTTTGAGGTGCATTTGAGAGAACTCAATAGCAAGATCGATCAAATCCTCCATGCGCGCCGCATCCGCCGAGGGAATGCCGGACAGATTCGGCGCCATATCGGACAGCACGAGGTCGGCCATGCGACCCTCGAGCACGCCGGCCAGCTCGTCGAGCACACTTTCCTCGCGAAAATCGCCCTGAATAAAATGCATGTCGGCGATCGGCTCCATGGGCAGCATGTCCAGGCCGATCATCGTGCCCTTGATGCCGCCCTCGTCCCCGCCGGCCAGCTTGCGCCGGGTGTACTGGCCCCAGCTGCCCGGGGTGCAACCGAGGTCGACGATCACCTGGCCCGGCTTGATGAGCTTTTCGCTTTCGTCGATTTCTTTCAGTTTGTAGGCCGCACGTGCCCGGTAGCCCTCTTTCTGTGCCAATTTGACATACGGATCGTTGATGTGATCGTGGATCCAGTTTTTGTTGAATTTGTTCTTGGCCATTCGCGTAAAATACTGCTTTTAATAGGTATCTCAAAATAACATCATGATCAAACTTACCCCGGTCGAGCGTGCCGCGCTGCGTGCGGAAGCCCACGGACTCAATCCTGTCGTCATGATCGGCGAAGCCGGCCTGACCGCGGCCGTCATGAAGGAAATCTCGTCCAGCCTGGATGCGCACGGCCTGATCAAGGTGCGCGTGTTCGGCGACGACCGTGAAGCGCGCGTCGCGATCTACGAACAGATCTGCGGGGAACTCGACGCCGCCCCGGTCCAGCATATCGGCAAGCTGCTCGTGCTGTACCGCCCGAAGAAGGACGAGGTCAAGGAACGTTCGACCAAATCCGGCAAGGGCCTGCGCGAAGTCACCATCGTCAAGCCGAGCCCGAGCGGGACCAAGAAGCCGTCCGTGACCAAGGTCTTGCTGAAAGGGAACGAGCGCGTCACCCAGGGCGGCAACATCAAGCGGGCCAAGCCCCGCCAGGCCAGCACCAAGAAGACGGTCCTGAAATAATCCGTATTCAAAAAAATTAACCGGGGCCGCTGCCCCGGTTTTTTTTCGCGTCGGCGGCATGGTGGGCACGGGGTGCCCACCCTACGGCAAATTCATGCATCCGGCAATGACTACGCCGTAGGGTGGGCGGCCCTCCGCCCACCAAACGCCCGCGTTATCGAGCCTTCACGACCAGCATCGCGCCGAGGATGGTCTCGACCAGGTACAACACCTGCGACGCCCCATGCAGCGCCGCGAACGTGCCCCATTGGGGCGACGCCCTCACACCGGCCGGCCCGGCCGCCGCGCGGATCGCCGCCATCATCGGCTGCAATCCCAGGTAGACGGCGAGGCTGCACGCCAGCATCCCGGCCACGAGACCGTACAGCCAGCGCCGGCGCCGCGCGTCGAGGTCGGCCGAGCGCGCGGTCGCCAACACCAGCAGCACCGCCAGCGCGATCGCGAGCCAGGCCGAACGCGTCAGCATCATGCCGACGACATTGCCGGCCTGCGTGCTGCCGAGGACGGCGAACGCGCTCGGCGCGGCCAGGTAGCTGACCGCCCACACGCTGCCGGCCCACAGGGCGGCCAGCAGCAACCGCGCATTGGCGAGCATCGTGACGGACTCAGATGTAGCGGACTTCCAGGATTTCGTATTCGCGCGGGCCGGACGGGGCCTGCACTTCGACCACGTCGCCGGCGTATTTGCCGATCAGCGCGCGTGCGATCGGCGACGTGACGGAGACCTTGTTCTCTTTGAGGTCGGCTTCATCCATGCCGACGATCTGGTACGTGACTTTCTGGCCGTTGTCGAGGTCTTCCAGGTCGACGGTGGACGCGAACACGACGCGGCCCTCGGCGTCCAGCGTGGACGGGTCGATGACCTGCGCGGTGGACAGTTTCTGTTCCAGCTCGGCGATGCGGCCTTCGACGAACGCCTGGCGCTCCTTGGCGGCGTCGTATTCGGCGTTTTCGGACAGGTCACCATGCGAACGCGCCTCGGCGATCGCATCGATCACGTTGCGGCGTTCCTTGGTCTTGAGCTGGTGCAGCTCTTCCTTCAACTTCTCGGCGCCGAATTTGGTCAATGGAGTGTTCATGGCTATCTGTTCTCAGTGTTTGCGGACGTACCAAGCGAAAACCACAGAGCCGCACGGCGCAAGCCGCGCGAACTCTGTGGTCTTTGGTACTGCTAAGCGTTACTGCAATCTTACTGCATTGCGCTTAGTTTAAGGTTTTATGCAGGCCTTGTAAATCGTACACGCGCAACTCGTCCAGGTGGCGCATGCCCTGCACCGCGGCCTCGGCGCCGGCGATGGTCGTATAGGTGACCACGCGCGACTGCAGTGCCGACGTACGGATCGTGCGCGAGTCGGCGATGGCGCTGCGCTTCTCTTCGACCGTGTTCACGACCATCGCGATCTCGTGGTTCTTGATCATGTCGACGATGTGCGGACGGCCCTCGATCACCTTGTTGACCGCGGTGACCGGGATGCCGGCGGCGGCGATGACGGCTGCCGTACCTTTCGTCGCGACGAGCGAGAAGCCCAGGTCGACGAGGTCGCGCGCCACCTTCACGGTACGCGGCTTGTCCGAGCCCTTCACGGACAGGAACACGCGGCCAGTCTCCGGCAGGATGATGCCGGCCGCCAGCTGCGACTTGACGAACGCTTCGCCGAACGTCATGCCCACGCCCATCACTTCGCCCGTCGACTTCATCTCGGGGCCGAGGATCGTGTCGACACCCGGGAATTTCACGAACGGGAACACGGCTTCCTTGACGCTGTAGAACGGCGGGACGATCTCTTTCGTGATGCCCTGCTGCGCCAGGGTCTGGCCGACCATGCAGCGCGCGGCGATCTTCGCCAGCTGCAGGCCCGTCGCCTTCGACACGAACGGCACGGTCCGCGAGGCGCGCGGATTCACTTCCAGCACGTACACGGTGTCGACGGTCTGTCCCTCGACTTCCGACTGCTGGATCGCGAACTGCACGTTCATCAGGCCGACGACGTTCAGCGCCTTCGCCATCAACGACGTCTGGCGCTTCAGTTCATCGATGGTGGCTTGCGCCAGCGAGTACGGCGGCAGCGAGCAGGCGGAGTCGCCCGAGTGCACGCCGGCCTGCTCGATGTGTTCCATCACGCCGCCGATGAACGTCGTCTCGCCGTCCGAGATGCAGTCGACGTCGACTTCGATCGCGTCGTTCAGGAAGCGGTCCAGCAGCACCGGCGAATCGTTCGACACCTTCACGGCCTCGCGCATATAGCGTTCGAGGTCGCGCTGCTCGTGGACGATCTCCATCGCGCGGCCGCCCAGCACGTACGACGGACGTACGACGAGCGGATAGCCGATCTCGGACGCCAGCGCCAGTGCTTCGGCTTCGGTGCGCGCGGTGCGGTTCGGCGGCTGGCGCAGGCCCAGCTCCTGCAGCAGCTTCTGGAAGCGCTCGCGGTCTTCGGCGGCGTCGATCATGTCCGGCGACGTGCCGATGATGGGGACGCCGTTCTTTTCGAGGTCCAGCGCCAGCTTCAGCGGGGTCTGGCCGCCGTACTGGACGATCACGCCTTCCGGCTTTTCCAGGTCGACGATTTCCAGCACGTCTTCGAGGGTCAGCGATTCGAAGTACAGGCGGTCGGACGTGTCGTAGTCGGTCGACACGGTCTCCGGATTGCAGTTGACCATGATGGTCTCGTAGCCGTCTTCGCGCATCGCGAGGGCCGCGTGCACGCAGCAGTAGTCGAACTCGATGCCCTGGCCGATGCGGTTCGGGCCACCGCCCAGCACCATGATCTTCTTCTTGTCGGTCGGATTCGATTCGCACTCCTCGTCGTACGTCGAGTACATGTACGCGGTGTTCGTCGCGAATTCGGCGGCGCAGGTGTCGACGCGCTTGTAGACCGGACGGATGCCGAATGCGTGGCGCTGCGCGCGCACGGCCTCCGGCGTCGTCTGCATCAGGAAGGCCAGGCGGCGGTCCGAGAAGCCCTTCTGCTTCAGCTTGTACAGCGTCGGCTTGTCGAGGCTTTCCAGCTTCTGGTGATCGAGCCACAGCTCGATGTCGACGATTTCCTTGATCTGGATGAGGAACCACGGATCGATCTTGGTGAGGTTGTGCACCTCTTCCAGCGTGAAGCCCTGCGCGAACGCGTCGCCCACGTACCAGATGCGTTCCGGACCCGGCTCGCCCAGTTCTTCCTCGATCTTTTCGCGGTCGCGCGTCTTTTCGTTCAGGCCGTCGACGCCGACTTCCAGGCCGCGCAGCGCTTTCTGGAACGATTCCTGGAACGTGCGGCCCATCGCCATCACTTCGCCGACGGACTTCATCTGCGTCGTCAGGTGCTTGTCGGCGGTCGGGAATTTCTCGAAGGTGAAGCGCGGGATCTTCGTGACGACGTAGTCGATCGACGGTTCGAACGAGGCCGGGGTCGCGCCGCCGGTGATGTCGTTGCGCAGTTCATCGAGCGTAAAACCAACAGCCAGTTTCGCCGCCACTTTCGCGATCGGGAAACCGGTTGCCTTCGATGCCAGCGCGGACGAACGCGACACGCGCGGGTTCATCTCGATGACGATCATGCGGCCGTCCTTCGGGTTGATCGAGAACTGCACGTTCGAGCCGCCCGTGTCGACGCCGATCTCGCGCAGCACGTTGATCGACGCGTTGCGCATGATCTGGTATTCCTTGTCCGTCAAGGTCTGTGCCGGCGCGACGGTGATCGAGTCGCCCGTGTGCACGCCCATCGGATCCAGGTTTTCGATCGAGCAGACGATGATGCAGTTGTCCTTCTTGTCGCGGACGACTTCCATCTCGTACTCTTTCCAGCCGAGCAGCGATTCTTCGATCAGCAGTTCCGACGTCGGCGACGCTTCCAGGCCGCGCTTGCAGATCGCTTCGAATTCTTCTTCGTTGTAGGCGATGCCGCCGCCCGAACCGCCCATCGTGAACGACGGACGGATGATCGTCGGGAAGCCCAGTTCGCGCTGCACGGCGCGCGCTTCGTCCATCGAGTGGGCGATGCCGGAACGGGCCGAACCGAGGCCGATCTTCGTCATCGCCTGCTTGAACTTGAAGCGGTCCTCGGCCTTGTCGATGGCTTCCGGCGTCGCGCCGATCAGTTCGACCTTGTACTTGTCCAGCACGCCGTGGCGATGCAGGTCGAGCGCGCAGTTCAGCGCCGTCTGGCCGCCCATCGTCGGCAGGATCGCGTCCGGGCGCTCCTTGTCGATGATGCGCTCGACGGCCTTCCACGTGATCGGTTCGATGTACGTGACGTCGGCCGTTTCCGGGTCCGTCATGATGGTCGCCGGGTTCGAATTGACGAGGATGACCTTGTAGCCTTCTTCGCGCAGCGCCTTGCAGGCCTGGGCGCCGGAGTAGTCGAATTCGACCGCCTGGCCGATGACGATCGGGCCGGCGCCGATGATCAGGATGCTTTTAATATCAGTACGTTTTGGCATTTATTTCTTCTCGCTGGCGTGAGCTTGCATCTTGCTGATGAAACGGTCGAACAGGTAGGCGACGTCGGCCGGGCCGGGCGACGCTTCCGGGTGGCCCTGGAAGCAGAACGCCGGCTTGTCGGTGCGCTCGAAGCCTTGCAGGGAACCGTCGAACAGCGAGACGTGGGTCACGCGGCAGTTGGCCGGCAACGTGGCCGCGTCGACCGCGAAGCCGTGGTTCTGGGACGTGATCAGGACTTGTTTCGAATCCAGGTCCTGCACCGGGTGGTTGGCGCCGTGGTGGCCGAACTTCATCTTGACCGTCTTCGCGCCCGAGGCCAGCGCCATGATCTGGTGGCCGAGGCAGATGCCGAACGTCGGCACGCCCGACTCGATCACTTTCCTGGTCGCGGCGATCGCGTAGTCGCAGGCGGCCGGGTCGCCCGGGCCGTTGGCCAGGAAGATGCCGTCCGGGTTCAGCGCGAGGGCTTCCTCGGCGGTGGCCTGCGCCGGCAGCACGGTGATCTTGCAGCCGCGTTCGGCCAGCATGCGCAGGATGTTGCGCTTGACGCCGTAGTCGAAGGCGACGACGTGGAACTGCGGGTTGTCCTGTTTGCCGTAGCCTTCGCCCAGCTTCCATTCGGTTTCGGCAAACGCGTACGGTTCCTTGACGGAGACGACCTTCGCCAGGTCCATGCCGTTCAGGCCCGGAAACGAGCGTGCCAGTTCCAGCGCCTGCGCTTCCGAAGGTTCGTTGCCTTGGGTGCCGGTGAGGATCGCGCCGTTCTGGGCGCCCTTTTCGCGCAGGATGCGGGTCAGCTTGCGGGTATCGATACCGGCGATGGCGACCACGTTCTCGGCCTTCAGGTAGTCCGACAGCGATTGGGTGGAGCGGAAATTCGAGGCCAGCAGCGGCAGGTCGCGGATGATCAGGCCGGCGGCGTGCACCTTGGTCGCCTCGACGTCTTCGAGGTTGACGCCGTAGTTGCCGATGTGCGGGTAGGTCAGCGTCACGATCTGGCGCGAGTAGCTGGGGTCGGTCAGGATTTCCTGGTAACCGGTCATGGCGGTATTGAACACCACCTCACCGATCGTGTGACCGGCGGCGCCGATCGAATATCCTTTGAAAATGGTTCCGTCTGCCAGGGCTAGGATGGCTGGAACGGCTGGGCCAGAAAAAAATGGCGGCAAGGGCAACTCCCGATAAAGTCGCCGTAGGCTGCGCCACGTCAGACCGGCCTGAACAGGGTGTGGGCACGCATGTCGCCCAGTGTTACAGGTCGCTAGATTGAGGTATGGGTGGGGTAGTCGCTACGGCAGATAAGTGATGGCTAAACCTCCGAATTATAGCGCGATTTATATCGGCCGGCAATCACCTTCCCTGCCCTTTTCGTCTAAATACCCCGGCTGAACTCGGTAGGGTAGGCACCCCTGTGCCCACGCACGCCGCCAACACGCCGCCAACACCGCCAACGCACCGCATACGTCACGCGTGGGCGGAGGGCCGCCCACCCTACGGCCCGCGCAGCCGCAAGAAAAACGGGGGGGCGCTTACAGGCCGAGCGCGGCGATGCCGGCCTTGGCGATCTGGGCATCTTCCGCCGACTTCACGCCGGACACGCCGACGGCACCGACGACCTCGCCGTCCACGACGATGGGGACGCCGCCTTCCAGCATGCCGTCCAGTTCCGGCGCGCGGGCGAACGACACGCGGCCGTTGTTGATCATGTCTTCATAGATCTTCGATTCGCGGCGGCCCAGCGCGGCCGTCCTGGCCTTGGCCGAGGCGATATGGGCCGACACCGGCGCGGCGCCGTCCAGACGCTGCAGCCACAGCGGGTGGCCGCCGTCGTCGCAGATCGCGATGACGACCTTCCAGCCGTTGGCGACGGCTTCGTGTTCCGCGCCGGCGGCGATCTTCTTGATGTCTTCGAGGGTAAGGACAGGCTTGGTTTGCATCTTGATATCTTTCTTTCGTGGTGCGTTACAAAAATAGTCTGCAGGTGCAGCAAATCAGCGCGCGGCGGTCATCGGCGCGGGCGTGCTCTGTTTGGCCCTGAGCCGGGCCTTGAGTTCGGCCATGACGCCGGCCGCCGCCTGTTCGCCCGCCAGCACGGCCAGGTTGCGGCCGTTGAAGTCGGCGCTGCCCATCGCGCCCAGCGCGGGCGTGATGACGACGTCGGCACTCTTCAGCTCGAACTGGTTCAGGCGCTGCCCCATGATGGTGAACGTCTGCATCAGCACGTCCATGGAACTGGCCGTGGCCTGGGCTTCCGTCGCGCTGGAGATATTCACGGCGATGATGAATTCGGCGCCCATCTCCTTCGCGAAGCGCACCGGCACGGGGGCGACGAGGCCGCCGTCCACATATGTGCGTCTGCCGATCACCACCGGCTGGAACACGCCCGGCACGGCGGACGACGCGCGCACGGCCATGCCGGTGTTGCCGCGACGGAACAGGATGGGCTGGCCCGTCTTGAGGTCCGTGGCGACTGCGCCGAACGGAATCTTGAGCTTTTCGATCGGGCGGTTGTGCACGGCCTTGTTCACATAGGCCTGCAGGGCCTCCCCTTTCAGCACGCCGGGCGCCTTGCTGAAGAACGGGATGGCCCAGTCGGAAATCGTCGTCTCGTCCATGTCGAGGGCGATCTTCTGCAGTTCGAAGCCGTTGTAGCCCGACGCATACAGCGCGCCGACGACGGAACCCGCGCTGGTGCCGACGACGATGTCGGGCACGATGCCCTGGGCCTCCAGGGCCTTGATCACGCCGATGTGCGCGAAGCCGCGCGCGGCGCCGCCGCCCAGGGCGAGCCCGATCCTTACGTGGCGCAGCGGGAGCGGCGCAGGTGCGGGCGCGGCGGCAACCGGCGCCGCGGGCTGGGTGGGTGCCGAGCCGCAGCCGGCCAGCACTGCCGCCGCAGCGAGCGTGGCGAGAATGGAACGTCGGGAGAGGGTCATCCGGGACAGGCGAATAAACGGGCAAAGATGGGATTGTAACCCGATCCTGGCGTTTATCGTGGGAAGCTGCATGACCAGCGCACTTGGGGCCCTGCCTACGCAGGGGCGACGGTCTTCAGGGGGCGAACAGAGAAAACGGAGAAAATCGGGCGCTAGGACAGTTTCGCCAACCGGCCGTAGTGGGATGCCAACCGACATCCTCGTTTTCCTCACCGGCTGACCCCATGCCAATCCTCTCAACGGCTCAGCCGGCTCACGGCCGGCGTCAGTACTGCTGAGGATTTTTCCGAGGTCAATATTCCAGGTGCCCGGCCACGATATAGTGGACGCCGGCATCGGAGTTGTAGGCAACCGGGCCTTCGATGCTCATCAGGACTTCCGACTGGTCGCGCTTATCGTCCGGGTCAGATGCGGGGGCTGTCACCGCCAGCGCGCGGCCAACTGCATCGGCCGGGGCCAGGGTGTCACTCGTCGTCATGCTCGTTTTCCTATGCGAAGAATGCCGCGGCGGCGGCCGCGCCAACGCGAGATGGTAGCCCCTTCGATTGTGCGTAGGCTTTAACGAGACGATCGTAGCCGCCCTTGGTTGCCCCGCACCGATTTGTCACGTGATTCAGCACGTCTTTGTAACTTGTCACTACAGTGAGCTTTCCGCTGTTTGCACCAAGGCTGTATGGATCGCATATCGGGCACCAAGGGTAAAGATCGGCATCGTTGTTGGCATAAGCTGTAAGGCGGCTCACTGGTCGTGTGCAACCGGCAGTACTGCACTTAGACGCGAAAGGCTTATTGTCGAGGCGAGCAATCAGCCTCTTCATGTCGAGCTGCAAGTTGCCAAGGGCGCCTGATGCCTTCTCGTCGAGAACCCATTTGACGTACGACGCCTTTTTAAGCACGACCTCTTGAGAGGTTTTGCCCGCACACTTCCCGAACGTTATCTGCACGGTAGCTTTCCATGATGTGAACGAATTAATTGGGCTCAGCCGAGATCAGCAGCTCTCGCAGCTCGGGCAAGGTCGCGTAGCTAAGGACGCCCACGTCCTCAAGAGCCTTGAGCCACCCATGTGCGAACTGAAACTGGAGTTCACGTTTCGAGGCGTCCGGTTCATTGCGTTTGGCGTCGAGCAATTCGCACCATCTGATGCGAAGCGGCCCAGGCGGAAGCAAGTCCTCCCGCGTCTCCGTTTGAGCGTGCATGTTCTTCTTCATGACGTTTTCATTACGAACCGTACTCAACCGCGCACGTCTCGCAGTATGCAGCTCCGGCCAAGCTAAACCCTGGGCAAGTACTGCACCTCTCGACCATTGAAGGGAGGATGTGCTTATCGAACACGTTTTGCTGCTTTGGGCTGAGTGGCTTCTGTGGTTCGGCAAGGAGTTGTCGCATGATCCCTGCTTCAGGTTCGTCAGCCATGTCCACAAGATTGCGCATTGCTTCTTGTTGCTGTTCGGGGCAAAGTTGCTTTGCAGCTTTCTCAAATTCGGCAGTATCTTTCATCATTTTTCCGATCAATCGTGGGCATGTTTCAAAGCATTCTGCACCCATGCCTCTGCTTCAGCGCTATCGATCGCGCCATCCTTCCGAGTGAACTCAACATCGAACGACCCTCCGACGTAGTCAGTTTGCTGCACGTTCCACCGTACACCTCGGATTGCATTCCATTGGCCGATAAGCGCCTGCAGCTCGCTAGCCGAGCCGTCAAACGACACCCCTTTAACTCGTTTCGTTGCCATGCTTTTTCCTTACTCAAAAATCGCTCGCAACCGAGCAAGTGCATCCTCGACCACGAATTCGGGTGCGGCTTCGATTTTCTTTGCCCCGCGAGCAGCCAAATCCATCGTCCGAATCATGTTCACCAGCGCTACACCTTGAGTCTCTGTACCCGATCCGCTAAGCGGCACCGCAAAACCCGCATAGCGAGCGAAATCGCCACCTTGAGTAATTGGGGCTACCAACGCCACCCCCATGAGATTGAACGCAGCCGGCGAAAGAACCAGGGCCGGACGAAAGTCGCCTTGCTGTTCTCGCCCGACAGTTGGGTTGAGACTCACGCGAACGATATCCCCACGGTTGAACGTTGTACGCCTCACCATACTTCGTGGCCTACCGGTTTGCTACTCTCCCAGGCCTCTGCATCCACAGGAGGCGCGGCTTTCAGATCACATTGCGCCATCAGGTCAGCGAGAGAATAGGTTTTACGAGCTGGCCGCAATACCAGCCCTTCCGGTTGCATGTCAGCGCTCAGCTTGTCTCCAAGCGCAACGCCTAGTTGACTCAACAAAGTTGACGGCAGTCGAACAGCCGCACTATTGCCCCATTTTTGAATCGCGAGTTCCATAGTTACACCTCCAATGTAGATACATTGTATCACCTAAATCCCATCCGACAAGAAAATTCTACAATGTAGATACGCTCTAGAGTACTGTTTCGAATATCTCTTCGAGCCTCTTTTGCGACACTTGTAGATACGGGCGAACGTGGTTCAGCTCGGCATGCCCGAGCAGCAGTTGGACTGTTTCTACGTCGGCGCCTTGCTGGATCAGCCTTGAGGCCATCGTACGTCGGCCGCTATGTGACGACCCGCCCCGTATGCCCGCGTCTCGATACAGTTTCGTGACGTGAGACTGCAGGCTATCGCACGCAAGGTACTCGACTGGTTCGCCGGCCCAGCTCACGCGCCGCTTGGTGTTCAGGTGGAACTTGTAGCCCTTGTGCGTCAAGATCAGCTGCTGGATGGTTCTAGACCTCGATAGCGGCCGGGATCGTCGGTAGTGCGGAGCCGCCGCGCTATCCGGCAGTCGATGTATCGATAAGCGCATCAATGGCCTTAGCATGGCTCAGGTAGATGCAACGCTGCCGGCATCCTTTCGTGATCGCTGCGCGCAGGCTTGTTTCTTCGCGGAGGGCACCCGACGGGAACAGCACGTCCTGCACCTCGATTTGCGCGATTTCGGTCACGCGCATTCCAGCCGTTAGGCCCAGCAGCAGGACAAGAATGTCGCGCTCCGGACGCCTACTGGTGGCCGCTGTAACGCGGAGAAGGTGACGGATTTGCCCCGGCTGGAGTGAAGCGGCTTGAGCCATTTGAACCTCTGAATAAGATGGATTGAGAACGGATTCAGAGGGAGATGCGCGAAGGCGTCTTTTTTGAGTGTAACACGCTGCCTGGCTCGGTCCTCGGCAAAGTGCCAGCGCCCGATTTTTTCCGTTTTCTCTGTTCGCCCCTTCAGGCTCGCGGCCTTAACACTGTCGTCCCCGCGCGGGTGGGGACCCAATTACTGCATGCGCGACCAATTACCCCGGCAGCGACGTATTCGGCAGCGTGGCCGTGAACACACTGCCGTTGCCCGGCACCGACCGGATGGCCAGCTTGCCGCCGTGGCGCAGCAGCACGTGCTTGACGATCGCCAGGCCCAGGCCCGTGCCCTGCGTCTCGCGCGAGCGGCTCTTGTCGACGCGGTAGAAGCGCTCGGTGAGGCGCGAGATGTGCTGCTCGTCGATGCCGATGCCGTTGTCGATCACTTCGAAGCGCAGGTCGTTCGGGCCGCGCAGCCAGCGCAATTCGATCTTCCCGCCCTGCGGCGTGTAGCGCACGGCGTTGCTGGCCAGGTTGCCGAACGCGCTGCGCAGCTCTTCCGTGCTGCCCATCACGTCCGGGCCGTCGACGGCGAAGCCGATCTCGTGGCGGCCGTTCGACAGCGCCCGCGCATCGACCGCCACCTGCTCGACGAGCGCCTTGACGTCGACCCGCTCGCGCTTCAACGGGTATTCGTCGGACTCCAGGCGCGACAAGGTCAGCATGTCTTCGATCAGGCGCTGCATGCGCTGGGCCTGTTCCGTCATCAGCGTCAGGTGCGCCGTGCGCGTCTTCTCGTCCAGGCCGGGGTCCGCGAGCGCGATCTCGAGGAAGCCGACGACCACCGTCAGCGGCGTGCGCAGCTCGTGCGACGCGTTGGCGATGAAGTCGCGGCGCATGGCTTCGATGCGCTCGGTCTCGGTGGCGTCGTGGGTGACGAGGATCTGGCGCCGGTTCTCGAACGGGATGATCTGCACGATCAGCTTGCGGCTGCGGATCGACAGCGTGAGCGGCTGTTCGTAGCGGCCCAGGATCAGGTAGTCGATGAATTCCGGGTGACGGATCAGGTTCGTCACGCGCCGGCCCTTGTCGTGTTCCAGGGTCAGGCCCAGGTGGCGTTCGGCCGCCGGGTTGCACCATTCGAGGAACAGGACGTCGTCCATGATCGCCACGCCTTCCGGCAGCAGGTGCATGGCCTGGCGGAAGCGCGCGAGCCATTCCGTCAGGTCGTCGCGATTGCGTTCGTCGTCGCGGCGCAGGCGATACAAGCGCGCGAAGACGTCCGTCCAGGCGCCCCACCCGTCCGGCAGCCTGGTGCTCTGCGGGTCGTTCAGCCATTCGCCCAGTTTGTGCAGGTAGGCCAGTTGGGAGACGAGCAAGCCCAGGGTGATGAGCAGCGCGAGCGCCAGCCCGGAGACGGGACCCAGCAGCCACCAGGCGACGCCGGCGACGGCGAGCATCAGGCCCAGGCGCAGCAGCGCCGGGACCCAGAACATGACGCGAGGATTCAAGCGGACGGCCTTTCTATTTTTCTTTCTCGGACAGCATGTAGCCTACGCTGCGCACGGTCTTGATCAGCTTTTCCGCCTCCTTCAGCGCCTTGCGCAGCCGCAGCACGTGGACGTCGACCGTGCGTTCCTCGACGGCGGCGGCATCGCCCCACACCTTGTCGAGCAGCTGGCTGCGCGAGAACACGCGCTCGCGGTGCGCCATCAGGAATTTCAGCAGCCGGTATTCGGCATTCCCCATATCGAGCTGGCGGCCGTCCAGCGTGACGGTGCAGCTGGCCGGATCGAGCATGACGGGGCCGGCCGTCAGCGGCGCCTCGGCCAGGTGCGGGCTCTTGCGGCGCAGCAGGGCTTTCGAGCGGGCCACCAGCTCGCGCGGCGAGAACGGCTTGGTGACGTAGTCGTCGGCGCCCGTGTTCAGGCCCGCGATCTTGTCCTCTTCCATGCTTTTCGCCGTCAGCATGATGACGGGGATGTCCTGGAAGTCGCGGTCGCCGCGCAGGCGCGACAACAGACGCAGGCCGCTCTGGTCCGGCAGCATCCAGTCCAGCAGCAGCAGGTCGGGCCTGCCGTGCACGATCGAATCCCAGGCCGACGCCACGTTGGCGGCCGTGCGGATCTCCCAGCCCGTTTCGCGCAGGGAGTAACTCACCAGTTCGACGATCGCCGGTTCATCCTCGACGATCAGGACGCTCGTGTTGGCCGCCATCGATCACCCTTCGCCGTTGGCGGCCGACGAGGCCACCGGTTTGCTATGGCGGATGTCGCGGCCCTCGACCACGTAGATCACGTATTCGGCGATGTTCTTGGCGTGGTCGCCGATGCGCTCGATGGCCTTGGCCACCCACAGCACGTCCAGCGCCGACGAGATCGTGCGCGGGTCTTCCATCATGAACGTGATGGTGCTGCGCAGGATCGTACGGAACTCGTGGTCGATCACGTCGTCCTGGGCGATGATCTGCACGGCGGCGCGGCCGTCCAGGCGCGCGAACGCGTCGAGGGCGTCGTGCAGCATGTCGGCCGTGGCGCGCGAGATCGTGCGCACCGTCTCATAATGGTTGAAGCTGACCATGCCGCGCTCGTGCAGGCTCTTGGCCGTGCGCGCGATCTTGGTGGCTTCGTCGCCGATGCGCTCGAGGTCGGTGATCACCTTGATCGTCGCCATCACCGTGCGCAAGTCGTTGGCGGCCGGCTGGCGGCGCACGATCAGGTGGCTGGAGGCATCGTCCAGCTGCACTTCGAGCTGGTTGACGGCGTGGTCGTCCGCAATGACCTTGTCGGCCTGTTCCGTATTACCCACGCGAAAAGCATTCAGCGCCTCGTCGAACTGCGTTTCCACCATGCCGCCCATCAGCAGCACCTTGGAACGGATCGCCTCCAGCTCCTGGTCGTACTGCTTGGAAGAGTGCTCGCCTACCATGTGTCCATCCTGTTCAATAGTGTAATCTTACCGCATCAACCGAAACGGCCGGTAATGTAGTCTTGCGTTTCCTTACGCACCGGGTTCAGGAATAATTGATCGGTCTCGCCGAACTCCACCAGTTCACCCAGGTACATATACGCCGTGAAATCGGAGCAGCGCGCGGCCTGCTGCATGTTGTGCGTGACGATGGCGATCGTGTAGTCGCCCTTGAGCTCACTGATCAGCTCTTCGATCTTCGACGTCGAGATCGGGTCCAGGGCCGACGTCGGCTCATCGAGCAGCAGCACGTCCGGCTTGACGGCGACGCCGCGCGCGATGCACAGGCGCTGCTGCTGGCCGCCGGACAGCGACAGGCCGCTCTTGTTCAGCTTATCCTTCGCTTCCGTCCACAGCGCGGCCTTCTTGAGCGCCCATTCCACGCGCTCGTCCATCTCGCCCTTGGACAGGTTTTCGTACAGGCGCACACCGAAGGCGATGTTGTCGTAGATCGACATCGGGAACGGCGTCGGCTTCTGGAACACCATGCCGATCTTCGCGCGCAGCATGTTCACGTCGACGCCGGGCTCCAGGATATTGCGGCCGCGGTAGAGAATCGATCCCTCGGCCCGCTGGCCCGGGTACAGATCGTACATGCGGTTCAGCGTGCGCAGCAGCGTCGACTTGCCGCAGCCCGACGGGCCGATGAACGCGGTGACCTGCTTGTCGTGCACGTCCAGGCTGACGTTCTTCAGGCTCTTCGTCTTGCCGTAATAAAAGTCCAGGCCGGAAATCTCGATCGTCTTGGTCTTGGGCTTGGACATGGTCGTCGTCGGAGTCGACAGGGTCTGGGTCATCATCGAAGTCATCATTACGGGTTCTTTTGGCGGAACGCGGTCCGCGACAGGATATTCAGGAGCAGCACGCTGAACGTGACGAGCAGCGCGGCGCCCCAGGCCAGGCTGCGCCAGTCTTCGTACGAGCTCATCGCGAACAGGTAGATCGCCACCGGCAGGTTGGCCATCGGCTGCTTCATGTCGAGGCTGAAGAACTGGTTGTTCAGCGCGGTGAACAGCAGCGGCGCCGTCTCGCCGGCGATGCGGGCCACGGCCAGCAGCACACCGGTCACGACACCGGCCTTGACGGCGCGCAGGCGTACCGTCATCGACACCTTCCAGCGCGGCGCGCCCAGCGCGAACGCGGCTTCCAGCAGGCTGTTCGGCACGAGGTGCAGCATATTGTCCGTCGTGCGCACGACGACGGGGATCGCGATCAGCGACAGCGCGATGGTGCCGGCATAGCCCGAGAAATGCTGGAAGCGCGCCACGCACAGGGCGTACACGAACAGGCCGATCACGATCGACGGCGCCGACAGCATGATGTCCGTGACGAAGCGCGTGACGGCGGCGAATTTGTTGTTCTGGCCGTACTCGGCCAGGTAGATGCCCGCCAGGATGCCGATCGGGGTCGAGATCGCGGTGGACAGGCCCACCATCATCAGGCTGCCGACGATGGCGTTGCGCACGCCGCCCGGGCTGCCGGGGGCCGGCGTGTCCATCGTGAACAGCGTGTGCGACAGTGCACCGAAGCCATTGATCAGCAGCGTGGCCAGGATCCACAGCAGGAAGCCTAGGCCGATGGCCATCGCCAGCACGGACAGCGCGATGCCGATGCGGTGCCCCAGCAGGCGGCGGCGGTAGACGGAATTGACGGCAGCATCCATTACTTCACCCCTTCTTGGCGGGCCATACCCACGAGCATCAGTTTTGCGGCCGACAGCACGATGAACGTGATGGCGAACAGGATCAGGCCCAGCGCGAACAGCGAGGACACGTGCAGCGGCGAGCTGGCTTCGGCGAATTCATTGGCCAGCGTCGAGGAAATCGAATTGCCCGGCGCGAACAGCGACAGGGCGATGTCGTTCGCGTTGCCGATGACGAACGTGACGGCCATCGTCTCGCCGAGCGCGCGACCCAGGCCCAGCATCACGCCGCCGACGACGCCCGCGCGGGTGTACGGCAGTACGATCTTGCGCACGACTTCCCATTTAGTGCAGCCGAGGCCGTATGCGGATTCCTTCAGCACGGCGGGGACGATCTCGAACACGTCGCGCATGACGGAGGCGATGAACGGGATGATCATGACGGCCAGGATCAGGCCGGCGGTCAGCAGGCCCAGGCCCATCGTCGGGCCCTGGAAGAACGGGCCGATGAACGGCAGCACGCCGAGCGTATGCTTGAGCAGCGGCTGGACGTAGTCGCCGAACAGGGGCGCGAACACGAACAGGCCCCACATGCCGTAGATGATCGACGGCACGCCGGCCAGCAGTTCGACGGCCATGCCCATCGGGCGGCGCAGCCAGACCGGGCAGATCTCGGTCAGGAACAGGGCGATGCCGAAGCTGATCGGGAACGCGACGAGCAGCGCGATGATGGACGTGACGAGGGTGCCCGTGATGGCGATCAGGGCACCGAATTTGTCGTTGACGGGGTCCCACTCGTTCGTCACGAGGAAGGATGCGCCGAATTCGCGGAACGCAGGCGCCGCGCCGATCGCCAGGGAAACGATGATGCCGACCAGGACCACCAGCACGCTCGCGGCGAACAGCAAGGTCACCTTGTGGAAGATGAAGTCCTGGATGCGCTGCACGCGCATGGTATTGCGCAGTGCGACGTTGCGGGCTTCGTCGTGCGACGCGGCATGGCCGGTCTCGTCGGCGGCGAGCGCGGGGTGTGCGTTCATGTTCTTGTCCAATTTATTACTCATAAAGCAACGCGTCGCTCCCACCCTCCCGACCGCTCGCCGGGAGGGTGGGAGCGACGCTACCCACGTTACGGGGTTTGCTCAATTACCAGATCGCCTTGCCCGAACCGTCTTTCAGGTTGGCCTTCCAGGCGGTTTCGACGAGCTTGGTAACCGCTTCCGGCATCGGCACATAGTCCAGCTCGGTCGCGGCGGCGGCGCCGTTCTTGAAGGCATAGTCGAAGAACTTGAGGACTTCCTTGCCCTTGGCGGCATCGGCCTGCTGCTTGTGCACGATGGCGTAGGTGGCGCCGGTGATCGGCCATGCGGCCTTGCCCGGCTGGTCGGTCAGGACGACGCCGAAGCCCGGTGCCTTGGCCCAGTCGGCGTTGGCGGCGGCGGCCTTGAAGGCGTCGTCGTCCGGTTGCAGGAAGTTGCCGTCGTGGTTCTTCAGCTGGGTGTGGGACAGCTTGTTCTTCTTCGAGTATGCCCACTCGACGTAGCCGATCGAGCCCTTGATGCGCTGGACGTTGGCGGCGACGCCGTCATTGCCCTTGCCGCCCACGCCGACGGCCCATTTCACGGCCGTGCCGGCGCCGATCCTCGACTTGAAGTCGGGGCTGGTCTGGGACAGGTAGTTGGTGAACAGGAACGACGTGCCCGAACCGTCGGCGCGGTGCACGACGGTGATGTCTTCGGCCGGCAGCTTGACGCCCGGGTTCAGGGCGGCGATGGCCTTGTCGTTCCACTTGGCGATCTTGCCCAGGTAGATGTCGGCGAGAACCGGACCGGTCAGCTTCAGCTGGCCCGGGGCGACGCCTTCCAGGTTGACGATGGCGACGACGCCGCCCATGATCGTCGGGAACTGCATCAAACCTGCTTCGTTCAGCTCTTCGACCGGGAGCGGCATGTCCGACGCGCCGAACTCGACGGTCTTGGCCTTGATCTGCTTGATGCCGGCGCCGGAGCCGATCGATTGGTAGTTCAGGCCGTTGCCGCTGGTCTTCTTGTACATCTCCGCCCACTTCGAATAGATCGGGTAGGCGAAGGTGGAACCAGCACCGGTGATGTCGGCGGCCAGCGTCGCGGTGCTCGCGAACGCGGTGGTGGTGCCGATGATGATGGTTGCCAGCAGTTGCTTCATGCGCATATCAAGGTCCTTTTGTTGAGGTAGTGACACGGTTGATGCTACGCAGTGTAGTGAGCAAATATGACGGCTTTATGACATGGTCATTTTGACCATATGACATCCACCATGCATGATGTGACAGTCCCCAAACACGTGTCACATGGTTGCCGGCGCGCCGTCATATTCGTGCCCGGACGGCCGAAAAAAAGCGCCTTGTAAATGCCTTGCCTTCTGCTACCTTGAAAGTATGTTTACCGGCATGGAGGATTTGTCCTACAAACTCAAAACGGCAAAACAGCGAAGGACCGGAGGGGGCGCTTAACGGCGTTTGGTGGTTATGTTATTCATTTCTGGAATGCTGACCGGTATCGTGGTTCTCGTGGTGTACGAGGTGATCGCGGAAGGCATCGGCAGTGCAAAAAAGTTGCATGATCGCTATCACGAATAGCATTGGAGACCGACGAGGCCTCATCAAAGAAAAAGCGGCGGGGCCCGGGGCGCCCGCCGCTTTTCTCTTGCACACCCGGCGTGTCAGCGCAGGAAGCGCGACAGCTGGCTCACCGAATTCAGGTCCAGGTGCATGAACTGGAACCCGGCCTTGAACTCGCCGCTGCTGAAAATACAATACATGACCTTGACGCGGGCATGCAGCGCGAAGGGATGGCCGTCGACCAGCAGGTCGAAGCCGACCTGCCCCGTCTGGCCCGTCTGCAGCGGGTGCGGCACCGCCATGCTGACGCCGTTGGCGCCGACGTCCGACGTGCGGCCCTGGACCGGCGCCTGGCCTTCCATCGCCAGTACCGCCCTCACCTTCAGGATCTTGCGTGCGGAATTCCTCTGATCTGTAACCACGATAGCCTGTGATGCTTTTGAAAACGAGGTGGGATTATAGGTGGAAACGGCAATCCGCGTATTGCCGCCGTCCAATTCCACCGCAGGCACAGGTCAATCCAGTTCGCGCAGCTTGCTGAAGGCTTCGTCGATGCGCTCGACGGCCACGATGTTCATCCCTTCGATCTTTTGCTTGGGCACATTGGCTTTCGGGATCACCGCGACGGAGAACCCGAGCTTCGCCGCCTCGCGCAGGCGCTCCTGGCCGCGCGGCGCGGGCCGGATCTCGCCGGCCAGGCCCACCTCGCCGAACACGACGAGGCCGCGCGGCAGCGGCTTGTTGCGCATCGATGAATTAATGGCAAGCAGCACGGCGAGGTCGGCCGCCGGCTCCGTGATCTTGACGCCGCCGACCGCATTGATGAACACGTCCTGGTCGAACGCCGCGATGCCCGCATGGCGGTGCAGCACGGCAAGCAGCATCGCCAGGCGGTTCTGCTCCAGGCCGACGGACAGCCGGCGCGCGTTCGGCAAGTGGCTGGCGTCCACGAGGGCCTGCACCTCGACGAGCAGCGGCCGCGTTCCCTCCTGCGTCACCATCACGCAGGAACCGGGCACCTGATTGTCGTGTTGCGAAAGGAATAACGCGGACGGATTCGACACGCCCTTGAGGCCTTTTTCCGTCATCGCGAACACGCCCAGCTCGTTGATGGCGCCGAAACGGTTCTTGATGGCGCGCACGAGGCGGAAGCTGGACTGCGTATCGCCCTCGAAATACAGCACCGTATCGACGATGTGCTCCAGCACGCGCGGGCCCGCCAGCGCGCCCTCCTTCGTCACGTGGCCGACGAGGATGATGGTGACGCCCGTCTGCTTGGCCACGCGCGTGAGCTGGGCCGCGCATTCGCGCACCTGCGAGACGGAACCGGGGGCGGACGTCAGCGCGTCCGAATACAGGGTCTGGATCGAGTCGATCACCGCGACGTCCGGCTTGAGGTCGGCGATCGTGCCGAGGATTTTCTCCAGCTGGATCTCGGCCTGCAGCTTGAGGTCCTTCGCCTCCACCTGCAGGCGGCGCGCGCGCAGGGCGATCTGGGCGCCGGATTCCTCGCCCGAGACGTACAGCGTGCTGCGCGCCTCGGCCAGGTTGGCCAGCGCCTGCAGCAGCAGGGTCGACTTGCCGATGCCGGGGTCGCCGCCGATCAGCACGACGCCGCCCGCGACGAGGCCGCCGCCCAGCACGCGGTCGAATTCGTCGATGCCGGTGCCGAAGCGCGGCACGTCGGTCGCGTCGATGTCCTTGAGCGACAGCACGGGGGCCGTCTGCGCCAGGCTCTTGTGGATGTGCGTCTGCGACATGCGGTTCAGGCCCTGCGACTCGACCTGTTCGGTCATCGTGTTCCAGGCCTTGCAGTCGGCGCACTGGCCGGTCCAGCGGCTGGCGACGCTGCCGCAGTCGCCGCAGACGAAACTGGTACGGGATTTAGCCATGATTCCTTGTTTTATAAGATGGGATCGCACCCGAGCGGCGCCTCGGCCACGCGCACGCGCGGCGCCAGGGCGCACATCAATTCATAGCCGATCGTGCCGGCGGCCTGGGCCACCTCGTCGACGGGCAGGCCGTCGCCCCAGAGCGTGACCTTGCTGCCCACGTGCGCGTTCGGGATCGGCGACAGGTCGACGGCCATCATGTCCATCGACACCCGGCCGACGAGCGTCGTGCGGACGCCGTCCACGAGCACGGGCGTGCCGTGCTCCGCGTGGCGCGGGTAGCCGTCCGCGTAGCCGCAGGCGACGACCCCCACCGGCATCGCCCGGTCGGCCTGGAAGCGGCTGCCGTAGCCCACGCTGTCGCCCGGCTCCAGGTGCTGCATGCCGATGATCTCCGACTTCAGGGTCATCGTCGGCAGCAGGCCGTAATCGCTGGCCGACCGCCCGCCCGGCGTGCCGCCGTACAGCATGATGCCGGGCCGCACCCAGTCGCTCTGGAGTTCCTGGACGAGTTCCGCCGTATGCAGCACGCCGCCGGAATTCGACAGGCTGCGCTCGCCGGCGAGGCCGTCCGCGCCGAGGCGGAAGCGCCGGACCTGTTCGGCGATCGACAGGCGCGGATGCTCCAGCTCGTCCGCGTTCGCGAAATGCGTCATCAACGTGATGTTGCGGATGCCGGGGACGGCACGCAGGCGCTGGTACGCCGCCGCGAACTCGTCCGGACGGAAGCCGAGGCGGTTCATGCCCGTATTCATCTTGAGGTGCACGTCGACGGGGCGGTACAGGCGGGTGTATTCGAGCATCCTGACCTGCTCGATGCAATGCACCGTGCTGTCGATCGCGTGCTCGGCCAGCAGCGGGATGTCGGACGTGTCGAAGATTCCCTCTAATAAAAGAATCGGCTTCGTCCAACCGAGCTCACGCAGGCGCAGGGCGTTTTCCGTTTCGATCAGCGCCAGGCCGTCGGCCGGCGCGAAGCCGCGCATGCCCCGTTCCAGGCCGTGTCCATAGGCGTTCGCCTTCACCACGGCCCAGATTTTCGCCTGCGGCGCGCAAGCGTGCGCACGGGCCAGATTATGCTGCATGGAGTCGAGGTGGATGGTGGCGTGCAGGGGGCGTGGCATGGCTTGCAGATGGGGGCGGTTGGCGGCGAACGAAAGGCATATTTTACCTGCGGCAGTGAAATGCCGTATTGTCGATTCCTTGGGCGAACGGTTCTTTCATGGTATAAAGCAACCCATCCAGTTTTTTGGCCTTTTCGAATGAATCGTGGTTTTTATACCATCATGGCGGCGCAGTTCTTTTCGTCGCTGGCAGACAACGCGCTGATATTTGTCGCGATCGGTCTGCTAACGGCGATGAAAGCCCCGGCGTCCCTGATCCCTCTGCTGAGGGAGTCGTTCGTCCTGTTCTACGTCCTGCTGGCCGCTTTCGTCGGTGCGTTCTCCGATTCGATGCCCAAAGGACGGGTGATGTTCATCGCCAATTTAATCAAAGTTTTCGGCTGCTGCCTGATCTTCTTCGGCGTGCATCCCCTCATTGCCTGCGCCGTCGTCGGCTTCGGCGCCGCCGTCTATTCGCCCGCCAAATACGGCATCCTGACCGAACTGCTGCCGCCGGAACGGCTCGTCGCCGCGAACGGCTGGATCGAGGGCTTGACCGTCATGTCCATCATCCTCGGCACCGTCATGGGTGGCGCTCTCGTCAGCGCCCACGGCGCCGCCTGGCTGATGACCCTGGACGTGCCGTACATCGAGACCGGCATCAACACCCAGACCAAGGTGCAGCTCGCCGTGCTGATCTTCGTGTACGCGCTCGCGGCCGGCTTCAACCTGCGCATTCCGGACACCGGGGCGCGCTACGAACACCAGGAACGCAACCCGGTCAAGCTCATCGCCGACTTCGCGGACTGCGCCTCCACGCTGTGGAAGGACAAGCTGGGCCAGATCTCGCTGGCCGTGACGACGCTGTTCTGGGGCTCCGGCGCCACCCTGCAATTCATCGTGCTGGAATGGGCCAAGCGCTCGCTGCACATGCCACTCGACAAAGCCACCATCCTGATCGGCATCGTCGCGATCGGCGTCGCCGTCGGCGCGGCGCTGGCGGCCAAGCTGATCCCGCTGAAGAAGTCGCTGACCGTCATCCCGCTGGGCATCATCATGGGCCTCGTCGTGATGGGCATGACCCTCGTGCATTCCCTGGCCATCGCCGTGCCCCTGCTGCTCCTCATCGGCCTGTTGTCCGGCTTCTTCGTCGTGCCGATGAACGCCCTGCTGCAGCACCGCGGCCACGTCCTGATGAGCGCCGGCCACTCGATCGCCGTGCAGAACTTCAACGAGAACCTCTCCATCCTCACCATGCTGGCGCTGTACGCCATCATGATCACGCTGAACCTCGACCTGAACGTCATCATCGTCTTGTTCGGCATGTCGCTGGCCAGCATCATGTGGCTGATCGGCCGCCGCCACGCCGCCAACCAGCGCGAGCACGATTCCCTCGCGCTGATCGGCGAGCACAAACATTAAACCGGGGTCAGAGCCCGAATTTGGGCAACTTCCTCGGAGCAAACACGGCAGTTACCCCTGACCGTTCTCTTAAATAATTTCTTAAAACCGGGCTCTGACCCCGGTTTGATGCCGCTCAGGGCCGCAGGCGGTTTCTGGCCCGTTCGCGCCAGTCGTCCGGGACGATGAAGCCGCGCTCGAATTCGACGATCGCGTCCGCGCGGTTGCCCGATTGCTCGTGCACGAGCGCCACGAGCACGGGCGCGTCCGACGCCAGGAAATGATCTGCCAGTTCCGCGGCCAGCTGGGCCTTGTCAAGCATCCACACGGCCGATTGCGCGCGGAACGGCGGCAGCCATTGCAGGCGCGGCAGGATCAGGAAGCGGTCGCCGGGCAAGGCGTCGAGTTCGGCCAGGGCGCACCAGAAACCGCGGCAGTGGCCCGCCGTGATCCCTTGCATGGCCTGATAGGTGCCGCGCGGGTAGAACAGCCAACCCTTCACGAGCGCGCGCGCGGCGACGACGGGCCGCGGCAGCACGTCCTGCGCGGCCGGGTGGCTGCCCAGCGCGAGCTGGCGGTCGAACACCTTGCGCATCTTGCGGCCCAGGCTGTCGGCCAGGTTCGGGCCGACGAAAGTGTCGAAGCCCGCCGCCGACTCATCCTGCAGCAGGTAGAACTTGGTGGCGAACTCGATGTGTTCGACGCCCTCGCCCGCGTCCAGCAAAAAGTCGAACTCGCCGACCGTATCGTTGCGGCTCGCCCGCACCTGCAGTCCGTGCGCGACGAGGCGCCCCTGGTGCGCGAAATAAAAGGCCATCAGCTTTTCCGCGTACAGGCCGAGGCGCGTGTAAAGCTTCGCGCCGAGCGCGGCGTCGAGCGGCGCCGGATCGGCGTCGAGTTCGACCAGCCAGCGTTCGGTATCCGGCGTCATCGAGCCCAGCGTCGCGACGCGGCCGTTCCAGTGCGGGTCGTGGATGTCGAGCAGGTCGGGGGCGTCCAGCAGCCAGGCCAGCGCCCGCACCCGCGCGCGCCGCAGATGGCCCCAGCGGCGCTCGAAATACGCCTGGTAGGTGTCAGTCGGATCGTGCACGGGCGTGCCTTGCCCTGCACAGGTCGGCCCAGGCCAGGGCCTTGTCGGCGCCGCGCCGCAGCAGCTCGCCCGGATGCAGCGTGGCCACCAGGTCGACGGCGCGTCCGCCGGCGTCGAATGTGTGGACGTCGCCGCGGCTACCGGCCAGCGGTTCCGGCAGCGGCCGGCCCAGCAGCGTGTTCGCGGCGATCTGGCCGAGCGTGAGCACGGTGCCGGCCCCCGTCAGCGCCACCTCGCGTTCGAGGTAGGGACGGCACGCGGCCGCCTCCTGCGGGGTGGGCGCGCGTTCGCCGCCGTTCGGCGTCGTGGGACGGCACTTGATCAGGTTCGTCACGTAGACGTCGCGCTCGCGTCCCATGCCGACGGCGGCCAGCATGTTGTCGAGCAGCTTGCCCGGATCGCCCGCCAGCGGCACGCGCGCCTTGTCGTCGGCGGCCGTCGTGGCGCCGGCCGCGACGAGCCAGCGCGCCTGTTTCGCGCCCGTGCCCGGCACCGGCGCGCGGCCTTCGCGGCAAGCGCTGCAGCGGCGGCAGGCGGCGATGGCGATGGCCAGCTGGTCCCAGTCCATGACCGCGATTTCTTCCGGCGTGGCGGCGCTCGGCAAGGACGCATCGTCCCAGGCCGAGTCGGCATCGACCGGCGCGAGCGCGGACACCGATTGCGCCACGGGCTGCAGCGGCGACGGGCCGGGCGCGCGCGGCTGCGCCGGCCCGACTGGCCGTGCCGGCGGCGCGACAGGTGCGGGCGCCACGGCGGCCGGCGCCGCGACCGGCGCCAGCGCGGACGCCGACTGCGCTACCGGCTGCAGCGGCGACGGTCCCCGCGCGGCGGCCGGCGGAGGCGTCCCAGCCTCCTCGACGGCATCCGCCACCGTGCGCAGCTGCCACAACGGCGTAAGGCCCATCTCGTTCAGGAAGATGGCGTCGCGTTCACTGACACCGTTCATAACATATACCTCATCACGATCGCATCCTCGCGCCGGCCTTCGTGCGCCGGGTAATAGCCTTTGCGCCGGCCGATCTCGGCATAGCCATAGCGCCGGTACACCTGCAGCGCGCGTGCGTTCGACGGCCGCACCTCGAGCAGGACCGACTCCATGCGCTCCGCGCGTGCGCGGGACGCGATGCGGTCCAGCAGGTAGCGCCCCACGCCGCGGCCGTGCAGCGGCGCTGCGACGGCCACGTCGAGCAGGTGCGCCTCGTCGACCGCATACATCAACAGGAAGTAACCGGCCAGCGCGCCTTCGGGCCCGCGCAGCACCCACGCGTCGTAGCCGCTCGCCAGCGAATCCATGAAATTCGCGTGGCTCCACGGATGCGGAAAGACGCTGCATTCGAGGGCATGCACCGCGTCGACGTCGCCCACGACCATCGGACGCAGTTCCAGGCGCGTGGCGTCGTTCATCGCTTGTCCGGCTCCGCCCCGGCCTTGGCCGCGTTGATGGCCTGGCGTTCGGCGCTCGTGTACGCGACCTTGTTGCGCAGGTAGAGCGGCTGCGCTTCGTCGGCCGGCACGGCGCGGCCCGCGGCCAGCGCGGCCACGCCCAGCAGCGCGAATTCGCGCGCGTGCGGCAGGATGTCGGCATGGGCGCCGGCGGCGAACGCCTGTCCCGCGAACGCGTCCGCATATGTGGCGAAGCCGTTGCCGCAGGCGGCGAGGCCGGCGACCGGTTCCGGCGCGACGGCGCCGGGCGCGCTCAGCGCGGGCGCGCGCACGACCTGCCATTCGCCGGCCCAGCGGTACTGCGCCCAATAGACCTCGCCCATGCGCGCATCCAGCACGGCAAGCACCTCCGTCGCGCCCGTGCGTGCGCGGCAGGCCTCGGCCATCGCTTCCAGGGTCACGAGCGGCAGCACGGGTTTCTTCGCGCCGAACGCGAGGCCCTGCACCACGCCGCACGCCGTGCGCACGCCCGTGAACGAACCGGGGCCGGCACCGAACGCGATGGCGTCGCAGTCGGACAGGGCGACGCCCGCTTCGCGCAACAGGTCTTGCACCATCGGCAGGACGGATTGCGAGTGCGTGCGCACGCCGGACGATTCACGGGTCAATACGGGAGCGTCCGCGCCGGCCGCGCTGTTCAACAAGGCGCAGGACGCCAGCTCGGACGAGGTTTCGATGGCGAGGATGATAGGCATGGCGTATTGTAACCCGGCGGCCCGGCCGGCCAAAAGCGCGGAACCGTTGTAAAATCCCGCCCATGTCCAGCCTCACCCTCGAGCCCGATACCCGCGACCAGGTCGCCGCCGCCGTCCACGGCGACGGTTGGATCGTCGCCTGCCTGTGCGCCGCCTGGTGCGGCACCTGCTCGTCCTACCGCGCCGCGTTCGACTGCCTGGCCACGCGCCATCCGGACAAGACCTTCGTCTGGATCGACGTCGAAGACCGGGCCGACGTCGTCGGCGATCTCGACGTCGACAACTTCCCGACCCTGCTCATGCAGCGCGGCGACGCCGTCGCGTTCTTCGGCACGATGCTGCCGGATGCGGGCGTGGCCGACCGCCTGATCCACGCGCAGGCCGCGCTCAGCGCCGATGAATTATCGCGCCAGGCCGTGTCGACGCCGGAACGGCAGGCGTGGCAGCGCGAATGCAATCTGCGCACGTTGATGGCCGCCGCCAACTAGGAAACACGTGGGGTGGGCACGCCGTGCCCACGCGTGACGCCGACATGCCACAAACGTCCGCGCGGGCACATGGCCCCTCCTTACCGCAATCGCGTTACGCCAACCGCAGCGGCAAGCTGCGCAAGCGCTGCCCCGTCAACTTGAACACGGCATTCGCCACGGCCGGCGCGACGGGCGGCACGGCCGGTTCGCCCATGCCTTCCGGCGGCGCCGCGCTCGGCATGATGATCGTCTCGACCGCGGGCGCCTGCGCCATCCGCAGCACGGGATAATCGCCGAAATTCGATTGCTGCGGCTGTCCGCCCGCGAACGTGATCTCGCCCGCCAGCGCGGCCGACAGGCCGAACACGACGCCCGACTCGACCTGCTGCGCGACGATGTTCGGATTCACGGCGAGGCCGCAATCGACGGCGCACACGACGCGGTGCACGCGGATCTCCCGGCCTTCCACCGACACTTCCGCCACCTGCGCGACGACCGTGCCGAACGACTGGTGCACGGCGAGGCCGTGCGCGCGCCCCGCGGGCGGCGCGCCGGCGCGCGCGAGCGCGGCGTCCATCGCGGCGAGGTGGCGCGGATGGTCGCGCAGCAGCGCGCGCCGCCACGCGGCCGGGTGCTGGCCCGCCGCATGGGCCAGTTCGTCGGCGAAGCTCTCCTTGAAGAATGCGTTGTGCGAATGGCCGACCGAGCGCCAGTACCCGACCGGCACCGCGCTGTCGACCGCGACGTGGCGGCAGCGCCGGTTGGCGATCGCGTACTGCATGTCGTACTCGCCCTCGGCCGTCGTCTTGTCCGGACCGATGCCGGGCAGGCCGACGTTGCGCGGAAAGTACTGATGGCCGATGGCGCCGCTGGCCAGCTTGCTGTCCCACGCGAGCACCTTGCCGTCCGCGCCCAGGCGGGCCGTGTAGCGGGCCAGCGCGGCCGGGCGGTAGACGTCGTGGCCGACGTCGTCCTCGCGCGTCCACACCAGCTGCACCGGACGGCCTCCCGTGTGCATCGCCACGGCGACGGCCTGCGCGACCACGTCCGTCTCCAGGCGCCGGCCGAAGCCGCCGCCCAGCATCGTCACCTCGATGGCCACGTCGTCGCGGGCGACGCCGGCGACCTGCGCCGCGATGTCGACGGCGATGCTCGGCACCTGCGTCGGCGCCCACAATTTCACCTTGCCGTTCAGGACCTGCGCCGTGCAGTTCTGCGGTTCCATCGTCGCATGCGCGAGGAACGGCGCGCGGTATTCGGCGTGCACGGTGCGCGCGCCCGCCAGGTCCGGCCCGTCCTGGCTGCCGGATTCAAAATAGGCATAGCCCGATTCGGCGTCGAGCGCCCGCGCGAAACCGGCGAATACCGACTCGCTCGAGAGCGCCGCGTGCGGACTCGCGGACCAGCGCACAGGCAGCGCCTGTGCCGCCTGCTTCGCCTGCCACCATCCCTTGGCCACGACCGCGACCCCGGCGCCGGCGCCGGCAAACGGCGCCAGCACGGACGACACGTCGACGACTTTCACCACGCCCGGCAGCGCGGCGACCTTGCCCGCATCGAAGCCGGCGACACCCGCGCCCAGCACGGGCGCCATGCGCAGCGCCGCGTACAGCAAGCCTTCCGGCCGCACGTCGAGGCCGAAGACGGCCTGGCCGTTCACCTTCGACGGCGTGTCGCGCCGCGGCAGCGGCTTGCCGATCAGGCGATATTCCGCGGGCGTCTTGAGGCGTACGTCATCCGGCCCGATGTCGGCGCCCAGCGCGGCCGCGCGTTTCGCCAGCAGGCCGTAGGGCGCGTGCCGTCCGTCCGGGTGCACCACCATGCCGTCGCGCGTCGTCAGCGTTGCGGCCTCCGCACCCCACTGCTCGGCGGCGGCGCGCACCAGCATCGCGCGGGCGACGGCGCCCGCCGTGCGCATCGTCGGCCATGCATCCCTCACGCTCGTCGATCCGCCCGTGAACATGATGCCCAGCTCGCGCGCCACCTTGCCCGCGATCCAGCGCGCGCCCTGCGGCAAGGCGCCGGCATCGTCCGGGTGGAACGGCAAGGTGTCGCGCAGCACGGTCAGGTTGGCGAAGATCTTGTCGATGGGCGCCTGCACCACGCGCACGGCGGCCAGAGACGCGTCCAGCTCCTCGGCCAGCAGCATGGGCAGCGCCGTGTGCACGCCCTGTCCCATCTCGCTGCGCGGCACGACGACGTCGACGGTGCCGTCCGGCGCGATGGCGACCCAGCCGTTCAGGACGACCGTGCCGGCATCGTGCACGGCGCCGGCGGCCGTCGCGCGCAGGCGCTGACGCGGCGGCGCGACGCCCCACCCCACGACGAGCGCCGTGCCCGCGGCCAGGCCGCCGAGCAGGAAGCGCCGGCGGCTTTTCCGCACGCCGCGTATGCCCGCGCCGCCGTCCTTATCCGAACCTGGTGCGCCCGTGTCCCGCATCGTCCGTCCTCCATGTTTCCAGCAATTCGTCCGCCGCCATCGGCCGGCCGTACAGATAGCCCTGCGCGCGCCGGCAGCCCTGGCGCAGCAGGAACGCGGCCTGCTCGGCGGTCTCCACGCCTTCCGCGATCACGGCCAGGTCCATGCTCTTCCCCAGCTGGACGATGGCGACGGCGATCGCCTCGTCGTCCCCGCAGCCCTCCTTGCCGGCGCCGATGTCCTGGATGAAGCTGCGGTCGATCTTCAAGGTCTGCACCGGCAACTGCTTGAGATAGGCGAGCGACGAATAGCCGGTGCCGAAATCGTCGATCGCCAGCTCGACGCCGAGCGCATGCAGGTCGTTGATGTACTGGAGGGCGTCGCCCGTGTTCATGATCACGGATTCCGTCACCTCGAGCTGCAGCCGCTGCGGCGCGAGGCCGGTGTCGGCCAGCGCGCGCGCGACCTGCGGCGCCACGCTGCCGCGGTCGAACTGGCGTCCCGACAGGTTCACCGCGATCTTGGGCACGTACAGCCCGGCCGTCTCCCATGCTACCACCTGGCGGCAGGCTGCCTCCAGCACCCAGTCGCCCAACTGGCCGATGAAGCCGATGTCCTCCGCGAGCGGAATGAAGCGCACCGGCGGCACGTGGCCGAGTTCGGCGCTGTGCCAGCGCACGAGCGCTTCGGCGCCGATCAGGCGGCCCGTGTCGATCTCGACCTGCGGCTGGTAATGCAGGCAGATCTCGCCCCGTTCGATCGCGCGCCGCAGCAGGCCCTCCATGCGCAGGCGCTCGGCACCGTCGCCGTCCATCGACGGCGCGTACAACTGGTAGCCGTTGCGCCCGCGCGCCTTGGCCTGGTACATCGCCACGTCGGCATTCCGGATCAACACGTTCATGTCGACGGCGTCGTGCGGGAACAGGCTGATGCCCACGCTGCCCGTGACGAACAGCTCGTAGTCCGACACGAGCACGGGCCGCTCGAACAGCTGCATCAGCTTTTCCGCGACCTGGCGCGCGCCGTGCGCGCCGTCGATGTCCTCGAGCAGCACGATGAATTCGTCGCCGCCCAGGCGCGCCAGCGTGTCGCCGTCGCGCAGGCAGCCGGCCAACTGGCCCGCGACCTGTTTCAGGAGTTCGTCGCCGACGTGGTGGCCGAGCGTGTCGTTGACGGTCTTGAAGCGATCGAGGTCGATGAACATCACGCCGAGCTGGCGGTGGGCGCGCGCGGTGCGCACCATCGCGTGCTGCAGGCGGTCGTGGAACAGCAGGCGGTTCGGCAGGCCCGTGAGCGGGTCGTGGTGCGCCAGGTGGTCCAGCTTGTCCTGCGATTCCTTGACCTTGGTGATGTCCGAAAACACGCAGACGTAGTGCGTGACGGCGTCGTGGTCGCCGCGCACGGCCGACACGGTCAGCCACTCCAGGTAGGCTTCGCCGTTCTTGCGCAGGTTGCGGATTTCGCCGCGCCAGAAACCGGTCTCCGCCAGGTCGGCCCACAGCGCTTCGTAGAACGCGGCGTCGGCGCCGGTCATGCGCGTCAGGTTCGAATACGTGCCGACGGCTTCGCTCTCCGTGTAGCCGGTGATCTGGGTGAAGGCGGGATTCGTGGCGGCGATCCGGCCGTGCACGTCGATCACCATCACGCCGTCGGCGATGTGTTCCAGCACGGTGGCCGACAGGCGCAGCTTTTCCTCGGCCTGGCGCCGCTCCGTGATGTCGGCATAGACCCAGATGCTGCCTTCGTCCGGCCGCTCCGGATCGAGCGCGCGGCCGCTCACGGCGCACCAGAACAGGCTGCCGTCGCGGCGCCGGAACTGGCGGTCGGCGCTGAAGTCGCCGCCGCGCGCGAGGACCGGATTGGCCGCGCCCAGGCCCTGTTCGTAGTCCTCGACGGTCGGGAACAGCACCGCGATCGGATCGCCCACCAGTTCGCCCTCGGCATAGCCGAACAATTCGTCGAAACGGCTGTTGGTCGACACGACGCGCCGCTCGCGCACATACATGATGCCGAACATGACGTTGTCCAGCACCGCGCCCTGCTCGGCCAGCAGCGCCTCGATGCGCATCTCGTTGTATTTGCGCTCGCTGATGTCGGAGATGATCCCGTCGATCCAGAACGCGGCGTTGCCGTCGAACCCGACCGGCTGGCCGCTTTCCAGCACCCAGCGTTCGATGCCGGCGGCGTCGATGATGCGGTACTCGATCTCGTACGACCGCACGGCCACCACGGCCTCCCTGACCAGGTGCCGCTGCATCTTGCGGTCTTCCGGACAGATCACGTCGGCCCAGCGGTCCGTGTGCGCGCCGATGAACCGGCTCGCCGGGTGGCCGGAAATGTCTTCGATGGCGTCGCTGACGAAGTCGATCAGCCCGCCCGGACGGGCACGGAACACGGCGCCCGGCACCTGCGTGACGATGGTGCGGAAGCGCTCCTCGCGCCGGCCGATATCCTGGAACAGGTCGCCGATCGCGATGCGCATGCGTTCCAGCTGGGCGCCGAGCCGGCCCAGCTCGTCGTTCGTGGACAATTCCAGCGGCGCGTCGAATTTGCCGCGCGACAGGCGGTCGGAAAAACTCATCAGCGTGCCCAGCGGGGCCAGCAGGCGCCGGCGCAGCAGTATCAGGATCAGCAGCAGCGACACGACCAGCTGGACGGCCAGCACGAGCGCATAGCGCACCTGCTTGGCGCGCAGGGATTCCTGGCTGCGGCTGTCGTCCATCTCGACGGCCACGTGGCCGATCGGCTGGCCATGCACGACGACGTCGCGCTCGGCGCGCAGCACGTTGCCGCCGGGCGCGGCGGCGGCGCGGCGGTCGATGAAATCGCCCTCGGCCTGGGCGCTCACGTGCACGCGCACGACGGCCGGGTCGCGCATCAGCGAATCGACGAGCGAGCGGGCCGCGTCCACATTCATGTTCCACAGCGATTCCTGCATGCCGAGCGCGAGGATGTCGGCATTGCGCTGCAGGGTCTCGTCCAGCTCGCGGCGGGCGGCCTGCCGCTCCTGCACGCCGATCAGCAGATAACCGCCCACGACGGCGGGCACCGCGAGGCCGCCGAACACCATCACGAGCAGTGCGGCGTACAGCGAACGGCCGTACAGCCGTGCGAGACGCGACGGCAGCGCGGACAAGGCGACTCTGGGGAGGAAGGCCATGGTGGTGGGAGCGCCGCCGCCCAGTTCGTGACCGGAGCGACAACTATTGTGGCAAATCAATAAGGTAATCTTTTTTCCGATTATGCACGGAACAATTGCCGTACGTCACAATTTTTTGGCATCGGTCGCGCCTGGTAGCGGTAACCGTTACCAACCCGCCACGCCGGGGTTTCGGGGGCGGCCAAGCGGCCTCGATGCAAGCTTGCTATCATCGAACTCTTTCTTGATGGAGGAGTCGACGATGACCATTTCCCTGTACACCGTCTCGGTGCCCGTGTTCCGCCAGATCCTGGGCAGCCTGGCGGCGATCCTGACGAAGGCCGAGGCGCATGCGGACGCGAAAAAGCTGGACCCGAACGCCCTGCTGCAGGCGCGCCTGTTCCCGGACATGTTCCCGCTCGTGCGTCAGGTGCAACTGACGACGGATTTCGCGAAGGGCGCGGCGGCGCGCCTGGCGGGCGTCGAGGTGCCGCGCTACGACGACGTCGAGCACGATTTCGCCGGCCTGCAGGCGCGCCTGGAAAAGACGCTGGCGTTCCTCGACACGGTGGCGCGCGAGGCGGTGGACGCGGGCGGCGACCGCGACGTCACGGTCGGCACGGGCGCCAATCAGCGCCAGTTCAAGGGCGAAGTGTATTTATTGCACTACGCGCTGCCCAACTTCTATTTCCACGCCGCGACGGCATACGACATCCTGCGCCATAACGGGCTGGACATCGGCAAGCGCGATTTCGTCGGATCCTTCTGATCACAGCGCCGTAGGGCGGGCACCCCGTGCCCGCGCGTGTCATATCCATTGTATTGGCATTGCGCATGGGCACGGGGTGCCCACCCAACCAACAAGGGTCAGGTGTTGCGGCGCGGATAGCCCTGCGCGAGGATGCGCTGCCACACGGCTTCCTTCTGCTCGACCGTCATCGAGACCCAGTGGGCCACCTCGACGACCGTGCGGCCGCAGCCGCGGCACACGTCGTCGAACGTGGTCGAGCAGACCGCGACGCAGGGCGTGTCCGGACGCGGCGGAAGCGGTGCCCCGGCGTCAGCGGGCAGGGCCGACATCGAGCTTGTCCCAGCCCGCATGGCCGAGCTTTTCCATGGTGTCGATATTCTTCTCGAAGATCTCGGACGCATCCGGAATCGCTTCCACGGCGCGGTCGATGCTGTCTTCGCGCAGCAGTTGCAGGACCGGATAAGGCGAGCGGTTCGTGTAGTTCTCGATGTCGTTCGGGTCCGTGTCGGCGAACTGGTAGTCCGGATGGAAGCTGGCGATCTGCAGCTCGCCGTCCAGGCTCAGGTCTTCGACGGCCGCGTCGGCCACGTCGAGGAACTCGTTGAAATCCAGAAAATCCTGAAGGACGTACGGGTGGATCAGCAGGGTCGTGTCGACCTGCTCCGGATCCGTGTCGGCCAGCAGCTGCAACTCGTCCATCAGCGCATCCAGCAGGGACTCGGGCGTGCGTGCCTGCGACACGACGTAGCGGACCTGGTCCTTGACCTGCACCGCCTTGGCGAACGGGCACAGATTGAGGCCGATGACGGCGCGGTCGACCCAGCGCCGGGTGGCGGCGAGGATCGCGTCGTCATCCACGTTCTCGTTGGCAGTGCTCATGTGATGCTTTCAAAAAATACAAACCGCATGATGCGGAGACGGCAATTGTACGCGGACTTTGCGTCCTCTCATAGAACACCCGGCACGCCGGGCTACCTTGGCAGGCAGGGCTGGCGCAGGTGGTATTACCCGCCGGTTTGTTTAGTCCAGGTACAAATTTGACAATAAGCGCCGCCCGGACGCGCGGATGCGGCCGGCGGTATTTCACCATACTCCCCGGGGTATAGACAAAATCATTTGATATTCATCAGCCAAACTCTCCCCAACAGGAACCATACCCCCGCAAAATCCGTCTCAGATACGGTGAACGTTGACAAAAAGAGTAGCCAAGGTTTTTTGTAACCGCGCCGACATATTTCTTGACTGACTCGGTAACTGGTCCGTACACTTCGCCTTCATTCGTCAGTCCTGCCGTTCCTGGACGCAACACTGGAAAGCTATGAACGAAACGACTCGCTCCACTTACGCCCTGACCGTCGCGCTCCTGCTGGGACCTGCGATCGGTCACGCCGCCGACAGCGCCCCGAGCCCGATCGCCCAGAGCAGCAGCGGCAGCGCCGCCGCGATGGCCAAGGCCATCACGCCGCAAGCGCTGACCCCGTTGAAGTCCGACGACTACAAGGATCCCGACCTGTGGGCCCGCATCCGCAGCGGCTACGCGATTCCCGACATCGACAACGCCCTCGTCGCCAAGCACATCCAGTGGTACGCCAGCCGCCCGGACTACCTGACCCGCACCTCCAGCCGCGCCTCGCTGTACCTGTACCACGTCGTGCAGGAACTGGAAAAGCGCGGCATGCCGACCGAACTCGCCCTGCTGCCCGTGATCGAATCCGCGTTCAACCCGCAAGCCCTGTCGAACGCCGACGCGGCGGGCATCTGGCAATTCGTGCCGGGTACGGGCCGCGACTTCAACCTGAAGCAGAACATGTTCAAGGACGAGCGCCGCGGCGTGCTCGCCTCCACCGACGCCGCCCTCACCTATCTGCAGCGCCTGTACACGATGTTCGGCGACTGGCAATTGGCCCTGGCCGCGTATAACTGGGGCGAAGGCAATGTGCAGAAGGCGATCCAGAAGAACCGTGCGCTGGGCAAGCCGACCGACTTCGAGAGCCTGTCCGAGCTGATGCCGGCGGAAACCCGCAACTACGTGCCGAAGCTGCAGGCGGTCAAGAACATCATCGCCAATCCGGCCCAGTACGGTGTCGTGCTGCCGACGATCGACAACACGCCGTATTTCGTGGCCGTCGACAAGACGTCCGACATCGACCTGGCCGTGGCCGCCCAGTTGGCCGAGATGTCGGTCGACGAATTCAAGGCGCTGAATCCGCAGTTCAAGAAGCCCGTGATCACGGGCGAATCGACCAAGATCCTGCTGCCCAAGGAAAACGCCGAGAAGTTCAACCTGAACCTCGCGCAATGGGGCCGCGCGCTGTCGTCCTGGACCACGCACAAGATCACGTCGGCCCGCGAAAGCATCGCCTCGCTGGCGGCCAAGCTGGGCACGACGCCGGAAGTGATCCGCCAGGCCAACAACATTCCGCCGCAGATGCGCCTCAAGGCCGGCTCGACCATCCTCGTGCCGAGGACGAGCGCCACGGCCGGCAACGACATCGCGGAGAGCATCGTCGAGAACGCCTCGATGGTGCTGGAAGCCGACCGCGGCGAATCGCGCCACAGCGGCCGCAGGCTGAGCGGTGCGCAGCGCATCAGGGCCAGCGCCGCGCACGCGGTGGCCGAGATCAAGAGCCGCGTGTCGCGCGGTTCCAGGCCGTCCGTCAACGCCAACGGCCGCAAGCGCCGCTGATGCGCCGCGGCCGGCGCGCCGGCCAGCCGTATCATTTCGACCACGCGACGGGTCCACGGCCCGTCTTCCCGCGCACATCTCGACGTGTGCCGTGCACGCTCTTCAAAAGTACGGTATAGTGTCGTTTGTGCGCTGCAATAACCGCGTTTGCGAAAATCGCCGCGGCAGTTCACCGAAGTCGTCAAGCAGTAAAACCGCAGCATCGCAAGCCCAGGCATCCACGACGGATGTCCTTTCATAAAGCCCTCCCGCCCTGCGTGCCGAAACAGGCACCATCCCGGCGCAAAGCTTTTGTGCCGAAATTTCTTTCGTTTCAGAGTCATTTCGTATCGTTGGCTCGCGTTGCTATTTCGCGTTCCGCTCGCCTCAATGCGTGGACGCTCACTGATCCATACCGAAAGTAAAGTACACATGAGTTTTGAAGCACTAGGCTTACACGCGTCCATCGTCAAAGCAGTTGCCCTGGCCGGCTACGAAAAGCCGACGCCCGTGCAGGAGCAGGCAGTGCCGGCGGGTATCGCGGGCCGCGATCTGCTGGTCTCGTCGCAAACCGGTTCCGGCAAGACGGCAGCGTTCATGCTGCCGGCCCTGAACAAGTTCGCCAACCTCGAACCCGCTCCCGCCGCCCGCACGCCGGCGCAGGAAGCGCAATCGACGCGCGCCCGTGGCGAACGCGTCCGTTTCAAGGCAGCCCAGCCGAAGATGCTGGTCCTGACCCCGACCCGCGAACTGGCCCTGCAGGTGACCAACGCGACCGAGCAGTACACCGCGCATATGCGCCGCATCCGCGCCGTCTCGATCCTGGGCGGCATGCCGTATCCGAAGCAGATGCAACTGCTGGCCAAGAATCCGGAAATCCTCGTCGCGACCCCGGGCCGCCTGATCGACCACATGGAGTCGGGCAAGATCGACTTCTCGCAGCTCGAGATCCTCGTGCTGGACGAGGCCGACCGCATGCTGGACATGGGCTTCATCGAAGACATCGAGAAGATCGTCGCCGCGACGCCGGATTCGCGCCAGACCATGCTGTTCTCGGCCACGCTGGACGGTGTCGTCGGCAACATGGCACGCCGCATCACGAAGAACCCGCAAGTGATCCAGATCATGAGCGCGACCAATCGCCACGAGAACATCGTGCAGAAGGTCCACTTTGTCGACGACCTGTCGCACAAGAACCGCCTGCTCGACCACCTGCTGCGCGATGAAACCATGGACCAGGCCGTCGTGTTCACCGCCACCAAGCGTGACGCCGACATGATCGCCGACCGCCTGAACATCGCCGGCTTCGCCGCCGCCGCGCTGCACGGCGACATGCACCAGGGTGCCCGCAACCGCACGCTGGACAGCATGCGCCGCGGCCAGGTGCGTGTGCTCGTCGCAACCGACGTCGCCGCGCGCGGCATCGACGTGCCGTCGATCACCCACGTGGTGAACTACGACCTGCCGAAGTTCCCGGAAGACTACGTGCACCGCATCGGCCGCACGGGCCGCGCCGGCCGCAACGGCACCGCCGTCTCGCTCGTGAACCACGCCGAAAGCATGAACGTGCGCCGCATCGAGCGCTTCACCAAGCAGACCATCCCGGTCGACGTGGTCGAAGGTTTCGAGCCGAAGCGTTCGGCGGCACCGCGTTCGGGCGCGCGTCCGGGCTGGAAGCCGGGCGACGGCCGTAACAGCAGCAAGCCGGGCCAGCGCAGCTTCCACAAGCCGGGCGGCGAGCAGCCGGGCGGCCAGCGTGAAGGCGGCTACCGCGGCGACGCACCGCGCGCCGGTTATCGTGCCGACGCGCCGCGTCGCGAAGGCGGCTACGAAGGCCAGCGCCGCGAAGGCGCGCCGCGCCAGGGCGGTTTCGCTGCCGACGGCCAGCGTCGCGACGGCGGCGCCGGCTTCCGCAGCGAAGGCGCTCCGCGCCGCGAACGCAGCGGCTTCGGCGCGCACCCGCGCTCGGCCGACTCGGCCCGCCGCACGTTCGGCGATCGCTGATCGCTGATCGGTAATCGCTGATCGCTGATCGCTGATCGCTGATCGGTGATCGCGCGACACCGTAAACACTCCCTCGTCGTCCCCGCGCAGGCGGGGATCCAATGTTGCCAGCGTTTCGTCAACGCGTGCAGTACTTGGATCCCCGCCTTCGCGGGGACGACGTTTTTGAGAGCAGCGTTATAACGCGCAGCTGCGGAATCCGGCAACGATGTCGTCCGACTCCAGCACGCCTTCCCCGTCTACACCGCCTATACCGTCGTCCCCGCGCAGGCGGGGATCCAATGTTGCCCGCGTTTCGTTAACGCGTGCAGTACCTGGATCCTCGCCGTCGCGGGGACGACGTTTTTGTGTCCGCGCTTTTTGCGGCCAGCCTTATAACGCGCAACTGCGGAATCCGGCAAAGATGTCGTCCCGCTCCGGCGTATAGAAATTCCGGAACTGCGGCGCGCGCAACCGCGCCGGCGTGGCGAACGATGCGCCGCGCAAGGTCTGGCGCGTGCCGAACCAGGGCGCCGAGTAATCGCGGTAGCGGTCGGCCTCGAAGCCGGCGAACGGCAAGAAGACGGACGCCGTCCATTCCCACAACTGTCCCCACGCGAAGCCCGGCTGGTGCGCGGCCGCCGCGAATTCCCACTCCTCTTCCGTCGGCAGGCGGCGGCCGGCCCAGGCGCACCAGGCCTGCGCTTCGTACAGGTTCACGTGGCGCACGGGTTCCGCGAGGTCCAGGGCCACCGGGCGGCCGAAGCGCACCGTATGCCAGTCCTCGCCCTCGCGCGCCCAGTAGCGCGGCGCGGAACGTTCCTGCGTCATGAGCCAGGCGCGGCCGGCGTCGGTCCAGTACTGCGGCCGCTCGTAGCCGCCGTCGTGCACGAAATCGAGGAACGCGGCCGTGCCGACGAGCGAGGCGTCGATGGCGAACGGCGCCACCTTGACCAGCGCGGCGCTTTTCTCGTTGTCGAACACGAAGCCGGACGACTGATCGCCGCCGCGCATGAAACTGCCACCGGCGAACGCGATCTCGCCCGCGCCGCCCGCCACCACCGACTGCACCCGCGGCGCCAGCGGCCCCGCCGGCGCAGGCGCGCCGCGCGACTGCAGCGTCTGCAACGAATACATGAACGCCTCCCCATGCATGTCTTCGTGCGCCAGCGCGAGGCGGTACGGGTACAGGGCCAGGTCGTCGTCGGCCTCGTGCGCGAGGCGGTCGAGGATGCGGTCGAGGACTTCGTGGCAATACGTCTTGACGGCGCCCGGCGGCGGCAGGTCGAGGGTCCAGCGCGCACTGTGCGGGACCGTGCCGGAATCGAACCAGTCGTCCCCGCGCGCCAGCAGCGAGTGCCCGTCGGCGGCGCCCGGCCGGCTGTCCAGCGCGCCGCGCAGCACGAACCATTCGGCGAACCAGGCCGTATGCCCCAGTTCCCACAGCGGCGGATTCACGATCGGCAGGCGCGGCACGCGTGCGGCGACGTCATAGCCGGCGATGGCGTGGGCTTCGAACAGCGCGAGCGTATAATGCCGCGCATCCTGCAGCGCGACGGCCAGCTCCTTGGGTCCCGCGTGGCGGAACGATGCTTGATTGACGGTCATGCATCATTGTACGACCAATCCTGCTCCCCGATTCCGACTCCGATTCCGCCCCGATGGCCCGTGCCCGCATCCATATCGTCAGCCCCGCCTCCGCGCGCGAAAACAACGGCAACTGGCAGACGGCCAGCCGCTGGCGGCGCCACCTGGCGCGCGATTATCGCGTCACGATCGGCCCTGGCTGGCAGGCAGACGACGAGATCCCCGACCTGCTGATCGCCCTGCACGCGCGCCGCTCCGCCGCCGCGCTGGCCGCATTCACGGACGCCCATCCGGACCGACCGGCGCTGCTCGTCCTGACGGGGACGGACCTCTACCGCGACATCCACGTCGATGCCGCCGCGCGCGCGTCGCTCGACCGCGCGCGCGCCCTCGTCGTGCTGCAGCCGCGCGGCCTGGACGAGCTGCCGCAAGCGCTGTGGCCCAAGGCCCACGTGATCTACCAGTCGGCCCCGCGCCTGTCGCACGCCCGGCCGCGCATGCCGCTCGACGTCGCCATGATCGGCCACCTGCGCGCCGAAAAGGATCCGCAGACGTTCATGGACGCGGCCCGCCTGGTCCGCACGCCCGGCGTGCGCCTGCTGCACATCGGCGCCGCGCTCGATCCGGAACTCGGCCGGCGCGCGCGGGAGACCGAACATGCCACGCCGGCCTACCGCTGGCTCGGCGCCCTGCCCCACATGGCGACGCGGCGCCGGCTGCGCCGCTGCCACGCGATGGTGATCGCCTCGCGCATGGAGGGCGGCGCGAACGTGATCATCGAGGCGGTGACGAGCGGCGTGCCCGTGCTGGCATCGGACATCGCCGGCAACGTCGGCATGCTGGGCGAGGACTATGCGGGCCTGTTCGCGCCCGGCGATGCGCACGCGCTGGCGGCGCTCATCGATCGCAGCGTGGCCGACGCGCGCTTCGTCGAGCGCCTGCGCCGCCAGTGCGCGGCGCGCGCGGCGCTGTTCGCCCCCGCGGCGGAGCGAGCGCGCCTGCTCGACTTGGTGGATAATCTTCTCTTCCCATCAACGCACGCACACAAGAGCCCCGTATGAACACCTCCGCCGACCAACCCATCAAACTGACCTCGTTCTCCCACGGCGGCGGTTGCGGCTGCAAGATCGCGCCCGGCGTGCTGTCCGAGATCCTCAAGAAGTCGAGCGGCTTCCCGGTGCCGAAAGAGCTCATGGTCGGCATCGAGACGGCCGACGACGCGGCCGTCTACAAGCTGAACGACGAACAGGCGCTGATCGCGACGACCGATTTCTTCATGCCCATCGTCGACGATCCGTTCGACTTCGGCCGCATCGCCGCCACCAATGCGATCTCGGACGTGTACGCGATGGGCGGCACGCCGATCATGGCCCTGGCCCTCGTCGGCATGCCGATCAATAAACTGCCGCTGGAGACGATCGGCAAGATCATCCAGGGCGGCGAATCGATTTGCGCGGAAGCGGGCATCCCCATCGCCGGCGGCCACACCATCGATTCCGTCGAGCCGATCTACGGCCTCGTCGTGCTGGGCCTCGTGCACCCGTCGAAGGTCAAGCGCAATGCCGATGCGCGCGCGGGCGACGTGCTCGTCCTCGGCAAGCCGCTGGGCGTCGGCGTGCTGTCGGCGGCACTCAAGAAGGACCAGCTGGACGCGGACGGCTATGCCGCCATGGTCGCGAACACGACGAAGCTGAACAAGCCGGGCAAGGCGCTGTCGGAACTGGCCGGCGTGCACGCGCTGACGGACGTCACCGGCTTCGGCCTGCTGGGCCACCTGCTGGAACTGGCGCGCGGCGCGCAGCTGACGGCGAAGCTCGACATGGCGAACATTCCGCTGCTGCCGGGCGTCGAGGCGCTGGCCCATGCCGGTTATTTCACCGGCGCGTCCGGCCGCAACTGGGATGCGTACGGCCACGACGTGGCGCTGGGCGGCGCGATCACCGACACGCAGCGCGTGCTGCTGACCGACCCGCAGACGTCGGGCGGCCTGCTCGTCGCGTGCGATCCGGGCAGCGTCGACGAGGTGCTGGCCGTGTTCCGCCGCGAAGGCTTCGGCGAGGCCGCCGTCATCGGGTCGATGGAAGCGGGAGCGCCGCGGGTGGTCGTCGGCTAAACCGTAAACAGGCCGCCGTCGCGGTCCGGATGTGTCGCGTCCGGATCGACGTCCAGCACGATCCCGTCCGCGCCGGGTATGCGCGCGGGCAGCAGCTGGATGATGTCGTAGCGCTTCTGTTCCGCGTACTGGCGCGAGCCGGCGAACGCGGTCGATTGCGACAGCCAGGACAGGGGCGCCGCGCCGCTCTCGACCAAGCTACCGCAGCACAGGCCCGAACCGTACACGCCCACCCGGTACGACGGCTGGCCTTCCGCCGCCACGTACAGCGCGGCATGCACGCCCGTGAAGTAATTGCCGATCGCGCCATCGAGGTCGGCCTGCGTGGGATCGTAGTCCACGGCAAAATAGATCGCGGAACCGAACGGCTGGCCAATGACGTCGCGCGCCATCCGGAACGCCGCCGCGCCGTCGGCCAGGCCCTGGGCGCGGGAAAAGTAGCCGGCGCGGGTGCCGCTCGTTTCCCACACGACGCCAATGACAAGTCCAGCCTGCGACAGCGCCCGCGCCTCCCCGAGCGACAGGTTCTTGGCCGCGTTCCAGCTGTAATAGCGCAGCGCGAAATCGTAACCCTGCGCCCTGAGCGCCGCCGCGTGGCGGGTCAGTTCCATCGTCGTGTCCAGACCTTTCAGTGCCGGCATAGCGCCTCCGTGGCGACAAGAAGGGCGTACTGTGCCACTCGCCTGCCCTGGCAAAATTGATTGTTCGCAAAAACCGCTTGTCGCAAAACGGGGGCAACCGTGGTAGCCAAACGACAACGCAGGAAACGCTTGACACACCAAACAAAATTCACTTAGAGTGGAGAAATGTTCTCCCCTCTGCCTCTGTCGACTTCCCTATCGCTTGCCGGCGCGCTAACGCTGGCAGCCCTGCTACTACGCGCGTAAATCGCCGCTGTCCCGCCCGGCCAAGCTTGCCGGATTCGTAGCCCAAGGAAAGTTGTACCGATGTTTGCCACTATCCCATTCACGCTGTCTGCCATTTTCGCCGGAGCCTTCCTGTCGTCTGCCGGCGCGCGTGTGCTGTTTCCTTCGCTGCTAACACTACCGATCGGTTGCCGGGCCCAGCGTCCCGTGGCCCGTCCGGCAGCCTCCCGCCACAACGATAGAAACGACACATTCACCAGCATTTGAAATCAGGAGCCACCGCCATGTTGACCAATCCCGCCGCCAAATACCGTCCCTTCCCCGCCGTCCCGTTGACCAATCGCCAATGGCCGAACCGCATCATCGACAAGCCGCCGGTCTGGATGAGCACCGACCTGCGCGACGGCAACCAGGCGCTGATCGAGCCGATGAGCCCGGAAAAGAAACTGCGCTTCTTCGAAAAGCTCGTGCAGATCGGCGTGAAGGAAATCGAGGTGGGCTTCCCGTCCGCGTCGCAGACCGACTTCGACTTCGTGCGCATGCTGGTCGAGGAAAAACGCATCCCGGACGACGTCACCATCATCGTCCTGACGCAGGCCCGCGATGAGCTGATCCGCCGCACCGTCGCATCGTGCGTCGGCGCGAAGCAGGCCATCGTCCACGTCTACAACTCCGTCGCGCCGGTGTTCCGCCGCGTCGTGTTCGGCATGAACCAGGACGAGATCCTGCAGATCGCCGTGAACGGCACGAAGCTGATCAAGGAATTGGTCGCCCAGCATCCGGACACGAAATGGGGCCTCGAGTATTCGCCGGAATCGTTCTCGACGACGGAACTCGATTTCTCCAAGCGCATCGTCGATGCCGTCGTCGACGTGTGGCAGCCGAGCGCGGACAACAAGGTGATCATCAACCTGCCGTCGACCGTGGAAGCGGCGACGCCGAACGTCTACGCCGACCAGATCGAATGGATGTGCCGCAACCTGAACCAGCGCGAACACCTCGTGATCAGCGTGCACCCGCACAATGACCGCGGCACGGCCGTCGCCGCCGCCGAACTGGCCGTGATGGCCGGCGCCGACCGCGTCGAAGGCTGCCTGTTCGGCAACGGCGAGCGCACGGGCAACGTCGACCTGGTCACCCTTGCATTGAACCTCTACACGCAGGGCGTGCACCCGGGCCTCGATTTCTCGGACATCGACAGCGTCCGCCAGCTGGTCGAGGAATGCAACCAGATCCCGGTGCACCCGCGCCATCCGTACGTCGGCGACCTCGTGTTCACCGCGTTCTCCGGTTCGCACCAGGACGCGATCAAGAAGGGCTTCGCCAAGCAACAGGCGGACGCCCTCTGGGAAGTGCCGTATCTGCCGATCGACCCGGCCGACCTGGGCCGCAGCTACGATGCCGTGATCCGCGTGAACAGCCAGTCCGGCAAGGGCGGCATGGCCTACCTGCTCGAGCAGGAATACGGCCTCGAATTGCCGCGCCGCCTGCAGATCGAGTTCTCGCGCGTCGTGCAGAAGCATGCCGACGCCACCGGCCGCGAAGTGGCCGCCGCCGACATCCACGCGCTGTTCGACCGCGAGTACTTCAACCAGGACGACCCCGCCTACCGCTACGTCTCGCACCGCCTGGTCGAGAACAGCGAAGGCGCGGAGCGCGTGCAGATCGACACGACCGTGCAGCACAACCGCGTGACGGAACCGCACCAGGGCAGCGGCAACGGTCCGATCGACGCCTTCGTCAACGCGCTCGGCCTGGACATCCGCCTGATGGACTACCACGAGCACTCGATCGGCTCGGGCGCCGACGCGCGCGCCGCCTGCTACGTCGAACTGCGCCTCGCCAACGGCCCGACCCTGTTCGGCGCCGCCATCGACAGCAATATCGTCACGGCGTCGTTCAAGGCCGTGTTGTCCGCCGTGAACCGCCAGCTGGCGCTCAGCGCGGAACAGGGCGAACAGCGCGCCGCCTGAGCGGCGTCACCTTCGTGCACGGCGCGGCGGCCTTCGCAGGCCGGCCGCGCTTTTTTTCATGCCGGCGTCGCGTAGGGTCGGCGGCCCCCGCCCACGCGGTGATACGCGGCGCCACCGGTCCGCGCACGATATCGAAGCCGACGCACATCGATACGCGACGTCACCAGTCCGCGCGATATCGACGCCGACGACGCATGTCACCGCATGGCACCGCGCGCCTACACCGGCCGCGCCCCACCTTACGCGCGCCCGAGCAGCCCTTCCAGCACCCCGGCGATCGCCTCCGCCTGGCGGCCCGCGTCGAAATCGGCGTGGCGCAGCGCGAACGCCCGCGCCGCCGCGCGATAATCCTCGCCTTCCAGCATGCGGCGCACGATGCCGTCCCAGTCGAGCGGCCGCGCCATCTCGTTGACGTTGATGCCGGCGCCCAGTTGGCGTGCGCGGCGCGCCGTCAGGAACGCTTCGGCCGTCTGCGGCAGCGTCAAGACGGGCACGCCCGCCAGCAATGCCTGCGACACGGTCGACTCGCCCGCGTGGCAGATCGCGAACGCCGATGCGGGCAACGCGGCGTCCAGCGCCACCGGTCCGCCGGCCCACGCCACGAGCGGATGCGTGAACGGCGGCGCGGCGCCGCCCGCGACGTCGGGCAGATAGCACAGCGTGCGGCATCCCGCGCGCGCCAGCGCGGCCAGCAGCGCGGCATGGTCCGGATGCGGCCCGCGCAGGTAGGCGAACACGCGCGGCCCCGCGCCGTCCGGCCATACCGGCGCGCGTGCGCCGGGGCCGTCCGGCCGCGCGGGCGGGCGCGTGCCGGGGCCGGCGATCGTCGGACCGAACCAGCGCGCGTCGGTTTCGCCGCGCCCCCACGGGTCGAGTTCGGGCCAGGTGCACAGCACGGGCAGATCGCCGCGCAGCAGGTCGGCCGCGTATGCGTAGGGCGCGGCGCCGTGGCGCGCGAGCACGGCATTGGCCGTAGCCAGCACGCGCGCCTCGGTGGCCGCCATGCGCGACTGCGGCACCGCTTCCCAGTCGCGCAGCGGCGGCAGCGGGCGGTCCGCCGGCGGAATCTGGAAACCGGGGCCGACGGCGGCGCTCGCGATACCCAGGCTGCGCGCCGCCAGCAGCGCGGCCGGCGCGTAGTCGCCGACGACGAGGTGGGCGCCGAGCGCGCGCAGCAGATGGCGCCAGCCGTCGACGAGGCCGGCCATCGCGTCCGCATCGAGCCAGCCGCAGGCCAGCAGCAGGTCGGCCTGGCTGGCCTCCCCGGGCGGCAGCCCTGCCACGCGGTGCAGCCACAGGGGCGCCTGGTAGACGGGAATGTCGACGTCGGCCAGCAGGCGCCGCGTGTGCACGAGGTCGCGCAGCACGAAGGAGATCGCGTGCCCGCGCGCGCGCAGCGGCTGCGCGAGGGCCTTCAGGCGGCCCGCGTGGCCGAGGGCGGCGCCGAGCTCCCAGCAGAATACGATGTTGGCCATTACGGCGCCGTGCGCAGCGGCTGCGGCTCGGCGCCCTGTCCCTTCTGCCCCACGCGCTCGTACTCGGCGATCACCTGGGCACCGAACAGCAGCAGGCTGGCCGCGATCTCGAGGCTGAACATGACGACGATCGCGGTGCTCATCGAGCCGTACACGACGTTCACCTTGGACAGCGTGGTGAAGTACCACACGAGCACGTGGCGCGCGATTTCCCACAGCAGCGCCGCCGTCACGCCGCCGACCAGCGCATGCGACAGCGACAGCCGCCCCACCGGCATCACGAGGTAGATCGACGTGAGCACGAGGATCTCGCCCGCGAGCCCGAGCAGGTACAGCAGCGCGCCCGACACACCGTGCAGCGACCACGTGTGGCCGAACAGTTCCACGCTCTCCGAGCCGATCACCTGCAGGGTGCCGGCGACGAGCGTCACGATCATCACGCCGAAGCCCAAGGCGAGGATGTAGCAGTACGGGAGCACGGCCGACACGAGGAAGTGGCGGCGGCGCACGGCCACGCGGTGCACGAAGATCACGCTCATCGCGTTTTCCAGCACGGTGAACGCGAGGGAGCTGAAGAACAGCATCGTGAAGCCGAGCACCCACGTGATCAGGTCGCGCGTGTCGAGGAAGTGCGCGACCTCTTCCACCATCGGGCCGGATTGCCCGGGCACGATCAGTTCGAGGTAGCGGCGCAGGGTGAGCAGCAGGTCGACCTGGTCGATGAAGTGCGACAGCACGACGACCACCAGCATCAGGAACGGCACGATCGACAGCAGCGCGTAATAGGCGACGGCGCCCGCCAGCAGCATGCCCTGGTTGGCGCGGAACGCGCGCAGGCACTGCAGGACGAAATCGAGGGGATGCGCGACGATCCACGCGTTGGCGCGCCGGTTCAGCACGCGCAGGCGCAGACCGTGCGCGGGCTTCATCGCGCCAGCCTGATGCCGCTGAACTGCCAGCGCGCGCCGGCCGGGAAGAAATTGCGGTAGCTGGCCCGCGCATGGCCGTGCGGCGTCGCGCACGACGCGCCGCGCAGCACGTACTGGTTGACCATGAACTTGCCGTTGTACTCGCCGATCGCGCCCGCAGCCGGGGTGAAGCCGGGATACGGCGCGTAGCTGCTGAAGGTCCACTGCCAGCATTCGCCGAACATCTGCGCGAGGCCCGGACTGCCCGCCGCGCGGGGATGCAGGTCGCCGCAGGTCAGCGCCGCATCGCGCGCCGCGAATTCCCACTCCGCTTCGGTGGGCAGGCGCGCGCCGCGCCAGCGCGCGTACGCGTCGGCCTCGTACAGCGACACGTGCGTGACCGGCCGCGCCGGGTCCAGCGGCTGCAGGCCGTGCAGCGTGAATTCGCGCCGGCGCCCGTCGTCGTTCACCCAGTACAGCGGCGCGGCGATCGTCCCGCTCGCGACCTGGTCCCAGCCGTCCGACAGCCACAGCGACGGATCGCGGTAGCCGCCCGCCTCGACGAATTCGAGGTATTCGCCGTTCGTCACGAGGCGCGACGCGAGCGCGAACGGCGCCAGGTACTGGCGGTGGCGCGGGCTTTCGTTGTCGAAGGCGAAGCCCGGTCCGGCGTGGCCGATCTCGGCCAGGCAGCCGTCGAAGTCGATCCAGGCCAGCGGCTCGACGGGGCCGGACGCGGGCAGCGGCGAATCGACATAGGGCGGGTACAAGGGGTTCATCGACAGCAGGTGCTTGACGTCCGTGAGGATCAGTTCCTGGTGCTGCTGCTCATGCTGCAGGCCCAGTTCGACCAGCGCCGCGAGCGCGCCGTCGCCGCGCGCGGACGCCAGCAGGCGCTGCATGCGCGCGTCGACCGCGCTGCGGTAGGCCAGCACCTCGGCCAGCGTCGGCCGCGTCAGCAGGCCGCGCTGCGCCCGCGGGTGCTTCGCGCCGACGCCGTTGTAGTACGAATTGAACAGCACGCGGAAGGCCGGATCGTGCGCGCGGAATCCGGGTTCGCGCGGCGCCAGGATGAAGGTCTCGAAGAACCACGTGGTGTGCGCGAGATGCCATTTGACGGGACTGGCGTCCGGCATCGATTGCGCGCAGCAGTCTTCCGGCGTCAGCGGTTCGGCCAGGTGCAGCGAGCGTTGCCGCACGTGGGCGAACGTGGTGGACAGGTCGTGTTCGGAGGCCCCCATGTCCGCTCCTTCAGTGCGACAGGGCGCGCGCGTAGATCACCGCGAACCACTGGCGCGGGTCGGTCCAGACGCGCGTGGCCGCGAAGCCGGCCTCGGCGAGCAGGCCGACGGCGTCGCTCTGGCGGTATTTATAGCTGTTCTCGGTGTGGATCGACTCGCCCGCCGCGAACCGGCGGCTGCCGCCGCGCCACGTCACATGCTGCGCGCTGCGCGCTTCCAGGTGCATCTCGACGCGGCCCCGGGCCGGGTTGAAGAAGCCGCGGTGGCGCCACTGGCGGATGTCGAAGTCGGCGTCCAGCAGGCGGTTCACGTGGCGCAGCACGTTGAGGTTGAACGCGGCCGTCACGCCCAGCGCGTCGTCATAGGCGGCGTCCAGCACGGCGTGGTCCTTGGCGAGGTCGACGCCGATCAGCAGGCCGCCGTCGCGCCCGCACTGCGTGTGCACGCGCTGCAGGAAATCGCGGGCCTCCTCCGGCGTGAAATTGCCGATCGACGAACCGGGATAGAAGAACAGGCGGCGATCCTCGCGCACGATGTCGGGCAGTTCCAGGCTGGCGGAGAAATCCATGCCGAGCGGCCGCATCTCGATGTGGCGGAAGCGCTGGTGCAGGCGCTCCACGGCGTCGTGCAGGAATTCGGCCGAGATGTCGATGGGGACGTACTGGCGCGGCTGCAGCAGCGGGAACAGGCCCGCGGCCTTGGCGCAATTGCCGGCGCCCAGGTCGATCAGTGTCGCGCCCGTGCCGACCGTGCGCGCGATCTCGGCGCCGTGCAGGTCGAAGATGCCGGCTTCCGTCCGCGTGGGGTAGTACTCGGGCAATTCGCAGATCGCCTCGAACAGTTTCGAGCCGAGCGGGTCGTACAGGAATTTGGGCGAGATGCAGGCCTGGCGGGCGCGCAAGCTCTCGTCCAGTTCGGCGGGTACATGCAATCCATCGTTTGCTGCGGGCACTGCGGGCGATGTGGCGTTCAGCATCGGGGCGTCCTCGGTGGTGCGGCCGCACCGCGCGGCCGGCTGGAATGTTGCCGTTCCGGCCATGATACGCGATTCCGGGATTCCGCACGCGCATGCGTGACGACTGAACGGGCCGTCGCCCGCGGGTGCTACGACGCGTGCTAGAGTAGCGGTTTTGCCAACACGGCGCCCCATGCTCGAACTCGTCAACCTCAGCAAATCCTATGGCGGCCGCACCGTGCTGGCGGCCCTCTCGCACCGCTTCGAACCGGGCGAGTTCGTCGCGATCATGGGCGAATCGGGAGTGGGCAAGTCCACGCTGCTGAACCTGATCGCGGGGCTCGACACGCCGGACGGCGGCGAGGTCCGCGTCGACGGCACGCCCATGACCGCGCTGGACGACGAGGCCGCCACGCGGCTGCGGCGCACGCGCATGGGCTTCATCTTCCAGGCCTTCCACGTACTGCCGCACCTGACGCTCGCCCAGAACGTCGCGCTGCCGCTGCTGTTGAACGGCAGTCCGGACCCGGCGCGCGCCATGCAGATGCTGGACGCGGTCGGCCTGGCCGGGCGCGGCGCCGACTTCCCGCGCCAGTTGTCGGGCGGCGAGCTGCAGCGGGTGGCCATCGCGCGCGCCCTCGTGCACCGCCCCGCCCTGCTGCTGGCGGACGAGCCGACCGGCAACCTCGACCCCGAAACGGCCGACGGCATCCTGCGCCTGCTGCGCGCCGAGATCAAGGCCAGCGGCGCGGGCGCGATCATGGTCACCCACTCGCACGCGGCCGCCGCCATGGCCGACCGCACCTTCGTCTTGACGCGTTCCGGTTTGAAAATAACGTAAATTCCCGCAAGAAAGATGCGGGTTATGGCGTTTTAGTCATGAACAGTGCGTCGGATTTGTCAACTACGTAGTAGCATTCCAACAAACCCACCAGGCATAAGTCAGCAAAACGAAACGGTCGGGCTGGATTCCATTCGGGCGGGGCAAGAGCCGAGCGGAACCGCAACTCTCCAAAACAGTCGATCTGTCTTGAACAATTTCCCATGCGGAGGAGTTCATGAGCGTACGGCAGAAAAAACAAGAGTTGCTCGAGGCGATGCATCGCGCCCGGGCCATGGAGCCGTCGAGTTTTGTTCCGAACAAATTACTCGACACATTGATCCAACGAATGCAGCTGAAGAACGACGCGGAACTGTGCCGCGTCCTGGAGGTCCAGCCGCCCATCATCAGCAAGATCCGGCACCGCAAGCTGAACGTCGGCGCGACGATCCTGCTGCGGATGCACGAGAAGTCGAATATCCCGATCCGCGAGCTGAAGGAATTGACGGCCGAGGCGCGCACCGAGCCGCCGCCACCGCCGCCGACCCATCACTGAGGGCCACGCGGCTTTCCGCCACGGGCGGCGTCACTCGCCCGGCGGGCGTCCGGTCTTGAGCTGGGGCAGGCTGGCGAGCACGGCGCGCACGGCCGTCATGTCGAGCTGGCCGAGCAGCGCCACGCCGATGCGCAGCAGCTCGCTCTTCTTGACGTCGAGGCCGGCCTTGAGGCACGCCTGCTTGACGGTGCCGAGCACGGCGTATTCCTGCTCGGGCATCGTGAAGCTGTCGCGCACGAGGCGCGGGCGGGCGGCCGGCGCCGCCGCGGGTGCGCGCTTCGTGCGCGCGCCGTTCGCGGGCGCGGCGATGGCGCGTGCGGCCTGCCGGGCCACCGTGGCCGGATCGGCGGCCTTCGCGCGCGTCGTCTTCGCCGGCGCCGCCTTCGTTTTCGTTTTCGGCGCGGCCGTTTTCACGGGCGCTTTCGCCGCCGCCGTCCTGGCGACCGCCGTCTTCGCGACCGCGGCCTTGTTCGCGGCCGGCTTCACGGCGGGTTTCACTGCGGCCTTCGCTGCCGGCTTCACTGCGGTCTTCGCGGCCGCCCTGGCCGTCGTCGTCCTCGCCATCGGGATCTCCTTCTTCAAACAAGCCAAACAATATATATCATTTAGCCCGCGCACGGAAGGGCGTGGCACGGATTACGCGTCGGCGTCGCGGAATTCGGCGGGGATGGCGGCGAACCGGTCCTCGATCTCGAAGAACGCGTCGAGCACGTCCGGATCGACATGCGCGCCGCGGCCCTTGCGCATCATGTCCAGCGCCTGCCGGTGCGTGAACGCGGGCTTGTACCCGCGGCGCGAGATCAGCGCGTCGTACCCGTCGGCCACGGCCATCAGGCGCGCCGACAGCGGAATCTGCTCGCCCGCAAGGCGGTCGGGGTAGCCGGAGCCGTCCCATTTCTCCTGGTGCGAATGGGCGATCTCGCGCGCGAACATCAAAAAGCCGCTGGTGCCGCCGATGTGCTTCTCGACGAGCATGATGGTGTCGCGGCCGTACACGGCGTGCAGCTTCATGGCCTCGAATTCCTCGCGGTCGAGCAGGCCGGGCTTGAGCAGGATGCGGTCCGGGATGCCGACCTTGCCGATGTCGTGCGGCGGCGCCGAGCGGTACAGGAGCTCGATGTTCTCGTCGCCGAGTTCGGCCGCGAAGCGCGGATGGTCGGCTTGTCGTTGTGGCTGGCGTGTCCGGCGGCTGCGATATTCATCGGGTTGCCGCGGTATCGGGGCGGGTTGCGGGGGCCGCCCGCGGCAGCAGCCGGCGCGCCGCGTCGAATTCGTAACGGGACAGGTGCTGCGCCAGGCGTGCCATGCGCTCGCCGTCGATCACGCCCGCGAGCAGCGCGCGCACCATCTCGAAGTAATCGATGGCTGCCCTCGTCCACCGGCACGTTCTGCGCGCGCAGGAAGTCGCCGACGGAATAGCCGAGCTGGAAGCCGATGCGGCCGTCGACGTTGGCGAAGTGCCTGCCGTCCCAGTCGACGCGGCCGCCCTTGCGCCGCACGAGCACGTAGCGGTCGACGTGCATGCGCTTGTCCGGATCGGCGCGGTCTTCAGCGCCGCGCGTGTGCCCGAGCGTGCCGGGATACACGCCCAGCGCCCCGCGCTCGCGGCTGAAGCTGACGGCGAACGCGCCGCTGACCTGGTTCGCCTTGACCTGCGCGAGGCAGCGCTTCCACGGCATGCTCTGGTAATCGAACGCGATGCCGAGGCGCCGCGCCACTTCGCCCAGCAGTTCGAAGTTCAGGCCGCCGCCGTCCAGGGTGCGCCACGGCAGCACTTCCTGGCGTTCGAAGCACAGCGGCACGCTCGGCCCGGCCGCGAACGCCGGCGCGCCGGCAGCGACACAGCAGGCGACCAATCCATAGCGAACAAACCGCGGCATCGCAAAGAATGGCGCCACCGTCCGTCACGCCGCGAGCGCCGCCCGGCCGTGGCGCAATTCGGCCAGCACGCCGGCCCGCAGCCCCGTCTTGGGCACGTCCAGTTCCTCGATCTCCAGTTCTTCCATGAGGCCCAGCAGGATCGCCAGCGCCGCCGTCACGTCGCGCAGGCGCAAGTGGCCGAGACCCGCCAGCGGCGCCCCGCCGCCGCCCTGGTCGAGCGCGCGCGCGGCGAGCGTTTCCAGCCGGCCGCGGGTGATGGGGCCGGCCAGGCCGTTGTCGACGAGCAGCCGCGCCAGCGTGTGGATCGTGCCGGACGCGCCGCACGCGCGGTCGCGCCGCCCCGGTCCGAACGCGGGCGCCTCGTCGCCCAGCTTGGCGCGGGTGGACGCGATCGCGGCCGCGAACGACACCGCGTCGATGCGCCCGCCGCTGAAGAACGTCAGCGCCAGGCGCGACGTGCCCAGGCCCAGCGACGCGACCTTCTGCACGCGGCGCCCGCTGCCCAGCGCCAGCTGGGTCGAGCCGCCGCCGATGCCCAGCACCAGCGTGCGCGCGGGATCGCCGTGGGCAGTCGCGCCGTCGGCGACGCCGAGATAGGTCAGGACGGCCTCTTCCTCGCCGGACAGCACCTGGACGGGATGCCCGAGCAGTTGCTGCGCGGCCGGCAGGAACAGGTGGCTGTTGCGGGCCATGCGCAAGGTCGACGTGGCGACGACGCGCACGGCGGCCAGCGCATGGTCGTTCAGCCGGGCGCGGATCGCGCGCAGGCAATCGAACGCGGCGTGCATCGCCTCGGGACTCAGGCAGCCCTGCGCGTCCAGCGCGGCGGCCAGGCGCAGGGGCGCATGAAAACTGTCGAGGGGACGCAGGGTGCCGTCCTCGACGGCGCCGACGAGCAGGCGGAAGCTGTCGGAACCAAGGACGAGTGCGGCGTGAATGGGAGATGTCGTGCTCATGCAGACTCCGGAGTCGAAAACGGCGCCACGATAGCGGGGCTGGATGACGGATCGATGACAGGAGCATCGTTGATCGTATCATCATAAGGCATGCGGGACGACGGCGCCATGGCGGACACGTCCGTGCGTGCGCGCACCGGCCCGGCGGTGTTCATTCCTCGACCGGCGCCAACGCGGACGCCGCCACTTCGACCCGGTTGCGCCCCGCCTTCTTGGCCACACGCAAGGCCTCGTCGGCGCGGGCCAGCAGGGTCACGGTACTGTCGTCCGGGCGGATCGTCGTCACGCCGAAGCTGGCCGTCAGGGAAATCATCGCGCGTTCGGTCTTGACGCGCTCGCCTTCGATCGCGGCGCGCATGCGCTCGGCCACCATCGTGGCATCGTCGAGGCTCGTGCGCGGCAGCAGGATCGCGAATTCGACGCCCACCAGGCGGCCCAGCAGGTCGCTGTCGCGCAGGTGGCGCTTGCAGACTGCGGCCAGGTGGGCGAGGACGACGTCGCCGGCCGGGTGGCCGTAGCTGTCGTTGATGCGCTTGAACTGGTCGAGGTCGAACACGACGAGGGCCGTCGGCTGGCCCGGACGGCGCGCCAGCGCCATCCACGGCGACAGCAGCCGGAAGAAGCCGCGCCGGTTGGGCACGTCCGTGAGCGGATCGACCACTTCCAGCCGCGCCAGCTCGGCCTGTTCGCGCTCGCGGCCCAGCAGCAGCCAGCCGAAGCCGCCCAGCAGCGCCAGCAGGTACAGCGCGCCCGAGTGGAACTGACGCAACATATCGTTGGTCATCCAGCCCCAGCCCGCCGGCGCCAGCAGCACGAGGGCGCCGCGCGCGCCGACGACGATGGCCAGCAGCGCCGTGGCCAGCGCCAGGAAGCGTTGCAGCATCGACGCCGCAGCCCAGCCGCGCGCGAGCGCCGCCGCCACCGACAGGTAGCCGGCCGCCAGGATCAGCGACGCGGCGACGGCGCGCAGGCCGATCGGGTCGATCAGCCAGCACAGCAGGAAGGCGGCGATGGCCAGCGCCAGCACGGGCGCGGTGACGCGGCGCCAGCGCAGGCGGCCGGCGCGCTCCCACGCCGCGCCCGATTCCCAGGCGACGCCGGCGAACACGAGCGCGTAGCCGATGGGCAGCGCGAGCCCTTCCGGCATGACGCCGGTGGCGCCGATCGCCAGCAGCAGCCAGCCGCCAGCCTGGTACAGGCGCGACCAGCCCCAGGTCGGCAGCGTGGGCCGCTTGTGGCTGGATTGCTCGAAGAAAAACAGGGTCGCGCACAGCGTGAGATTGCCGAGTGCCAGCGCCAGTACCATCGTGGTGGAATCCATCGGCACCTCAGAATTCGTGCACGACCGCGGTCGTGCCGTCGCCGACGCGGCTGGCCCAGGCGCGCGCCCAGTAGTCGCGTTCGGCCTCGGTGGGCGGCTCGTGCCAGAACACGATCAGGGTGCCCTTGTGGTCGTGGATCTGGGTCAGTTTTTCGACGAAAGCCGGGTTGCCGTCCATGTCCGCCAACGCCATCGCGTAGCCATAGACGCGGTCCAGGCGCTCGATGCGGTCCGGCTCGGTCTGGCTGTTGGTGGCGGTAATGGTCGGGTGGTCCAGGAACATGAGGTCTCCGCTTGGGCTGCAACGGCCAGCTTATCAGAAACCCATCGTGCGCAACAAGTTACGCCGTGGAGAGGCGGGGCCGATATCGATTTCACGTATACTCGGCACGATGCCGCACCGCGACGACCCGTCCCATCCGTTCCCGCCCGCCCCGCCGCTCGTACGTACGCGCCGCGGCCGGCGCACGCTCGAATTCGCCCCCGGCGACATCCAGAGCGAGATGCTGCTGGCACGCCCCGACGCCCTGGCGCTGGCCTACCAGCGCGCGATGATGGGCTTCGTGCTGTTCCGGCCGCGGCCGCGCCATATCGTGATGGTCGGGCTGGGCGGCGGATCGCTGGCCAAGTTCTGCCACCGCCACTTCCCCGGCGCGCGCATCACCGTCATCGAATTGCGCGCCGACGTGATCGCCCTGCGCGACGCCTTCCACGTGCCGCCCGACAGCGACCGTTTCACCGTCGTCCATGCCGACGCTTGCGATTGGCTGGCCGCGCATCCCGCCACGGCCGACGTGCTGCTCGCGGACGGCTTCGACGCGCGCGGCCTGCCGCCGCGCCTGGCCGACGCGCCCTTCTATGCCGACTGCCGGCGTGCGTTGCGGCCCGGCGGCGTGCTGGTGGCCAATGTGTTCACGTACGACCCGCGCTACCCCGACGTGATGGATGCGCTGGATACCGTGTTCGACGGCCGGACCTGCTGGTTCGACAAGGTCGCGGGCAACAACCGCATCGTGTATGCCCTGCACGCCCCGGACGACGCCGTCGCGCGCCGCGTTGCCCGGTATGCGCGCCGGCGCGGCCTGGGCCTCGGATTATTGAACCGGCTAGCCATAAGATTCATCCTTGCCAGGATCGCATCCCGATCTGTTTTGGCCCCGCCACATCTTCGGCCGGTACGCATCCGTCTGTGACAATTTGTTTGCGGAAACTAGAGTTTCTGTGACAAACTAGCCCCTTATTTCGTGCCTTCGGGCAAGCACTCCACCTCACATGCATAGGGATTACTGGATGTCGCGTCGCCGACTGCCGTTTTCGCTCACGCTCGCCGCAGGCCTCACCCTGGGGGGCGGCCTGGTCGCAACCGCAGTGCTGACGGTCGCCGTCAGCCGCCTCGAATACGACAACAAGGCGCTGGCCTTCGAACAGGGCACGGGCGTGCGCGTCGCCGCGCTGCGCCAGGGCATCGACGAAGCCGTCGAAGTCCTGAACGTCACCAACCAGCTGTTCACGACGGTCCAGCCGGTCACGCGCGCGCAATTCCACGATTTCACGACGCCGCTGCTGCAGCGGAACCCGTACATCCGCGCCTTCAACTTCCACCGCGTCGTGCAGGCTGGCGAGCGGGCCGCGTTCGAAGCCGGGCTGCGCCAGTTCCAGCCGGACCTCGTGCTGCGCGAAATGCGCCCCACCGCGCGGGTGACGGCGCCGGAGCGTGCCCGTTACTACGTCGTCGACTACCTCGAACCGATGCAGGGCAACGAGGCGGCCCTCGGCCTCGACGTCAGCCAGAACCGGCAAGTGATGGACACGCTCGCGCGCGCGCAGGCGAGCGGCCGCGCCGCCCTCACCGGCCTGCTGCAGATCGCCCAGGCGCCCGACGCACCCAGCTTCGAAGTGCTGATGCCCGTGTATGCCCGGGCCGGCCGCCTGCTGGGAGATACGGCCGCCGTGATCTCGATCCCGACGCTCGTCAACGCCGCGCTGGCACGTGCCGGCCTGCTGGACGACCACGGCATCCAGCTCAGGTTCTACGGCGGCGGCCGCGCCGATCCGGCCCATCTCGTCTACGCGAGCCGCGACGCGGTGCCGTTCGCGCCGCCGGTCGCGCTGCTGTCGGCCGGCTACACGGGCCGCGCCGTGAACACCTTCACGGTCGGCGGCCAGTCGTGGACGGTGGAAGCCATCGCCGCGCCCAGCGCGTGGCTGGCCGACCATCTCGGCTCGACCCTGCTGCTGGCCGGCGGCGTGCTGTCGACGCTGCTCCTCACCGCCTTCGTGCAGGCCGCCGGCCAGCGCACGCGCAAGGTGCAGGAACTGGTGCGCGAACGCACGGCCGACCTCAAGCTCACCAACCAGCGCCTGATCGACGACGTCCTCGCGCGCAAGCGCACGGAAAAAGCCTTGCAGGAGAGCGAGCAGCGCTTCCGCCAGCTGGTCGCCATGTCGTCCGACTGGTACTGGGAACAGGACGAGCAGTTCCGCTTCACGCACGTCACCGGCGACTTCACGGAAAAATCCGGCATCGGCACCGAGCGCGTGCTCGGCCGCCGCCGCTGGGACTACGTGCCCGCGCTGACGGACACGGAACTAGGTCGCGACCACATCGCCACGCTGGAAGCCCACGAGCCGTTCCGCAACCTCGAATACCGCGTCGTCGACGACAACGGCGAGGAACGCTGGTTCTGCATCAACGGCCAGCCGGTCTTCGACGAGACGGGCGGCTTCACCGGCTACCGCGGCACGGGCAGCGACATCACCGCGCGCAAGGTCACCGAGCAGCGCGTGCACCACGTGGCCCAGCACGACGTGCTGACCGGCCTGCCCAACCGTTCGCTGCTGCAGGACCGCCTGAGCCAGGCCGTCGCCTACGCGACCCGCAGCGGCCATCCGGTGTGGGTGATGCTGATCGACCTGGACCGCTTCAAGTTCGTCAACGACAGCATGGGCCACAAGGCCGGCGACGTCCTCCTGATGACGGTCGCGGCGCGCCTGCGCTCGTCGCTGCGCGACACCGACACGGTGGCGCGCCTGTCCGGCGACGAATTCGTCGTGATCCTGTCCGAGCACTCGGACCAGCCGCTCACGCCCGACATCGTGCAGCGCGTGATGGATTCCGTGGCGCAGCCCGTCATGCTGGGCCCCAAGGAATTCTTCGTCACCTGCAGCATCGGCGTGGCCGCCTTCCCGAGCGACGGCACACCGGCCGAGAACCTGATCGAACACGCTGACATCGCCATGTACCGCGCCAAGAAACTGGGCCGCAACAATTTCCAGTTCTACACGCCGGCCATGAACGAGGAATCGCTGGAGCGCGTGCGCATCGAAAGCGCGCTGCGCAACGCCCTCGAACGCAACGAGTTCGTGCTGCACTACCAGCCGCAGGTCGACCTGCAGACGGGCCGCATCGTCGGCATGGAGGCGCTGATCCGCTGGAAGCACCCGGAACTGGGCATGGTGCCGCCGTCGCGCTTCGTCGGCGTGGCCGAGGACACGGGCCTGATCGTGCCGATCGGCGCCTGGGTCATGCGCACCGCGTGCGCCCAGAACAAGGCCTGGCAGGATGCGGGACTCGGCAAGCTGCGCGTGGCCGTGAACCTGTCGGCGCGCCAGTTCAGCGCCGCCGACCTCCTGCCCGGCATCGAAGCCGTCCTCAACGACACGGGCCTGGAACCGTCCTGCCTGGAGCTGGAGCTGACCGAGAGCCTGTTCATGAGCGACGTCACCCCGGCCGTGGAATTGTTGCATCGCATGAAGTCGCTGGGCGTCAACCTGTCGATCGACGACTTCGGCACGGGCTATTCCAGCTTTTCTTACCTGTCGCGCTTCCCGATCGACGTGCTCAAGATCGACCGCTCGTTCGTCAACGACATCACGCACGACGCCAACGACGCGGCGATCGTCGCCTCGATCATCGCGCTGGCGCACAACCTGCGCCTGTCCGTGATCGCCGAGGGCGTGGAGACGGCGGAACAGCTCGATTACCTGCGCCACCAGGGCTGCGACGAAATGCAGGGCTATTATTTCTCGAAGCCGCTGCCGGCCCATGAATTCGAGCAATTGCTGCGCCAGCGGCGCGGCCTGGCGGCCCCGGAAGACGAGCCGCAGACGGCCGCGGCGTGCGGAATCTAGAATCTGCTTTAACTATTTGCCCCAACTGCAATAATTGGTGCAATTACTTATAGCCTAACGTACATCGTTCTTCTACAATACCCGGTGACTCTTTAGCAATACTACTTACCGAGTATGACGATGATGACTGAAATGAATATCGACTCCGCCACCGCGACGCTGGCGGAACGCAGGCCGCGCACCGACATGCGCACGCGCGACCTCGTCAACCAGGCCGTGGCATCGGTCCCCACGCTGGGCCTGCAGCGGGCCGCCGAATTCCTGGCGGCCATGGGCGTGCCGGCCGAGATCGCCGTGCGCGCCCTGGTCTATCCGAATCGACGCCGGACGAACTGAGCCGGAACGCCTGAATGATGGGCGTGGGTGGACAACCCTTGTCCACCATGCGTTACCGTGATGCGGGCATTCGGTGGGCACGGGGTGCCCACCCTGCGGCTTACATTACTCTTGCGCGGCGATGTCCGCCAACGATTCGCGGCCCCGTGCCGTCAATTCGAAACCGCCCTCCGCCCGGGCGGCGATGTGCGATTTGCGGCTCAGGAACTGCACGACGTCCTCGTCGACCGGCGCCGCCGGGTCCGCCTCGAGCGCGCGCAGCGCCTGCACGCAGCGGCGCAGGAACAGCAGTTCGGTCCCCTGCGCGGTCAGCGCCAGGCCGCCGGTCTTCGCATACTGGACCAGTTTCAGGCCCGACAGACGCTTGGCGTTGCGCCCGACACAGGCATTGACGCGGTCGCTCTTCGCGCCGCGCCGGATGAATTCGAGGGCGTCGTATTCGTCGCCCGTCAGTTTCAGATTCTTCATTACCACTTTCCAAGGAAACAAGCCCGCCATGGTAACGGCGGCGGGCCGTCCCGGCAACCCGCGTCGTGATTACCGCAGGGCCCGCACGGCGGCCCAGACGAGGCCGGCCCCCGCCAGCACGCCGAGCGCCACCGCCGCGTGCATCCGATGCGAGCCCAGCAACGGGCTTCGGCCCAGCGGAATCTTGTTGTACAAGGTGGTGCTCATACGTCTCTCCTCCGAATGTCATTGGCCACAGGGTCATTATAAAAAATTCCCTGCCGGAATATGTGCGCCAGCGTACGCAAGCGTCATTTGTGTCTGCTTAGCAACAAACAGCCGCCGCCGCCGCGATCGTATTGCGCGCCGGGCGCCGGCATGGACTGTTAGTATCGCGCCAACACGACAACGCAACGGAGCACCCCATGAGAACCAACGTACCGAAGCCGGACCCCGGCGCCAACGGCCCTGCCAACCTGCACGAAGCGGACATCGGCAGCGGCGAACGCTCGCCGGCCCAGCACGAAACGGACGCCATGATCCGCGAAATCCCGCCGCGCGGCCACAAGCAGGGCGGCCAGCAAGACGGCGGCAAACCGGCCACGCGCGACGGCCAGCCGGGCAAGGGCTGACCCGCACCACATGACAACGGATGGGGCGACACGACGGTCCACCCCATCCGCACATCGTACGCCCGCAATTCACCCCTTATTTACCCGCACCGCTACCCGCATCCGGACGTGCCCGCGCGGCGGCCACGACCGCCGCGCGGCACCGCTAGTCCGCCTTGACGGGCGCCACCGGCGCGTCGGGTTCCTTGACCGGCGCGCGCGCCGGGGCCGGCACGTCGTCCGGCTCGGGGCTCGGCTGCGGCGGCGGCAGCTCCGGGTCCGGCGTCGTGGGATCGGGCGTCGAGTGGGCGTGTTCCGGTAAACTCATCGGTCTTCTCCGGCGCCTGGCTCAGCGGCCTTCTTTCTGCTTCGCACCGCCGCCCGCGCCCTTGCCCGTGCCCGTGCCCGCCTTCACGGTCGACTTGTTGTCGTGGCTGCTCTTGTCCTTGACGCCGGCCTGGCGCTTCTGCGCGTCTTCCTCGGACAAATTGCCCGACTGCTTGTTCTGGCTGCCGCTGGATTTCGATTGGCTCATGGCGATCCTCCGATTGATCGGCGTTGATGTTGTGTGCAGCCTAGCATGGAAGACCGGGCCGGGTTTTCAATCGTGCGGCCGGGCGGCGCGGGCTGGTATAGTCAAGTTTTGACATTCCGTCGCCGACCATGCCGCGCCGCCTTCCCGCCCTCGCGCTTTCCCTCGCCATGTCCGCCAACCTCCACGCCGCCCCGATGACGCTGACCGACTACATGGCCCTGTCCGGCCCCGCCCCGGACGCCACGCTGCGCTACGGCGCGGCGCCGTCGCAATATGCCGAACTGTTCGTCCCGCCCGGCAAGGGCCCGTTTCCCGTGGCCGTGCTCGTCCATGGCGGTTGCTGGACGAAGGAATACGGCGGCATCACCCAGTTCCGCAATATGGCCGGGGCGCTGGCGGCGCGCGGCATCGCGGTCTGGAACGTGGAATACCGCCGCGTGGATGAAGCGGGCGGCGGCTATCCCGGCACCTACCAGGACATGAACGCCGCCCTCGACCTGCTGGCGCGCACGGCCCGCGACTATCCGCTCGACCTCGACCGCCTCGTCGCCGTCGGCCACTCGGCCGGCGGCCAGCTCGTGCAATGGCTGGCGGCGCGGCCCTGCATCCCCGCGTCGAGCCCGCTGTTCCACGCCGACGCCGTGCCCGTGCGGCGGGTCGTCAGCCTCGGTGGCCTCGCCGACCTGCGGCGCGAATCGGCGCTGTTGAAAACGAGTTGCGACCGCGACATCGCCGAGCTGGCCGGCACGCCCAGCGCGACGCGGCCGGACGTCTTCGCCGACACGAATGCGGGCGACCTGATGCCGAACGGCAGCCGGACCATCCTCGTCACCGGGGAACTGGACACCATCTCGCCGCCGCGCGTGGCGCACGATTTCGCGGCGCACGCCCATGCCGCCGGGGACGCGGCCGAGGTCGTCATCCTGCCGGGCGCCAGCCATTACGACGAGGTGGCCGCGACGTCGGCCTCGTGGCCGCTCGTGCTGCGCGCGATCGAATCGATGCTGCCGGCCCCGCGCTGACGCGGCCCGGCCGGCTCAGTCCGGAAACACGATCCGTTTCGCGAGCCGCTGGTCGACGACCAGGTTGTCGACGGCCACCGCCACGCACGGCAGGATATAGCCCTCGCGCTTTTCGTCGAGGGACAGGCCCGGCCATTCCACGAGATAGCGCACCGTGCCACTCGCGAGGCGGCAGATGCACGTGCGGCAGGTGCCGTTGCGGCAGGAACTGGGCAGGTCGATGCCGGCCCGTTCGGCGGCGTGCAGCACCGTCGTGTCCGGGTCGGTCGGGAACGACCAGCCGGAGGGCTGCAGGGTGATGGTCAACGCGGTCATGGCGGCGATTGTACCGCCTGCACGCATCGGCCAGCCCAACCATGCTGGGTTCGTTCCCGCACAGAGCGGCGCCTGGCACGGCACTAACCTGAAGCCAACGCATCTTCAGGCTGGAAATCAATTGAAAACACTTCGCCTCCCCTTTCTGATCGCCATGCTGGGCAGCCTCGCCGGCAGCCCGGCGGGCGCCGCGCAACCCGGTCCCGCCGGCGCGCCCGCGTCGACGGCCACGGTGGCCACGCCCGCGCCGGCACCGGAACCCGACAAGCTGCTGCGCGCTCAGGTATTGCTCGACCGCGCCCATTTTTCGCCCGGCGAAATCGACGGCGCCTTCGGCTCCAATATGCACCACGCCCTGGCCGGCTACCAGAAGACGCACGGCCTGAACCCCACGGGCAAGCTCGACGACGCGACGTGGAACGCCCTGAACGCCGACGCGACGCCCACGCTGCTCACCTACACGCTGCTCGATGCCGACGTCGCGGGCCCGTTCCGTCCCGTGCCGGACGACATGATGGAAAAGGCGAAACTGCCCACGCTCGGCTACACCTCGCCGGCGGAAGAGCTGGGAGAAAAATTCCACGCCAGCCCGGCGCTGCTGCAAAAACTCAATCCCGGCAAGGACCTGGGCCGCGCCGGCGAGCAGATCCTCGTGCCCAACGTCGTCGGCACGCCGCCGCTGGCGCCGGCCGCGCGCGTCGTCGTGTCGAAGGACGCGCGCACCCTCGAGCTGCAGGACGCGGCCGGGACCGTCCTCGCACAATATCCCGTGTCGAGCGGCAGCGAACACGATCCGCTGCCGATCGGCACCTGGAAGATCGACGGCGTGCACCGCAATCCGACCTACCACTACAACCCCAAGTTGTTCTGGGACGCCAAGCCGGGCGACAAGAACACGACGATCGCGGCCGGCCCCAACAATCCTGTCGGCGTGGTGTGGATCGACCTGTCCAAGCCGCACTACGGCATCCACGGCACGCCCGTGCCGGCGTCGGTCGGCAAGAGCGAATCGCACGGCTGCATCCGCCTGACGAACTGGAGCGCATCCGAGGTGGCGGGCCTCGTGCAGGCGGGTACGGAAGTGGTGCTGACCGAGTAAAACCAAGCAATGAGGAGACGACGATGAGATGGTTGATGACCTTCCTGCTCGGCGTGCTGGTGGGCGCCGGCGGCCTGTTCGTCTGGCTGCGCCAGATGCCGCCAGAGCACGCGGCGTCCGCGGCACCAGCGGTGGCCGTGAACACGGGCTCCCTGCCCGCGCCGCCGCCGCCCGGCAACGCCCTGAACGGCAAGCTGCCGCCGGCGCCGCAGGTGATGCCCGACCTGACCGAACTGGATCTGCCGCTGCGTCCCGCCGGCACGGATACGCCGGCAGCCACGCCGGCCGCGGCGCCGGCCGCACCGGCGGGCAAGCTGCTGGTGCCCGTCGACGGCATCGCGCCGGCCAAGCTCACCGACACGTACGACCAGCCGCGCGGCAACGAACGCCATCACGAAGCGCTCGACATCATGGCGCCCAAGGGCACGAAGGTGGTGGCGGTCGCGGACGGCAAGATCGTGAAACTCTTCACGAGCAAACCGGGCGGGCTGACCATCTACCAGTTCGATCCGACCGAAAAATACGCCTATTACTATGCGCACCTGGACCGCTACGCGGACGGCCTGCGGGAAGGCGCGCAAGTCAAGCGTGGCGACCTGATCGGCTATGTGGGCGCGACGGGCAACGCCGATCCGAACGCGCCGCACCTGCACTTCGCCGTGTTCGAACTCACCCCGGAGAAGCAGTGGTGGAAGGGAACGCCGGTGGATCCGTATCCATTGCTGCAGCCATAAACCGCAACCGGTAACGTACCACGTCGCACCTGCGCAGGCAGGGACCGCGTCCAGCGACCGGTCATCGACCACCACGTCGCCCCTGCGCAGGCAGGGCCGCGTCCAGCGACCGGTCATCGGCCACCACGTCGCCCCTGCGCAGGCAGGGGACCGCGTCCAGCGACCGGTCATCGACCACCACGTCGCCCCTGCGCAGGCAGGGGCCCAATCCGGCGCCGCCGCACCGCCGAACCTGGGCCCCGCGCCAGCGCGGAGGCGACGTCATTGCGCCGGCGCCTCATCCACATCCGCCCCGACGTTGATGGCCGCATACGCCCGCTGCACGGCAATCACCTCGCGGCTGGATTTGCCGTACAGCTCGCCCGCCGCCTCGATCATCTTGGCGCGCGCATCCGCATAATTGGTGCTCGACGTGAACTTGGTCGTGTTCGCCCTGAACCAGATGCGGTAGGCCTTGTCGAGACCGACGCCCGTCATCGCGGCCGGGGTCTTGACGAGGTATTTGCTGTAGTAGTCGCCGGCCTTGTCCGCGCTCGATCCTTGCGACAGGAAATAGAACATGCGGTTGTTCGGGCCGCTGCTGTAGTGCACGTCCAGGCGCTTGAGGGCGCTGCTCCACGCGTCCGGACTGCTGCCGTCCTTGCTCGGACGGTACATCCAGCGCAGCGGCGTGCCGCTCTTGCTGATCTCCTTGCCCAGCACCCAGTCGTTGCCCGTGAGCGGGATGCTGTCGCCCTTCCCGCCGCCGCGCGCATAGGCTTCGACGGCCTCGCCGTTGATGTCCGACGACGATTCGTTCAGGCCGCCCGACTCGCCGGAATACGTCAGGTTCGACGTGGCGGCGGTGATGCCGTGGCCCATCTCGTGGCCGATCACGTCGATCGAACCGAGGCTGTTGAAACTGGAGCCGTCGCCGATGAACATGCAGCGGCACGTGTCGCTGTAGTACGCGTTGTCGTACGCGGTGTTGACGTGCGCCGCGATATAGGTCGCCGTGTCGTGGCCGTCCAGCGAGAGCCAGTTGAACACGTTCTTCAACGTGTCGTAGGTGTTCATCAGGCCCCACATCGCGTTCACGGCAGCGGTCTGGCCGTTCGCGTTCGTCGTCGGGCCGCCGGCCACGTACTGCTTGCCGTCGCCCCAGGTGTTCGTGTCGTTGGCGTACACGGCGCCCGCGCTCGTGCCGTGGTCGGCGTTCGTGATCGCCATCGCGCCGAACGTGCCGCGGGTGTCGTCGATCATCCTGAACTTGCCGTCAGTCGACGTCGTGTTGATGGGCACGTCGCCGTTGTACTGGCTGTGGCCGACGCCGACGACGGTCTGCAGCATGCTCCACTGCGCGAGGATGCCGCCATCGCGCGCGCTCACGACGGTGTCGTGGTACGCCGGCTTGTCGCCGACGCGCATGCGCGTGCGCACGAGGTAGGCGAGTTCGTAGTGGTCGACGACGTCCTGCACGTCGAGCGCGTTGAGGTCCTGTTCCTGCTTGTCGCGTGCCGCGGCCAGGCGTTCGGTGCGCATGGCGGGCCAGATGATCAGCTCGGCGCTGGGCGGCGTCTCGTGGCGCGCCGCGGTGGCCAGCGACGCCAGCGCCGCATCGATCGCGGCCTTCGACGAGATCGCCGGCACGACGCTGAAATCCGGCCGCGGTCCGACGGGGTCCGGCTTGGCGAAGTTGGCGCGCCGTTCGGAATCGGATTCGGACACGATCTTGCCGTTCGCGTCCAGCACCAGCACGGATTCGAAGCCAAAGATGGGCACGCCCTTGAACGTGTGGGCCACGCGCGCGACCTGCGTGCCCTGCGCGCCGGGATGACGGGCGACGATCGCATAGCCGTAGCGCGCGTCCTGCCCGCTCGCGGCGCGGCGTGCGTCCAGCTGGGCCAGCAGCGCCGCGTCCATCTGCGGCGTGGCGGCGACCACCGGGCGAGTCAATCCGGGGCCGGCCGCGCCGGCGGGCACGATGGCAACCAGGGACAGGGCGCCGAACGACGCCAGCAACATCTTGCGCTTGTTCATGAGATTTCCTTTCATTGAGCGGGCACACGGAATCAGTGTGGCCGAGCTCTCTCGAAGGAATTTGCTCAAGCGCAAAAAGCCCGACGGCGGCGTGCGGCAGCCGTCGGGCGGTGTGCAACGTGGCGGGATACGGTGCGCCAGAGCGCGCCGGATGCGTCTAGCGCATGGTCAACGCTCGCGCCGCCGCATCAGGTACACGGCCGTGCCGACGACCGCGCCGGCGATCACGGCCTTCTTCACGAGGCCGGCCCGGTTGTGCTCCCATTCGGCCTTGATGCCCATCTCGGCCAGCACGTTCGGCACCTTGCCGTGGGCCAGGTCTTCGCCGATGCCTTCGACGACGTTCACGCGGTCGGCGGCCAGCAGCATGAGCCAGCGGCGCAGGTCGTTCTCCGCCCACTTATAGGCGGCGCGGCGGATCATGCCGGACAAGCCTTTCGGCGGCTGCGCGGTGCCGAAGATCGGCGTGATGCCGGGGCGTTCGGTCGATACGAGGATCTCGACGTTCTCCGGCTGCTGCGGCAGCTGGCCCTCGTGCGGATGGATGAAGCGCGCAGGCATGCGTTCCATCGGGATGGCCGGGCGGTTCTTGCGGTCGAGGTCGGCGCCCCAGCCCTCGATATGCGCCAGCTCGGCGCGGCTCGGCCGGCGCGGGCCTTCGGCCACGTCGCCCTGCAGCGGATGCGTGTGGACGTGGGCCGCGTCGCCGTCGTGCTGATGATGGTCGTGGTGTTCCATGATGTCTCCTCAATGCAGTGCGCTGGCGCTGACGGCCTGGACCTCGCGCGCGGACGGCGGGATCAGGACGGTCTTGATGCAGTTGTCGAGCTTGCTCGAGAAGATGTGGTACGCGTCCGCCACCTCTTCCAGCGGCACCCGGTGCGTGATGATTTCCTTCGGATTCAGCCGGCCCTCGCGGATGTGCTCGATCAGGCGCGGCAGGTGGCGCTTGACGCTGGCCTGGTTCATGCGCATCGTGATGCCCTTGTTGATCGCGTTACCGATCGGCACGGCGTTGAACGTCGGGCCATACACGCCGACGATCGACACGTTGCCGCCCTTGCGCACGCAGTTGATGCACCAGTGCAGCACGGTCGCGGCGCCGGCCTGCATCTTCATCAGGCGGCCCGTGAGCGTCTGGGCGATCGAGCCGGCCGCATCGCCGCCCACGCAGTCGATGCAGACGTCGGCGCCCATCCAGTCCGTCATCTTCTTGATGTGCTCGGCCATATCGTTCACTTCGCGGAAGTTCACGACTTCGCACTGGGCGTAGCGCTGGATGAATTCGAGCCGGTACTCGACCTCGTCGACGACGATGACGCGCCCCGCCCCCATCAGCCACGCGGACTTGGCGGCGAAGATGCCGATCGGGCCCGCGCCGAAGATGACGACCGTGTCGCCTTCGCGGATATCGCCCATCTCGGCGGCCTGGTAGCCGGTGGGGACGGCGTCCGTCAGCAGCACGGCGTCGTCCAGGTGCAGGTCGTCGGGGATCGGCAGCGGGCCGACGTCGGCCATCGGCACGCGCACGTACTCGGCCTGGCCGCCGTCGTAGCCGCCGGCCGTGTGCGAATAGCCGTAGATGCCGCCGACGGCCGTCGCTTCCGGATTCGTGTTGTGGCAGTTGCCGAAGAGCTCGCGCTGGCAGAAGAAGCAGGACCCGCAGAACAGGTTGAACGGCACCAGCACCCGGTCGCCGGCCTTCAGCGTCTGGACGTCGCGGCCGACGTCCACGACCTCGCCGACGAATTCATGGCCGAACGTGTGGCCCACGCGGGTGTCGGGCACCATGCCGTGGTACAGGTGCAGGTCGGATCCGCAGATGCAGGAACGCAGCACGCGCACGATGGCGTCGCCCGGGTGTTCGATGACGGGATCGGGCTTGTAATCGGCGCGGACGCGGTACGGTCCCCGGTAATTCATCGCCAGCATAATTCCTCCTCGTAGAGGGCACGTCGCAAAACCTGCTGCGCGTTGCACTACCGTCCTGCGATGCTCCGCTGCGGCGGACCGACCGTACTTTCGTACAGCCGCGCTTCTCGAACGGTATTGCTGCCGCTCGCGACGGTTTTTCGAGGTGCCGTGGTTGATGGCCCGCCGCCACGGACGAGCCCTTGACAACAAGGTATGTCAAAACACCAAGGAAGGCGATACGCGCACGGAAACGTACGGGGGTTAATGAACACTTTTTTTTGCCGCGCCGCCGATCCGATTGACAACGGCCGCACGCGGCGGCCGTGTTCACTGGCGGCGGCGCGGGCTCAGAGCTGGCGCGCCTCGAAGGTGTTGCATTGCTCGACGGACCCCGTCTGCAGGCCGCGCGTGAACCAGCGCACGCGCTGGGCCGACGTGCCGTGCGTGAACGAATCCGGCACGACGACGCCGCGCGACTGGCGCTGCAGCGCGTCGTCGCCGATGGCGCTGGCGGCGTTCAGCGCGGACTCGACGTCGCCCTGTTCGATGATCTGCTTGGCCTGGTTCGTGTGGTAGGCCCACACGCCGGCGAAGCAGTCGGCCTGCAGTTCCAGGCGCACGGACGCCGCGTTGGCCTGGGTCTCGGACAGGTGCTGGCGCGCGCTGTCGACCTTGCCCGTGATGCCCAGCAGGTTCTGCACGTGGTGGCCGACCTCGTGGGCGATCACATAGGCCTGCGTGAACTCGCCGCCGACCTTGAACCGCTGCTGCATCATGCGGAAGAAGTCGAGGTCGAGGTAGACCTTGCGGTCGGCCGGGCAGTAGAACGGGCCGACGGCGGCCTGGCCCTGGCCGCAGCCGCCGGTGCTCGTCCGGCCCGTATACAGCACCAGCACCGGCGGCGAGTACGTCGCGCCGTTGGCGCGGAAGATCTGCGTCCAGGTGTCTTCGGTATAGCCCAGCACCGTCCTCACGAACTGGGTCTCGCGGTCGCTCGCGGGCGCATGCGACGGCGCCTGCTGGACCTGGGCCGGCGTGCCGCCGCCCGACAACAGGTTCAGGATCGTCGACGGCGAGACGCCGAAGAACCACGAACCGACGAGCGCGATGACGATCGTCCCGATGCCGACGGTCCCGCCGCCGAAACTGAATCCGCCACCGCCACCGCCGTCGCCGCGGCGGTCCTCGACGTTGTCGCTTTGCCGGTCACCTTGCCAACGCATAATTCTTCTCCCTGGCCGCACCGCCCGGGTGCCGCCGTCAATGTTCCGTGCCGGGCGCCGTCAGCGTCCCCTGGCACGCCTGATCTTCGCCGACCCCATGTTGTCGCGAGCATCCTTGAGGCGGAACTCGTCGTCCACCGCCAAGCCGACGCGCTGCTCGTCGTGCAGCAGGCGCTCGTGGCGTTCGCGCTCGACCTCACGCTGCACGCGCTCATTCAGGGTCACGTCCGGCGTCATCTTCATGATCGTCCTTGTCGTTGGACCGTGCTTGCAGCACCGGCCCGGGTTCATTGTGCGTGTCGCGCACGGCCGCATCTGTTCGAACTTTCACATATGCGTACGATGCGTGCGATGCGTGCGATTCACATGATGCCATAGCGCGGACGCGGGTTGCGTGACAGCCCGTCCACGTCTGTGTGCGCCCGCGTACGGAAGCGCACGCGGGCCCGGCGCATGCTCCGCGCATGACCCCGACCGCCGCCTCCTTCGCCCATCACGCCGCACTGGCCGCGCTCGGCCGCAGTCTACAGGCCGCCGGCTACCGTTTCGTGACAGTCACCCCGGCCACGCACCGGCGCGTCAACGGCCGCCCGGAGAACGCCTGGGCCGACGACCTGCGCGGCGTGTTCGGCTGGAGCCGGCCGTTCCGTCCCGGCGTGCTGCCGGACGCGCTCGACGGCCCGCTGCGCGCGGCGGGCCTGGCGGCGCCCGTGGACGCGGACGGCAACGACGTCGCGGACGGCCAGCCGCCCGCCGGCTGGCGCTCGCTCGTGCGCGCCTCGACCATCGGCGACCACCTGTATTTCCACTCGGCCTGGCCCACGTGCGACGCGGACGCCGTGTTCTTCGGCCCCGACACCTACCGCTACACGGCCGCGCTGAAGCGCGTGCTCGGTGCGCACGGCAGCCTGCGCCGGCCGGTGCGGCGCGCCGTCGACATCGGTGCCGGCGCGGGACCGGGCGCGATCGAACTGGCGCTGCGCTGCCGCGACGCGACCGTGTACGCGACCGACATCAACCCGGCCGCGCTGGCGCTGGCCGACGTCAACGCGAGCCTGAACGGCGCGCACAACGTCGTGCCGTGCCGCAGCGACCTGCTGGACGGCGTCGACGGCGGCTTCGACCTCGTCACGTCCAACCCGCCGTACATCCTCGACCCCGACCAGCTGACGTACCGCCACGGCGGCGGCGCGCATGGCGCCGGACTGTCGATCCGCATCGTGCACGCGGCGCTGGACCGGCTGCATCCCGGCGGCTGCCTGCTGCTGTACACGGGCGTGGCCATCGTCGACGGTGCGGATCCGTTCCTGGATGCCATCCGCGGCCGGCTCGATGGCGGGACGGATTGCTGGTCGTATGAGGAACTGGATCCGGATATCTTTGGCGGGCAGCTGGGGTGCGAGGGGTATGAGCGCGTGGAGCGGATTGCGGCGGTGTGGCTGCATGCGGTCAAGCGGGGGTGAGCGGGGGGTGATGGTGGGGCTGCGGGCTGCGGGCTGCGGGCTGCGGGCTGTGGGCTGTGGGCTGTGGCTGTGGGCTGTGGCTGCGGTGGGTTTGCAGCGCGCGCCCGCGGCGCGCGGGGCTGTCCGCGAGCGGACAGCAGATGGGTGATCGCAGGGCCGGGCTGACGCCGGTCCTGCGGATCGGAAGTGCGTCGCAAAGGCGATGCTGATTCTGTTGCGTGCCTTTCGGCTTTGCAGCGCGCGCCCGCGGCGCGCGGCGCCGTCCGCGCAGCGGACGGCAAACTGGCGATTCGAAGAGGGCTGGGCTTGCAAGCCCAGCCCTTCGAATCCCACCCCGCAGGGTGCGCAGGCGCCCTGCTCTCTCCGGCAAACAAAAAAGGCCCCGATGGGGCCTTGTTTGTTTGGCGGAGAGGGTGGGATTCGAACCCACGGTACGGTCACCCGTACGCCTGATTTCGAGTCAGGTACATTCGAC
>NZ_JAXOFN010000030.1:0-72879 GCF_034420155.1 Massilia luteola
CTAGGGCGTGTCTGACTGATCTCAGAGGAGCCATAAAATAATTGTCGCGACAAGCACGGCCGTAGAGAAGTTATGGCCGCGTTTGTCGTATCGCGTTGCGACGGCGCGGAAGTCTTTTAATCGGTTGATCGCGCGTTCGACGACGTTGCGGCCCTTGTACGCTTCGGCGTCGAATCGTGGAGGCGAGCCACCGCGACGCCCTTTGCGCAGCCGGCTGTTCTGCGCATCAAGTCGTTCGGGGCACACGCAGCGGATGCCCCGTTGTTGGATCTGTCGCCGATAATGCCGGGCACCGTAAGCGCGGTCGACACGCAAGCATGTCGGGCGTTTGCGTGGCCGGCCTCGCCCTGGTCGGGGTACTGAAATGGCGTCAAGAACAGGGCCGATGTTCGCCGCGTCGCTGCATTGGCCGGCCGTGACGATGAAGGACAATGGCAGACCGTTTCCATCCACGCAAAGATGGATCTTGCTGGTGAGTCCACCACGAGAATGCCCCAGCCACTCGTCAATTACATCCCCCTTTTTTCTGCCGCAGGAAGTGTCTTTCGAGCCCCAGCGGCACTTCGCTGAGCTTTCACGTGGGTCGCATCAAGCGCAGCTCCGTCCCAGTCGATGCGGCCGGATGCATCCGCGGCCGCCTGCATGATCTTGAGTAGACGTTGCCATGTGCCGTTGCGCGACCAACGCACAAACCTGTCGTAACAGGTCTGCCAAGGACCGTAGCGGGGTGGGATGTCGCGCCAAGGCGCGCCAGTCCTCAACCGCCACACGATCCCATTAATCACGTGTCTGTGCCCGACATAAGCATGACCGTGATGTGGATTGGGCGGCAAATGTGGTTCCAGCTGCCGCCATTGCTGTTCAGTTAGGTCAGTTCGGCTCATCGCCATCTGACCAACCAAACAAAATTTCGTTCCCTCAGTCAGACAGACCCTAGGCGGACCGCGTCATCGACCGGTGTCCAGCAGCTTCACGCGGATCACGCCGACGCCTTGTGCGGGGAGCAGCATCACGCGTTCGTCGCCGTTGAGACGGCGGCCGGGAATCCATCGTCCATCCTTGAAACGGCCTTCTTCCACGAAATCGATCTCGGCAAGCTTGCCGTCGCGTGCGAAGTCAACCATGAAGTCCTGGCCGACGAGGAAGAACTCCGCCGGTCCGCCGGCGATCACGAATCCGAACGAGGTCGGATCCTTCTTCGTCGGCGAGTGACCCGCTTCGCTCGTCGATGCGCCGGCCGGCGGCGTCGACATGCCGACGTCGAACATCATCTTCCTGATCTGCGCGGTCATGCCACGGATCGACATCGAATAACCGCCCAGGCTCGCCGTTACGGGATCGTCGCTGTCGAGGAGCACGGCATGCAATGTGCCACGCTCCTGCGCACGCAAGACAATGTCGGACATCGAACCGAGAACATCATAGACCTGCGTCAGCTGTTTGCCCGGGAACAGATCCTCGATACCGAAGATCGACCAGCCCAGCGCCTTGTGCTTGCCGATCGCGCGGAAGATATTCACGGTCTTGAAGCGCGACTCGGGCACGAAGACAGGGTTGTCGGCACGATCGAAATCGGCCAGCGTTCCCTTGACGTCGTCGACGTAGATGTCGGGCGCCAGCATGCTGATCGTCGGCGCGGCGGCCTTCCAGACGTCCATCATGCGGGCCACGGGTCCGCCGCTCGGATAGTCGCCCGCCTGGGGCTGGCCCGGCTGCGGTCCGAGCCAGGCGTTGACGTACATCGGGAGCGGCAAATCCTTCTTCGCGGCCTGTGCGACGCTGTCGATGTACGTCGCGTAGGCCCACGCCATGAAGATCTCCTCGGCCTGCGCATCCTTGCCGAACACCTGTTCCCAGGTGCCACTCTTCCGGTACTTCTGGCGCTCCCATACGGCCCGCAGCTCGGGACGCAGAGACGCGCGATGCCGTTCGAGATAGGCCATCAGTCGCACCGGCACCTGGGCATCCCATGCCGTCTGTGCGAGCTTCGAGCGGTCCCTGCTGTCGCCCAGCAGTCCCACTTCGTTGTCGACCTGCAGCATGATAACGGTGTGGTCTGGATCGACGGTTTTGAGGTGTGCCGCAAACGCTGCGAACGCGCGCCGCTCGGCGTCCTGCAGCCGGGTCGAAAAGGGCGAGAGCACGGGATTCGGCATCGCCCCCTGATAGCTCATGAACTCGGGTTTTGTGAGATTCATGGCCACCCGGGGGAACCGGCCGGTGTCGCTCCGGACCCAGCCCGGCGCATAGGTCGACCGCGCATTCTTGTAGGCGCCGAACCAGATCATCACCAAGCGCAGGCCCTGGGCGCGTGCGCCCTCGAGCTGACGGTCAAGCGAGCTGAAGTCGAACCGTCCCTCCTCCGGCTCGATCATGTCCCAGCTTACCGTGCTCACCACCGTATTCAGGTTCATCTGCTTGAGGCGAGGCCAGATGGGCGCCATGTACTCGGCGGACGATGCACTGGAGTTATGGAGCTCGCCCCCGAGCACGAGGAAAGGCTTGCCGTCGACGATGAGTTGGGTCACGTTGCCGCGCTGCTCGAGCTTCGGCATGGAGGCGGCCGCCGCGTGCAGGCACACGGCCGCCAGCGCGATGGCGCGCACGGATTGTTTCAGCATGTTTTTCCTTTTGATGTTATTCAGTAGCGCTGCACATCGAGTCCGAGCACGGCGTTCAACAATACCCTGACGAGCTCGCTCTGCCGGGTGACCCCGGCCTTCATGAAGATGACCCGCAGGTGCGCGCGCGCCGTATTGCGCCGGATTCCAAGTTTGACCGCCGCGTCGTCAAGGCTGAGCCCGTTGACCAGTTCGATGGCGAAATTCGCCTCCGCGGGCGTGAAGTCGAACAGTTGCCGGGCCATTTCCTGCGCCGGCCTGGCCTGCGCGTCCGGGTCGCGGAGGAAGACCGCATGGGCCGGGCGGGACCTGCCCTCCGACTCCTCGATCATGGGAATGGCGCGCACCACGGCCGCCATCTTCCGGCGGCCCGACGACCGGCTCAGGGACATGGTCGCGACCGCGCCGCCGTCCGCGGCCGTCTCGCCGAGAAGCCGGCGCAGTTCGCGCGTTTCAGCCGCCGAGCATGCCTCCAGTTCGCGTCCCGACAGCCGCAGTCCGTCGCCGGCCGTGAGGATATGGCAGGCGACGGGATTGGCCCTGAGCAGCTGGGCCTGCTCATCGAGCACGACGACGCCGATGTTCAGCCGGTCGAGCCCTTCCTCGTAGATCTCGCGCTCCGCCTCGTTGCGCGTCACTTGCGCGGCGAGGGCCAGCGCCTGTTTGATGTGCGGCACGAGGATGGCCAGGCGCCGTTTGTCATCCTGGTCGAACGGGGGCAGGTCCGGATGGCGGAACAGGCGCAACCTGCACACCGTACCGGCCCGGGTGACGATGTCGACGCCCATGCCGCGGTACGCATCGGTCGGCAAGCCGAACTTGAAGAACGCGCGGAAATAGTCGCTTTCCTGCCACGCCCGGTCCGTCATCACGTCGGAAACGAGCACGACGCGTTCCGGTGGGAGGTTGACGAATGGGTCCGACAGATACCACCGGGTCTTGTAGGCCGTCTCGAACTCCCTGCCGTTCCCGGGATGGCTCACCAGGTAGCCGAGATCCGTCGCCGTGCTGGGCCTGACGATGATGGTCGTGCTCGTGCAACCGATGTAGTCCGAAATCAGGGCCATGCCTGCACGCCAGGGTTCGGCTTCCAGCACGGATTGGTAGATCGCGTGGATCGCCTCGTTCATCAATCCCGAACGATCCACTGGCACTTGCGCGAAGGGGGTAGCGAGTGATCCCATGATCAGGAAAGCTCCAGGCAACGTTATGGATGGTGACCGCCTCTGAACGCTCAAACGACGACCAGCTTCGCCGATTTGAGGCTGGCCGAGCTGTTGCCCGCACTGATCACGAACGTGCCCGGTTCGACCGCCCAGTTCATCGTCGCATCCCAGAACGCCAGCGCATCCGGCCCGAGGTCGAAGCGCACCGTCGTCCTGCCACCGGCCGCGAGCGACACGCGCCGGAATGCTTTCAGTTCCAGCACGGGGCGCGGAACCGAGCTGACCACGTCGCGCACATAGACCTGCACGACCTCGTCGCCGTCGCGCTGTCCGGTATTGGCCACGTCGACCTCGACGGCGAACGTGTCGCCCTTGCCGATCCGGTCGCGCGACAGGCGCGGCGCCGACACATCGAATGTCGTATAGCTCAGTCCGTGACCGAAGGGATACAGCGGCGTGCGCTTGCCTTCGACATACGGCACCTTGTCCGCCGACGGATGGCGGTTGTAGAACGCCGGCAGGTCGCCCACCGAACGGGGGATGCTCACCGCAAGCTTCCCGCCCGGATTCGCCTTGCCGAACAACACGTCGGCGATGGCGTTGCCGCCCTGCTCGCCCAGGTACCAGCCCTCGATCAACGCATTGGCCTTCTCCGCCAGGCGGTTGACCGCCAGCGGGCGGCCGTTGAGCAGCACCGCCACGACGGGCTTGCCGCAGCCGAGCATGGCTTCCACCAGGGCGTCCTGGTCGCCGTACAGGCCGAGGGAATCACGGTCGCCGGCCTGCATGGGAGACACCGCTTCGCGCGTCACCTGTTCGTTGTCGCCGACGACCAGGACCACGATGTCCGACCGCCGCGCGACCTCGACCGCCGCGGCGATGCGTGCCTGGTTGTCGGCTGCCGGCACCTTGTGGATCACCGGCGCTTCCGGGCGCACGCCCGGCGCGACGGGCCGCGTGATCCAGACGCCGTCGGACTGTTCGATAGTCACGTTGGCGCCGGCCTGGCGCAAGCCCGCCAGCACCCCGACCGCCGCCTTGGGCCAGCCCGAATAGCCGCCCAGCATCGGCGTCACCGAGTTCGGTCCGATCAGGGCGATGCGCACGCCGCGCGCGCCGTCCAGAGGCAGCACGCCGTCGTTCTTCAGCAGGACCACGGCCTTGCGGGCGGCCGTGCGTGCCAGCGCGGTCGCCTGCGGATCGTCCAGGACGTCGGCCGCGCGCCTGGGATCGACATAGGGGTTCTCGAACAGCCCCGCTTCGAACTTCATCGACAGGATGCGCGCCACCGCGGCATCGACGCTGGCCTGGGGCACGCGGCCATCCTTCACGAGCTTGGGCAGTCTCCGGTAGGTAGAGCCGTCGGGCAGATCGGCATCGACCCCGGCGCGCATCGCCAGGACTGCGGCGCCGTCGGCGTCGTCCGCCATGCCATGCAGGTCCGCGATCTCGGCCACCCCGCTATAGTCGCTGAAGTAGGCGCCCTGGAAGCCCAGCAGTCCGCGGCCGGTCTGCTGCAGCAACTGGACATTCGCATGGGACGGCACGCCGCCGACTTCGTTATACGAGGGCATGACGACAGCCGCCCTGGCGGCCACCGCCGCCTTGAATGGCGGCAGGAAGGTCTCGCGCATCATGCGCTCGGACATGTCCGATGGCCCGATGTTCAGGCCGTTCTGCGGCATGCCGTGGATAAAATGCTTGAGCGTGGAGAACACATTGTCGGGCCCGATCGGCCGCACGGGCCCCTGCAGGCCGCGCACGGCGGCGGCGCCCATCACGCCCACGTGGAATGGATCCTCGCCAAAGAACTCCTCGCTGCGTCCCCAGCGCGGGTCGCGCACGAGGTCCAGTACCGGGCTCAGGCCGACCGTGACGCCGCGGCGGCGCGCCTGCCGGCCCGCGACGACGAAGCACTGCTCCACCAATGCCGGGTCCCAGGTACTGCCCAATGCGGGCGGGATCGGAAACGACGTGGCGCCCTTGACGGCCAGGCCATGTGCCGTCTCCTCGTGGAACAGGACCGGAATGCCCAGCCGGGTCTGTTCGACGGCATAGCGCTGGACGGCGTTGACGAAAGCGACCGCGTCTTCCGGTTCACGGAACGACTTCGTCTGGAAATGGCCGCTCCCTGCCAGGTCGGACGGCCGGGCGATCTGGCCGATGCCGTGAGGAATCACGTGCGACGCCTTTTCCGGAGAAAAGGCAAATGTTTCGCGATCCACGATACCGGCCTTGGTCATCCACATGCTGCACAGTTGCGCGACCTTTTCATCGAGCGTCATGCGGCCAAGCAGGTCGCGCACCCGCTCGGCGACCGGCGCGCCGGCGCGCCTGTAGATGGGGAGCGACGCGCCGAGCGCCGGCAATGCCGGCGTCGCCAACACGAGACCTGTCGTGGCCAGCAGTGTACGCCGGGTCATTTTCATTGCTTTGTCTCCTGATGATGTTTTTGAAATCAAAAATAAGTATACACCACCGTTTAATTATTGCAATTGGCTTAGACATTTGAGCAACAGCAATTTTTAAGCGCGCAAAGACAGCGGCCGCTGGTATCCATGCGTGGATAGCAGCGGCCGGTAACGGGTCGGTCGTGTCGGGGCGTCAGTCGTTCGCGGTACAGTCGGCCCGCATACCTGCCAACAACAAATTCACGATACGCCCCGAGGCGACTTCGGTCGTCGCGATGTCGACAGTGGCGCCCAATGCCCGATAGCGCTGGTAGTGCGCCATGGCCAGATCGAGCAGCGACGCGGCGTAGAAACCGGGGTCGCTGACCCGCATGCCGACCCTGTCCGCCGTCTCCACGATGGTCTGGACAATGTGGCGAATACCCAGCTCGTAGGTAATTTCCTGTCCCATGGAGGCGAGTTCCCGCACCGCCGGTGTCGGCTTGTCGCCCATCGCCATCAGCACGCGCATGCCAGGATCGTTGCAAATCATGAAGAAATTCTCGACGTGGAACACGAGACAGCTGCGCATGTCCGCGAATGCCGGCGGATCGGGATTGCGCGCGCTGCCGACAATGGATCCGATGACATCCTTGATCAGTGCTTTCTTGTCCGGATAACGCATGTACAGCGTGCGCTTGGAAATACCGGCGCGCGCTGCGACCGCTTCCATGGCCGTGCCGTCGAAACCGACCTCGTCGAACAATGCGATGGCCGCCTTGAGAATGTCGGCGTCGATATTACCCGCATGTTCCTTGCGCGGGCGTCCGCGCAACTTGGGGCGGTCGGCGCTGGCTTGCGCAGGTTGATCGGGGGACTGCAGGATGTTTGTCATAACGGGGGAGACGGAGGGTTGGCACGGACATATCGAAAATTCGCCGCGATCATAGCAAAAAAAAGACGCTGCACCGGGCAGCGTCCTGTAAAAGCACAGGGAGAACGCCCTGGCTCGTAGGAGATGATCTTGCGTTATTTGCAGATCGGCAGTTTTGCCAGGTCGGCGTCGATGGCGTCCAGGATTTTGTCGGTGAACGTATCCTCGGCATACGGCTGAAGCGCGCGCAGCGGCATGGCGCGCGCCAGGTCCATCTGATCGTTGCCTTTCAGCGCCGGCACGTGCTTGTAGAGCACCTCTTTGGCGGCCGGCTCATCGAGCAGGTCCGACACCAGCGACTCGGAGCTCAGTTTTTGCTTGACGCAGGTCGCCTCCGGTTGTTGCGACGCGGGTCCCGGCGCAGGCGCTTGCGCGGCGGCGATACAGGCGGTCACGGACAGCAAGGCGGCGAGCGAAATGTTGCGGAATTTCATGGAGTGTCCCCAGACTAAAAATAATGGCAGCGTTCATCGTCCGATTCCGCCGCCGCGTTTGGCATCTGTCGGCGGTGGACCAGCGTGAAATCACTATACGCCGGAATTCGCTTAAAGTATACGGCGCCGTAAATTTATTTTGACGGCGGCCGAGCCTGTATTACACTGGCAACAGCCGGCTCCCGGCACTCTTCCCAATCGATGGACGGCACACGGTTTCCGTGCTGCCAGTCTGCTTACGTCCAGGACAATCATGACTGTCGTTTCCCCGCAGCGCTTGCGCTGTACTGCTTTCGTCGCCTCGGCCATTCTTGCGTGCACGCCGGCCGTGCACGCGAACACGGACCAGATGCCGCATCTTGCGCAAAAAAACGGAAAGTTCGCCCTGATGGTGGACGGCGCGCCCTACCTGATCCTCGGCGGCCAGGCGAATAACTCGAGTAATTATCCCGATGTGTTGCCGCAGGTCTGGCCGGCGATCCACGACCTGAAGGCGAACACGCTCGCGATGCCCGTGGCCTGGGAACAGATCGAGCCGGTCGAAGGGAAATTCGATTTCCGATGGGTTGACGAGCTCATCCGCCAAGCCCGGCAGCACGATGTTCGCTTGTGTCTTCTGTGGTTCGCCACGTGGAAGAATACGAATCCGAACTATGCGCCGGCCTGGGTCAAGCTCGACAACAAACGGTTTCCGCGCCTGATCAAGCAGGACGGCACCACGTCCAATGCATTGTCCCCGCACGCCAGGACGACGCTCGACGCCGACGTCAAGGCGTATTCCGCACTGATGAAGCACCTCAAGGAAGTCGACGGCAAGCGCCATACCGTCATCCTGATCCAGCCGGAGAACGAGTCGGGCGTGTTCGGCAGCGTGCGCGATTATTCGCCGGCCGCGAACGCCCTGTTCGGGCAACCCGTCCCGCAAGCCCTGCTGGCCCGCCTGGGCAAGCAGCCGGGCACGTGGCAGGACGTCTTCGGCGCCGACGCCGACGAATTCTTCCACGCGTGGTCCATCGCGTCGTACATCGAACAGGTCGCGGCCGCCGGCAAGGCAATCTATCCATTGCCGACCTACCTGAACGCGTCGCCGCGCGACCCGGATCCGAAGAGGAAGTCGGTGCCCGGACTGTTCTACGGCAGCGGCGGCGCGACCTGGAACGTCATCGACATCTACAAGACCGCGGCGCCGCACATCGATTTCCTGTCGCCGGACATGTACATGCCGGAGTCGCGCAACTACGAGGCGCAGGTCAGGCATTACCGGCGCCCCGACAACGCGCTCTACATCGCCGAAAGCGGCAACAAGGACGTGTACGCGCGTTACATCTTCACGATCCTTGGCCAGGGCGGCATCGGATTCGATCCGTTCGGCTTCGACTATACCGGCTACAGCAATTACCCGCTGGGCGCAAAAGACTGGGGACCGGAAGGAGTCAAGCCGTTCTCGCGCGTCTATGCGCTGTTCGCGCCGATGGCCCGCGAATGGGCCCGGCTGAGCTTCGAGTCCGACGTCTACGGGGTATCGGAACCCGACGACCACGCCAGCCAGGACATCGACCTCGGCCCGGCCTGGTCCGCCAAGGTCAGCTATCGTCAGTGGCAGATGGGCGAGACGTACTGGCTGCGCAAGAAGGACGACCTGCCCAAGGGATCGGACGTGCCGAGCGGGGGCGTGGTGCTGGCGAAACTGGGCGCCAACGAATACCTCGTGACGGGCCAGAATGCCCGCCTCACGTTCGGCGTCAACAGCGACGTCAAGGACCGTGCGGCGATCCTGGAACGGGTCGAGGAAGGCCGTTTCGTCAACGGCAAGTGGGTGATGTCGCGGGTGTGGAACGGCGACCAGACCGATTACGGCCTGAACTTCACCGACCGCCCCGTCGTGCTCAAGGTGAAGCTCGGCGCTTATCTGTTCTAGGTAAGCGCGGACGAAAAAAAAGCCAGGACGAACGTCCTGGCTTTTTTTCGTCCGGCCGCCCCCGGCGCTCAGAAGTCGTAGCGCAGGGTCACGCCGATCTTCCGTTCCTGCGGCAGCAGGCTGGCCAGGTAGCCGCCCTGCTCGCCCGCCGGCGAGAAGCTCGGCATGAGGAATGGCGTGTTCGCACGATCGAACAGGTTCTGCGCCCAGATGCTGAGCTCCCAGTTCTGGCCCGGGTCGCGTACGCCGGCGAACAGGTCGACCGGCGTGAACGATCCCATGTGCTGGCCGGTGGTCACGTTGTAGCGCGCCGGCGTATAGCGGACCAGTCCGCGCACGAACGCGTCGACGTTCCCGATGCCGTGCGTGTATTCCGACTGGACGACCATGCTGAACTTGCCGGATTCGTTGCCCAGCGGATCCGCCAGCGGACGGTTGCTGCGGCATACGGAGACCTGCCGGCCCGGCTGGACGTGTTTCGGGTCGGCATCCGGGATGCCGTCGTTGTTGCCATCGTTGCAGTACAGCGCGGCGTCGACGTAATGCGCGTTCACATAGCTTGCGGAGGCCTGCGCGCGCCAGTTCGGCAGGATGCTCCAGATCGCGGTGGCCTCGATCCCTCGGCTCAGCACGTCACCGTTGGTGTTCAGGTTGATCGTACCGCTCAGGTCTGCGGGGTAGGTGCCGCCGGCTCCCGGCCCCGCGGCTTCGCCGGGGACGGCGCCGGCCCGGACACCGAGCACGTTCGCGCGGCCGATGTAGTTGCTGATATTTTGCTGGAAAATATCCGCATTGAGGACGAGCCGGTGGTCCAGCAAGGTCGACTTCACGCCCAGTTCGAACGACTTCGATTTTTCGGCCTTGTAGTTGATCAGGTCCGCCGACAGGCCGGGCGTGGTGACGAACGATGTGGCGCCGCCCGGACGATAACCGGTACCCGCGCTGGCGTACGCCATCACGTTCTTGCTGAAGTTGTGCCGGTAGCTGGCCGAGCCCGTCCAGGCCTTGTCGCTCATGTGTGCACGATCGTCGGGAAGCGACTGAACCCGGTTGCCGAACACGTCGAGGTACTGCTGGTTGTACGAGCGGTTCTTTTGTACGCGCAACCCGACCTCCAGCTGGTCCACGGCGCTCACGGCGAAACGATGGTCGGTGAACAGCGCCGCGCCTTCGCCGAAGGTGCCGGGAGCCGTCGTGCCCGTCAGGATCGCTTCCATCGGCGGCAAGAACGGGCCCGGGTAGAAGTATGGGAATTTTTGCGTGAACGTCGCGCCGCCGTCGCCGTACGAGTAATACGCGCCGACCATGTAGTTCCACCAGTGTTGGCCGGTCGACTCGAAACGCAATTCGTGGGTCCGCTGCAATCCCTTGATATGCACGGTCTGCTGATTGCTCCACCCCGGGATGACGTTGGCGATATCCGTGTCGCGGTCGTCGGTTTCCGCGGTCTGCTGGAAGCCGCCGATATAGCTGAGCCGATGGCCGGCGACGTCCCAGGTGGCGCTGAGCGAAGTCAGCTTCGTCCTGTTGTAGAACTGATAGGGCCCTTCGACGACGGATTTCCGATCCGAAAAACTCAGCGCCGGACCGGGCTGCCCCGGAAACGGCTGGCCGATCGCCATCGGCGGATTGACCTCGTTGGACGTCAGCTGCTGATGCACGAGGAGGAATTCAAGCGACTTGGTCGGCTGGTACAACACCGAAATCCGGCCGCCCTGATTCCGGTCGCTGTTCGCCTGTCCGTTGTTGAGGTTGCGGACGCCCGATTCGGTATAGCTGTTCAGTCCGGCGACGCGGACGGCCAGTACGTTCGGAACGAGCGGCACGTTGACGGCTGCCTGGGTGTTGCGCATCTGGCGCGAACCGAAGGTCTGGACCAGGCGTCCACTCGTTTCGCTCGTGTCCGGCCGCTCGCTCGCGATCGTGATGGAGCCGGCCGGCGTGGTCACGCCGCGCAGCGTGCCTTGCGGACCACGCAGGACCTCGATGCGGCCGATGTCGAACAGGCCCCGGAACGCCTGCGAGGCGTTGATCGGCGTTTCATTCCAGTAGATCTGCACCGCCGGGCTCGTGCCCGTGTCGGGATCGAACGTGATCCCGCGCAGCTCCACGGTCTGGCCGCGTCCGTCGGCGGGATTGAGCACCAGGCCCGGCACCAGTTTTTCGACATCCTCGAACTTCTGGATGTTCAGCTTCTGGATCGACGCCCCGCTCACGGCGTCGACCGCCATGGGCACGGACTGGATGCTTTCCTTGCGCTTGGACGCGGTCACCACGACTTCGGGAATCTGGCCGTTGTCCTGGGTCGCCGCTTGCTGGGCCACGGCGGGAAACGCAAGGGCGAGCGCGGCAGCGCACATCGTCAATCGGATTACAGCGTTGTTACTTTTCATTTCGTCTCCAAATATTTCCAGATTTATGCTGACGCAGGTGGTCTTGTGTGGTCCATTGCGGCATCTCGCGTACCGGCCCGCCCATGGCAACTGCACGACCATCTTGCTGGCTTTACGATGTACCGACATCGTCCGTTCAGACGGTAAGCACGCCGGGAGGGCTGGAACGCGCGAACGACGTGGCGCCGCGGGAACGGATCAGCTGCGTGTCAGGACGAACGGCACCGGCACGCCGGCCACCGAGTTCGGCGCGACCACGACCTCGAAGACGCCAGGGTCGGTCCGCGTCGAGGTATCCGCATGCACGTAGGCGAGGTCTTTCGCGGTGAGCACGAATTCGACGTCGGCGCTCTCCCCGGGCTGCAGGTCGAGGTGACGGATACCCTTCAACGCCCGCACGGACTGGACGATCTCGGCCACCTTGATCCGGATGTACAGCTGCGCGACTTCATGGTGTCTTCGCGTGCCGGTATTGGTCACGCGCGCCTTGACGGTCAGCGCGCCGTTCATCGGGATGCGGGGCTGGCTGATTTCCGTCGGACCGTAGGCCACCGTCGAATAGCCCAGGCCGTGGCCGAACGGATACAGCGCACTGGTCGAGACTTCACGGTAGCGTGCGCCGACGGGCGGCCCTTCCACCATGCTCGGCCGGCCCGTCGAACGGTGGTTGTAGTAGAACGGCTCCTGGCCCGCGCGGCGGGGAAAGCTCACCGGCAGGCGGCCTTGCGGTGCGAAATCGCCGAACAGCACGTCGGCGATCGCGTTGCCGGACTCCGAACCCAGGAACCAGGTGCACGCGATCGCCTGGGCATTCTTCACGGACGTCGGCAGTTCCAGCGCCCTGCCATGCTTCAGGAGAATGACCATCGGCTTGCCGATGGCCGCGACGGCGTCGATCAGGTCGATTTGCGCTTTCGGGATCGTGATATCGACCCGCGACGCACCTTCGCCCGACATATTGGTGGCCTCGCCGACGTAGAGAATCGCGATGTCCGACGCGCGCACGGCGGCCACGGCGGCGTCGATGCCGCCTTCGACCGGGCGCTCGATACTGCATCCGGGCACGACCGCCAGCGTGGCGTCCGCACCCAGCGCGTTGCGCACACCCTGTTCGAGCGTGACGGCCGACTTCATGTCCGGGAACACCATCCATGGGCCGAGCGCGTTGTTCTTGTCCGTCACGAACGGGCCGATCAACGCGATCGATTTGCCCGATTTCGGCAACGGCAGCAGGCCGCGGTCGTTCTTCAACAGGACGATCGCCTTGCGTCCCGCCTCGCGCGCGAGAGCGACCGTCTCGGGCCGGCGGATGTCCGTGGCCATGCGCGCCGGATCGAGCGAGCGGTAGGGGTTCTCGAACAGGCCCAGCGCCTTCTTCACGCGCAGCACGCGCCGCACCGCCTCGTCGACGACGGCCATCTTCAATCGTCCCGACCGCACCAGCGCGGGAATGTGTTTGAGGTAGTGCCCACCCTGGATCGACATGTCGCAGCCGGCCGTGATGGCTTTGAGGACGGCATCCGCTTCGTCGGCGGCATAGCCGTGGTCGACCAGCTCCTTCTCCGAATTGAAGTCGGACACGACGAGCCCGCGAAACGCCCATTCGCCGCGGAGGATGTCGGTCAGCAGGTGATGATTGCCGGTCGACGGCACGCCTGCCGTGTCGTTGAAACTCGCCATCGTCGACAACGCGCCCGCATCGAAGGCCGCCTTGAACGGCGGCAGGTGCACTTCGCGCAGCGTCGTTTCGGGAATGTCGGCCGTGTTGTAGTCCATGCCGCCCTGCACGGCGCCGTAGCCGGCGAAGTGCTTGGGGCACGCCAGCAGCGAGTCGTTCGCGCGCAGGTCGCTGCCCTGGAACCCGCGCACGCGCGCCTCGGCCAGGCGGCTTCCCAGCCACGGGTCTTCGCCCGCGCCTTCGACGACGCGGCCCCAGCGCTGGTCGCGTGCGATGTCGACGGCCGGCGCGAACGTCCACTGGACCCCGAACGCCGTCGCTTCGACGGCCGTCGCCCGGGCTGTGCGCGCGCACAAACCGGCGTCGAAGCTGGATGCCTCGCCGAGCGGGACGGGAAATGCCGTCTTGAGTCCGTGGATGATGTCGGCGGCGAAGATGAGCGGGATGCCGAGGCGGGATTTCTCGACCGCGATCCGCTGCATCGAACGCCCCAGCGCCACGTCGTCGGCGTTGAACAGGCCGGTGAGCCGGCCCTTCGCGATCTCGTCCAGCGTCGCCTGCAGGGCCGGCTCCGGCCCCGTGGCCGGATTCACCAGGCGGCCGATCCCCTGGGCGCCGTTCATCGTCAGCTGGCCGGCCTTTTCCTCGATCGTCATGCGTTTCAACAGGCCCTCGATCAACGGGTCGGTCGTCGACGGCCGCGCGGCAGCCAGGCCGGGCAGGCTGAACGCAACGGTCGTGGCGGCCAGGGAGCCCGCGAGGAAGGTCCGGCGCGCCGGGCTGGATGGGGACATGTCTTTGGCGTTTTCCATGATGGTCTTCAGGGCTTGATTCGTTGATCGTCCAGGCGCATCTTCGCCTTGAGGACGGGGCGCTCGACGTTTTCGCCGATCTCGATGTCGTACGTGCCGCCCGCCACGTGCCAGTCGTGCGCCGCGACGTCGAAGCTCGCCATCAGTCGCGGATCGACGTCGACGACGACCCGCCGGCGTTCACCGGGCTTCAGCTCGACCCGGCTCCAGCCGACGAGGCGCCGGACGCCGTTCACGCGCGCATAGGCCTGCGCGACGTCCGCGCCCGTGCGCCTGCCCACGTTGGCGATGGCGAACGACATGCCCGGCCTGGCGCCGCCCGTCACCCGCAGATCCTTGTAGGCGAACCTCGTATAGCTGAGCCCATGGCCGAACGGGAACAGCGGTTTCGCCCCGGTCTTGTCGTACCAACGATAACCGGCGTTTGCACCTTCCGGATAGGTCACCGCGAACGGTTTCATGTCTTTCGGCAGGCCGTAGAGATCGCGCTGCACCGTCTCCCCCGCCATCGCGTAGCCGGGAATCGTGGGATTCGGGAGCTGCCGTTCGCTGGCCGGGAACGTCATCGCCAGGTGACCGGACGGGTTGACTGCGCCGGTCAGGATTTGCGCGATCGCGTCACCGCCGCGTTGTCCCGGATACCAGGCTTCGAGCACGGCACCGGCCTTGTCCAGCCAGGGCATGAGGACCGGACCGCCAGTGACCAGCACGACCACCGTCGCGGGATTGGCGCCGGCGACGGCCGCGATCAGCGCGTCCTGGTTGTCCGGCAGGTTCAGGTTTTTCACGTCCATCGTCTCGGTCGTGAACTGCTCGCCGATCACGACCACGAGATCCGCCTTGCGCGCTGCCTCGGCCGCACGGCGCGGATCGGTGCCGTCGTCGAACGACACGGTGGCCTGCGGCAAAGCGGCGCGCAAGGCGGCGACCGGCGACGAGTTACTGTACAGTTTCTTGCCGAATACGGCCGGCACTTTCAAGGCCGCGCCGCCGACCGGATTCACCTGCGACGAACCGCCGCCCCCCACCAGGATGCCGACGTCGGCATGGCCGCCGACGACGAGGATGGTGCGCACCGTGGCCGCGATGGGCAGCAGGTCGTGCTCGTTCTTGAGCAGGACGATCCCGCGTTCCGCCACTTCCTGCGCGATGCGGCCGTTGGCATCGTAATCGATCGGCTGCCGCGCCGGCGGATGGCCGGCCAGTCCGACCGCGTGGATCGACCGCAGGATGCGCAGTACCGACCGGTCCACGTCCGCCCCGCTGACCGTGCCGGCCGCCAGTGCCGCGCGCAATTGCGCACTGAAATAACCCGCGTCGGTCGGGTTCGTGCCCGATTCCTGGTCCAGCCCCTGGCGAATCGATGGGCCATGCACGGCGCCCCAATCGGACATCACGAAGCCTTTGTAGCCCCAGTCGCGGCGCAGGACATCGTTCAGGAGAAACGCGTTTTCGCATCCGAACGCGCCGTTGATCCTGTTGTAGGCGCACATGACGGAACCCGGCTGGCCGATCTCGATACCGATCTCGAACGCCAACAGATCGCTCTCGCGCAGCGCGCCTTCATCCATGTTCGCGGTAAGGATCGTGCGGCCCGTCTCTTGCGTGTTCAGGACGAAATGCTTGATCGTCGAGAGGACGTGGTTCGACTGGATCCCACGTATCGCGTGGCCCGCGAGCGTACCCGCCAGCAGGGGATCTTCGCCGAAATATTCGAAGTTGCGTCCATTTCTCGGTTCGCGTGCCAGGTTGACCCCGCCTGCGAGGAGAACGTTGAATCCTTTATCCCTCGCTTCCGATCCGATCATCGCGCTGCCCCGCTCCACGAGGCCGGGATCCCAGGTGGACGCCAGCAGGACAGTCGAAGGCAGCGCCGTGGCGACGTCGCCCGGCCGGAGCGCGCCCATCGTGTTGGCGACGCCGACACTCGCGTCGCTTTCCGCGAGATACGGCACGCCGAGCCGCGGAACGCCCTTGACGTAACCGGCGCCTTTCGCGACGTCTGGCGTCAGCCTGGGCTTCACGGTGAACGGGTTGCTGCCGCGGACAAGATCGAGCTTTTCGTCCAGCGTCATTTGTTTCAGGATGGATTCGGCCCAGGTGTCGTCCGCGGATTGCGCCATGGCGGGTTGCTGGAACGATCCTGCGGAATACAACGCTATCAGGCAGGCGGATGCGACCAGCCGATTCTTGCGCCAGCCGCCCCTTGCCGGTCCAGCGACCGCGATCGCTTCAGGTTGCATACGTGTCCTTTCGATGATTTTTCCCGCGACCATCATCTGCCGTCCCTCCCCAACCGACATCGTCCATTCGGACGGTGCATTGGCGCCCCGACATATCCACAATGACAGCGAGCCCGAAACGCGGGCATCGATACGGAGACGACATGAAGACCCGCCGAACCATCATTTCCTTGTTCCTCGTCCTGCTGGGTGCCGCCACCGCGTGCGGAAACGTCGTCGCCGAGCCATCCCGGCCGGCGCCGCGTCTCGGGTTGCAGCTGTGGTCCGTCAAGGATGAACTCAGGCGCGATTTCGACGGTACGCTCGCCCGCATCGCGCAACTGGGCTTCCAGGGCGTGGAATTCGCCGGACAATTCGGCCCGTATCGATCGAACCCCGCAGGGCTCAAGGCCATTCTCGATAAAAACGGATTGCAATGCGCGGGCGCCCACGTGATTATCGGCCAACTGGCGCCACGATACTTCGTCACGACCACCGCCTTTTACAAGACCCTGGGCTGCCATCTTCTCGTGGTTCCCATGGACGCGCGCGGCGGGGACGCCGGGCAGGCCGCGGCATTGGGCAAGGACCTCACCGACCTGTCCGCTAAACTGAAGGCGGAAAACATGCGTATCGGGTATCACAACCACGCGCAGGAATTCTCCGGTACTGTCGGCGATACCGCTTGGGACGTGATTGCGAGGAGCACGCCGAAAGACGTGGTCCTGCAACAGGATGTGGGCTGGACGACGTTCGCCGGCAAGGACCCGGTCTTTTACGTGAGGCGGTACCCGGGTCGTACCGTCAGCACCCATTTCAAGGCGAAAGTGCCGGACGGCGCGCCAGGAAAGCCGATCATCGGCCAGGATGGAACCGACTGGTTGGCGCTGATCCGCGCCGTACGCGAGGTGGGCGGTACCGAATGGATCATCATCGAACAGGAAGAGTATCCGGACGGATTGACGCAGCTTGGCGCCGTCGCCGCGTCATCGGCAGGACTTAAATCCTTCATGGCAGATGCGGACGCCCGATAAACCATCCATCCGCGATGAATCGAGAACTGCCAAAGCAGATCGCCGGCAACGCCGGCGATAGGGATATCTCTGAATTGAGTCAATTCCCGAACCGGGCGCCAGATTTACAGAGGCCAAGATGGCGCTCGACGATCCAAACGGCTTTGCGGCCCACCACAAAGCCATGTTACCGCCACGGCGACATCGGCCGCATCCGGTGCCGCTTCCCGAATTCGGCGTTAACCTGCTCTGGCATGCGAACTCCCACAAGGAGTCAGGGAACCAGTGGCTCAGGAGCGTGATCGCCGAGCTGGCGATCGACCAGGACGTCAATCCTGGCCGGGCGCCCTGCCACCACCGATCAGGTTTTTGCGGCAGGCGGATTGCCTGGGCGTTGATCGTCCTTCCAACCACCGCCGAGTGCCTTGTACAACGACACCGTCGCCTGCAGGCGCTTCAGTTTCAATGTCCCCATATCGTTCTGCACGTCCGATAACGCGCGCTGCGTATCGAGAACCGTCATCAAATCTTCGGCGCCCGACTTGTACCGGATTTCCGCCAGGTCGTACGCCCGGCGCGCCTGCTCCTGTTCGGCTGTCTTCAGGCGCCGCTGCTCATCCAGGCTGCGGATCTGGCCCAGCGCCGTATCCACTTCCGACAGGGCGGCGATCACGGTCGCGCGATACACCTGGACCAGTTCCTGTTTTCGGGCGATGGCGAGGTCGCGTTCCCGCTTCAGCCGGCCGCCGTCGAAAATCGGCGCCATCAGCGAGGCACTGACATTGGCGAGCAGATTCGGTGCGTTGAGCAGCGACAGCAAGGCGCTGCTTTGCGCGCCCATCGCCCCGGTGAGGTTAATGCTGGGGAACAGGTTCGCCCGAGCGACGGCGACGTTGGCATCGGCGGCAGCCAGGTTGGCCTCGGCGCGGCGGATGTCGGGCCGGCGCGACAGGAGCTCGGACGGCAAGCCCGGGGACACCTCGGGCAAGGTAATCGTGTCCAGTCCATACTGGCCGACGGAGAATGTCTGCGGCGTTTTACCGAGCAGGATCGCCAGCGCCGACTGCGCTTCGCGCTCCTGCTGCATCAAGTCCGGTATGTCCGATTGTTGCTGCGCCACGGCGGACCGCTGGCGCGCGAGATCGAGCGTCGAGGCGGCACCCGCGCTTTGTTGTACCTCAACCAGCTTCAGCACATGTTCGGCGTTCGCAACGTGCTCGCGCGCGACGGCAAGCCGGTCATGCAGCGACAACACCTGCAGATAGGTCGACACGATGCCGCTGGTGACCGTCAATGCGACGGTTTGACGGTCGAAACGATTCGCCTCGAGCGACGCTTCGGCGGATGCCACGCTCGCCTTGTTCTTGCCCCAGAAATCGACTTCGTAGGACACCTGCAACGACCCGCCGGCGGAGGTGCTCGCGCTGCCGCTTCCGATCGGCACGGCGCGGCTGGCGTCGCCGTAGAAATTTGCAGTCGGCAGCAAAGACACGCCGGCAATGCGCGCCTCGGCCTCGGCCTGCTTCACGCGTGCCAGTGCCCCCGCGAGTTCCAGATTGCTGGACTGGCCTTCATCGACAAGATGCGTCAGTTCAGGACTACCAAACCGCTGCCACCAATTCTTGTCAGGCCACTCCTGGTGGTTCGGCGCTCCGGCGGCCGGCGCTCCGGCGACGGTCCAACCGGCAGGCAAGTCGACCTTGGGCGGCGGCTCGGCGATGGGTGCATGGCTGGCACATCCCGTCAGCACGAAGCAAGCCAACAAGGTCAGCGTCAAGGCGCGGTGTGTCATCGGCATGCCTCAGGAGCCCGATGCCGTAGCGGACTTCGTGCCGGCATCCGGTGCGGCCGCCGCCGGAAACACATCGGGCACGGGGCCGACCAGCACCTTGTCGCCTGCGGCCAGGCCGGACAGGATCTGCACCTGCTGCGCATTGCGCAATCCGACCTTCACCTTGCGGGCGCCGACGTGTTGGCCGGCGTCGAGCACATTGACGTTGTACTGGCCCTCCTCGTCCTGCGCACCGAGGCCGTTCGCCGGCAGCAGCAACGTATCGCGCGCCTGCGCGACGACGAACTGCACCTGCGCACTCATGCCACTCATCAGTTCGTGATCCGGATTCTTGACCTCGAACAGGACAGTATAAAAGGCCTGCTTGCCCTGCTCGCCCGTGCCGTCGGCCGGGATGGGAATGACTTGGCGCAGCTTTCCCGACCAGTGTCTTCCTGGATAGCCAGGGGTCGTGAAACTCGCCGCCATGCCGGGCCGCAAGCGCGTCACATCGCTTTCCGCAACGCGCGCGGCCACCGTCATGTCCGACAGGTCGGCAATCCGGAGCAGCGGTGCGGCAGGTTGCGCGGCAGCGAGCATTTGTCCCGTGCGAGCCGCCATCGACACCACGGTGCCGGAAATCGGCGACCTTACCAGCGTTTTCTGACGCGCTTCCTCGTCGATTTTCAATGTTGCTTCGAGTTCGTGGATCTGCGCCGTGATCGCATCGACGCGCGCGGTTGCCGATGACGCGTTCATCCGCGCCGATTCGAAGGCTTCCTCGCGGGTCGCGTTTTGCGCTTTCAACTGGGTCTGGCGCTTGAACTGAAGCTGGGCGAATTCAAGTTGCGCGCGCTGGTCGGCCAGATCCGCCTGCAGCCGGGCCATCTGGGCACGATTGCTTTCGACTTTGGCGGGTTGTTGGGTCGGCGTGATTTCGAGCAGGGCCTGGTCGGCCTGGACCGTGTCACCGATGGCGACCGACACCTCCTTCACCTGTCCGCCAATCTGGGCGTACGCGTCAGCCCATTTGTGGAGCTGAAGCTTGCCGGCCGCGTCGACCGTTTGCCGGATGTCGCCGCGGCGCGCGGTGACGGTGTCGAGCTTGACGGGCGCGGCCGCGGGCGGTGACGGTTTGGTTGCTTGCGCCAACACGGGACTGGCGCCGAGCACGGCAGCCAGGAAAAGCAGCGCCGCTGCCACGTCGCGGGAAGACACGCGCCGGGCGCGGCTGGCCAAGGGCGATGTTCTGTCTTGTTGATCAGCAGGCATGGGACCACATCAGAAAAATTCCGAGTATACACACATTCCGGGAGCCGCTGACCGCCTTGCGAGACTTATCCCGTCCTCACGACGGCGATCGACAACGACTTGGGTGTTGGCAAATCTCATCGAGCGCGCAAGGCTGCGACAGGAGTTGCAATGCGTTCGGCAAACGCAGATTGCGTGAATCCGGACTTCTCCCGTGCATGACGTACGATGATCTGCTCCGGCGTTGTGACACGCCCAAGTCCGGCCTTCGCTTCAACCAGTACCTGCCGCAGATCAGGGAGTGCTTCGCCTGCATCGGCCTCGATTGCCGCAGCCACTTTTTCAACGTCGAATTGCTTGGTGCCCGTGTCACACTGCCTTTTTGATTTCAGCGGGGGCATATTGGTACGTAGCGCTTTAGCATAAACCGCAACTATCGCTGGCAACGCTCGATACGCCAGCGTTCGCGTGACACCGGCCGACATGAATGCGCTACGTCGATTGACCATGGCTCATTCGACCCTGGTCCAACGCTGGCTGCGGAAGAACGGCCCGATATACCCGCGCACTTCGAGCGCCTTGCCGCCCTCGATCGGCTTGAGCCGCACGCCGTATACCTTACCGTTGTTCGGATCGAGGATGTCGCCGCCTCCCCAAGTGCCGTCACCTGAGGCCTTCACATTGCGCATGATCGTCATGCCCAGCATCGGCTGGTTCTTTCGTTCGTCGCCGCATAGCGTGCACTTGTCGTTCTGACGCGCTGGGTCGAGCAGTTTTTCAAGCTTGCCGGTCTGAACCCCGGCCGTTTCGCTGATGCGCACCAATGACAGCGGCCGCTTGGTGTCATCGTCGTACATCTTCCATACCCCGACCGGGGTACTCTGCGCTAGTGCGGCGCCACCGGTCATGGTGAGGGCCAGCGTCAATGCGATCATCAGATTACGTTTCTTCATGGGTTGCTCCTGGTTGTAGTAGCGCTGTGCTGCGGGATTCGTCTCGGTTCTCACTTCGATTCCACCAGTGCCACGCTGGCGTTCCACAGCCGTTCGGCGACATCGTCGTCGAGCGCCACTGGGTTGGGCGAACGCAGGGGCCATCCGCCGGCGCGGGAAGTCTTGTCCTGGTAACGGGCGATCTGGCTGAAGTAGGCGCCCGATTGCTGCGCGACCTCCGGCGCCAGCAATGCGTGCAACGTAGTCTGGGCGCCTTCCCATGGTTCGATCATGCCTATCAGGCGTTGTACCGGCAGCAGCAGCAGGCGCTGCAGCCACTTCGGCAGCGGCATTTTCATCAGGTTGGTGCGCACGAAACCAGGGTTGACACTGGCGGTCATCACACCTGTGCCGGCCAAGCGGCGGCCCAGCTCGCGCGCGTGTAGCAGGTTGGCCAGCTTCGACTGCGCGTACGCCTCCCACGTATCGAACGGGCGGCGCTCATAGTTCAGGTCATCGAAGTGGATCTCACCTTTACGGCCCATCGCGAACTCGTGGAAGAAGCTCGACAGGTTAACCACGCGTGACGGCGCCCCAGCCTTGAGCGCGTCCATCAACAGGTTGGTAAGCAGGAAGTGCCCAAGGTGGTTGACGCCAAATTGGGTTTCGAAACCATCCTTGGTGCGGCCGAACGGCGTATTCATCACGCCGGCATTGTTGACTAGACCTTGCAGCTCAGGATGGTTGCGGTTCACCTCGTCCGCGAAAGCGCGCACCGACTTCAAGTCGTCCAGTTCCAGCTGGTACACGATCAGCTTGGCCGCCCCCGTTTCGTGGCGGATCTCGGCGGCTACGCGGGTCCCCTCGTTGACGCGCCGCACACCCATGATGACTGTGGCGCCCTGTTTCGCAAGTTGCCGGGTGGTGACCAGGCCGATGCCAGAATTGGCGCCAGTAACGACGTAAGTCTTGCCGGTCAAATTCTGGCTAAGAAGTTCTGAACGAACCATGAGTGGGGTAGACATATTGCGCTCCGCTGAAGGGTATAATAAGGAACCAGTGGTCTTCAATATAAAAGACCACTGGTCTCTTGTCAAGCGATACCCCGCCCGAAACAGTTGAGCCACACATCACTTTTTACCGATTGATCTTTATGACAACACCAGATCCATTTCAACGCGCGCGTCGGCCAGAACAAAAAGAGGAGCGCCGCCGACACCTGCTGGACACTGCCAAGGCGGCCCTGCATGCAGGCATGGATGTGAGAGAGCTGGGCTTGAACGAATTGGCGCGGCAGGCGCAGATGACCAAATCGAACGTGTATCGATATTTTGAGAACCGCGAGGCACTTCTGCTGGCCTTACTGGAGGAGGAGTCGGCGCATTGGAGAGACGATCTGGGCACCCGACTCGCCGCCGCCCCGCGGGTCTCGCCGGAAATCATCGCTCGTGACTTCGCCCGCGCAAGCGCGGCCTACCCGCTGATGTGCCACCTGTTCAGCATCTTGCCTTCGATCATCGAGCGCAACGTTTCGACCGAGAGGCTAACGGAATTCAAGCTCAGCTCGTTGAAATTAATATCGGATGTGGCCGAGCAACTTCATCGCTTGGCGCCGGCGCTGCCGCTCACCGCATATGTGACGTTCCTGCGGTTAGCAATGGCACTGATGATCGGATTGTGGCCGCTCGCGAGCCCGGCGGTGGCCCTGAGCAGCGTGCTGGAGCTACCGGAACTGCAACCGTTGCGCTATGAATTCGAAACTGATCTCGCTACGGGCCTGCTGCTGGCGCTTCGGGGCTTGGAATCATCGGCCAACGCCGGGTGACACACCAATTCCGGCCTGAGCAGGTATCTCTGCTCAGGCGAGCCGAAAACATGGGGGGCTGAATGCAAGTCGATCAGGCGTCCCGCATACAAAGAATCGCAACGGCGATAGGCACCATGAAAAATGCCATTGACGATACAGTAAAGTCCGTCAACGGCATTCGATTAACCCAATAAAATCAAAGGGTTAAAAAAGATGCTTACTCCCACTCAATCATCAATGACTGAGCTAACCATTGGAATATTCTCGGATCTTATGGCTGGGGTTCTGACCGTACCATCAGCGGTACCATGTCCCGAGATCGCCTCGGCAGCGCGCAACGGCACGTGAACGCTCACGCTGCAAGCACAATGCGCGCAAGTCCGGTCAACGCGTCGAATCCGCCACCGCATCGGCATCCGCACTAGCGGCATGCACGACGGGATCCCGTTCGTCGATCCGCATCGCAATCATGGCAACGCCGACCGCAGCGAGCGTCATCAGGGCCGCCACCCACGGCAACATGTCCAGCGGCGCGCCGCGGGACAGGACGGCACCACCCAGCCAGGCGCCCAACCCATTGCCGATGTTGAAGGCGCCGATGTTCAGCGTGGCAGCGAGGTTGGGCGCGCTTGCCGCATGGCGCAGCACCTGCATCTGCAGGCCGGGGACTATGGCGAATGCCGCAACGCCCCAGAACAACACCGTAACGGCCGCTTCGACGCGGCCATGCATGGTCTTGGTGAACACGATCATGACAAGGATGAGCGCACCGAGGAGGACTCGCAGCGTACGCAATCCGCCGCGATCCGCCAGCCTGCCGCCCGCGTGGTTGCCGATCACCAGGCCGACGCCGAACAGGGCCAGCAGCGGCGCGACCGACGACGGCGCGTAGCCGCTTGCCTGCTCGAGGATGGGAGCAATGTACGTGAACACGACGAATACGCCGCCGAATCCGAGCACCGTCATCGCCAGCGCCAGCAAGACCTGCGGCTTGGCCAGAACGCCGACTTCGTTGCGCAGGTTGAGCGCGCCGCCGTTCCCTTGCGCGGGCACGAGCGCCGCGACACCCACGGCCGCGACGACGCCTGCGGCGGTCACGCCCCAGAACGTCGCGCGCCACCCGAAGGCCTGGCCGATGAATGTCCCGAGCGGCACGCCAAGGACATTGGCGAGCGCCAGGCCCGAGAACATCAGCGCGATCGCGCCCGCCCGTTTGTCGGGTGCGACGAGCGACGCCGCGACGACGGAGCCGATGCCGAAGAACGAGCCGTGGGCGAACGAGGTCAGGATGCGCGCGATCATCAGGGCGGTGTAGTCCGGTGCCAGCGCGCACAACGCATTGCCCACGACGAAGACACCCATCAGCAGGAGCAGCGCGAGTTCGCGCGGCATCCGGCTCGTGAGCAGCGCCAGCGCGGGCGCGCCGGCGGCCACGCCGAGCGCGTAAGCGCTGACAAGCAGCCCGGCCGACGATATCGACACGGACAGCGCACGCGCGATGTCGGGCAGGATGCCCATGATGACGAATTCGGTCGTGCCGATTGCAAAGGCGGCGCAGGCCAGCGCAAGAATGGCGAGCGGCAGCGCGGATCGCAGGCTCATGGCGTCGCTCCGCGTACACTCGCTTTGCCGATGTGTCCATCCGGCCTGCGCAACTGCATCCGAACGCCGGCCAGGAACACGAGGAACATGAGGCCGAAGACCACGGCCAGCACCGGAGACTCCGCGCTCGCCACCAGGGGCGCGTGCACGGGCAGGCGGGTCGACGTCTCGGTCACCGCCGGGATCAGGTGGAAGTAGAACGTCAGCGAATAGGCGACCGTGGCGGTCCGCGCAGCCGCCCTGCCGAAGACGAGGCCGCGCTCCGCCGCCAGCGCCAGCGCCAGCACGGCCAGGGTCGCCACGCCGAGCGCATGCGGCTTGCCGAAGCCGCCATGGGCAAAAATGAAGAATCCGCTCAGGCAGGTCAGCGCGGTCGTCACGACATACAGCTTGCCGTGACGGGTGCGCGAATCGATCCGGCCGTCGCGAATGAAGCCGGCGATGCCGGCACCGACGGCAACCAGGCTGATGACGGTGTGGACAACACCGAGTGTGGATAGGGATGACATAAGCGTTCCTTTCTTCAGGCTGAGGTGAAATCTTCGGTTTCGTAATGCGCCAGGAAGCTGTGCGGACCTTCGATCAGGCCCCACATCGGCGCGGCTTTGCCGGTGTCAGCGCACAAGCCCCTGAGCGTCCTGCGAACGAATGCCATCAGGGCCGGACGCGTCGTTCGCCGGCGTTGGAAACGATATTCGCCGGCGAGCGTGCGGCCGTCGTCGTAGACGATCTCGAATTCGCATTCGAGGGGCTCGAGGTGATGCATGGCCCACCCCAGCAACACCTTGTCGGCAGCGAAAAAGGTGCCGACGCTGGCGCTGACGCACTGGCGCGCCAGCTTCAGGCGGATGCAGCGCAGGCCTACTTTTTCGAACACGGGATCGCAGGTCCGGTGGGCTGCGCGCGGATCGATGGCGACGGCGGAATTCATGGCGGCTCCTGCGCTTGGTTGACGGTTTCATCTTCCTCGGCGCCGGCGCGAGGCGCCAGTTAATCGTTGTGAAAACGAGGAAAGACAGGGTCGGTCGAACCGTGTGAATTTGTGTGAAAGCGCGGTCCGCCGCGGCCGCCGGCGCGCCGCGCCGCGTTATGATGGGCCGATACTCGAACCGGGAGCCGCCATGCATGCCGATCTGACGCCACCTACCATCGCCGAACGCCTTGACCATGCGCCGTTCACCCGTCTTCACGCGTTCGCCATTGCGCTGTGCGCGCTGGGTTTCGGATTCGACCTGCTCGAAATGATGCTCGGAAGTGCGCTTGCCGCCGTGTTTTCCAGTCCGCCGCACACGGCGGCGCCGGGGCAGTTGTCGCTGCTGCTGTCGTCGGTGTTTGCCGGCGCCGCCGTCGGCGCGCCGTTGTCCGGCTGGGTCGCGGACCGCCACGGCCGCCGGTTCACGCTGAGCGGACTGCTGCTGTTGCTGTGCGTCGGATCGTTCGGCGCGGCGTTCAGTTCGAATATCGGCGGCGTCACGATGTGGCGCTGCGTGTCGGGCCTGGCACTCGGCGGGTTTCCGCCGCTGGTGATCACCTACCTGACCGACCTGCTCCCGGCGGGCCGTCGCGGCCCATTCATGATGGTGACGATCGGCATCGCGACGCTCGGGCCGACCGCCGGGATTTTCCTGGTCCGCGCACTGACGCCGTTGCAGCCGCTCGGGCTGGAGGCGTGGCGCTGGGGTTTCATCGCGGGCGCCAGCGGGTCCGGATTGGCGGGCATCCTGTTCCTGCTGCTGCCGGAATCGCCGCGCTGGCTGGCCGCCCGGCTGCGCATGGGCGCCGCCGACCTTGCCTGTCTCCGCTTCGAGCGTGCGCGGCCCCTGCTGCGCGTCGTGCCGCCAGCGTACGCGGCGGCCACGACCGACGTCGCGGCCCGCAACCGTTCATGGCCGCTGGCCGCCGCGCTGTCGTTCCTGAGCCCCTGGTCGACGGTCGCGTTCCCGCTTCTCAGCGGCGCGATTCTGGCGCAGAAGGGTTTCAAGGTGGCCGACACCCTCCTCTACGTCGGGTTGTCCACGTTCGGTCCGCTCGTCGGCAACCTCCTCATCGCCACCGTGATCGACCGCATCGGACGCCGTACCGCAATGGTCGCCTGCTCGACCGGCATGCTGGCCGCCGGCACGCTGTTCGTCATGAGTACGGCGCCGGTCCCGCTGATCGTGAGCAGCTTCGCGTTCACCCTGCTCGTCTCGATGCAACTGTCCTTCCTGAACCTCTACCTGAGCGAGCAGTTTCCGACCGAGACCCGCGGACGCGCCGTGGCCGGGGCCTGGGCCATGAACCGCATCGGTGCCGCGCTCGGCCCCTTGCTGCTGATACCGCTCCTGCACGCCGAGGGCGCGAATACGATGTTCGCCGTGATTGCGGCGACGCTGCTGGCAGGCGTCATCCTGCTGGTCTTCGCGCCGTCGGGTGCCGCACGGCGCACGGTTGCCTGAAGCGGCTCGGCCAGCCGGCAGCCAGCCGCGCCATCGACCGCAGCAGCGCCAGGAGGAACCGGTTGCAGCGCCTGGGCGGCACGTCCGCCGGCGCCGTGAACAGGAATTCCAGTCCGCTGGCGACCTGCAGCGTTTCCTGCGCCAGCGATGGCTCGATACGCGCCGTCAGCGCGACCCGTTCCGGCGAGTCGACCCAGGCCCGCAGCTGATCCAGACCCTCGAAGCGCAACTCGAGTGTATAGCGCGTCGAGCCGGCGCCGGGCCACACGATGTCCATGCCCCAGTGTCCGGCAAAGCTTCTGGCCAGCGGCAGGATCTCGCGCAGCCACGCGTCGTAGCGCGCCGTGGAGTCCGCGTCGGCGAGCTCGTGCTCGACGATGAGCGTGACCGCTGTCCGCGCCCCGCCTCCCAAGCGTTTCATGTCGGGCCCTCCTGGTGATTGATCCTGAGCTTGCACGACAAGTGTAGGCACGCCGCTCGCGGCCGCACAGTGAATCGCTGTGAAATCGGCGCACCGTGCCGCCGCACGCCGCTTCACGACAATTCACTGGCCGCCGCGAACGGGGCGGCCCAACATGAAAGCTCCCCACCACAGGAGAATGTCATGCCACGATTTGCCCTGCACATGAAGCACGCGTCCCTTTGCCTGCTGCTGGCCGCGCAAGCCCACAGCGCCGAACTCAGGACGGCCTCCAAGCTCACGTTCGACGACGCCGGCACGCTGTATGTCGCCGACTGGAAGGCGGCGCGCGTCTACGCCGTGAAAGTGCCGCCGGCGAGCGCCGCGCCGGCCGCCCCTTTCAACCTGAAGGACGTCCAGAAATCCATCGCAGCCACCCTCAAGGTCAAGGAAGCGACGCTGCGCTTCGACGACCTGGCCGTGCAACCGGGGACCGGCCTGGCCTACGTGTCGGTGACGGCGGGCGGCAAGGCGGCCGTCGTGTCGATCGATGCCTCCGGCAAGGTGAGGCGCCTGCCGACATCCGACCTGAAGGCCTTCGTCACCATCACCGATCCGCCGGCGCCGGACGCGTCGTTCTGGCGCGACCTGCCGGCGCCGGCGCTGACGGTGACGGACATGAAATACCATGACGGCAAGCTGTACCTGGCCGGCCTGTCGAACCGGGATTTCGCCTCCGCGCTGCGCGTGTACGACGTCCCGTTCAACGGCAAAGGACGTACCGCCACGGTCGAGATGTACCACCCCGTGCACAACCAGATCGAGACACGGGCGCCGATTCGCGCCATGACGTTCGCGACGGTCGACGGGGTGCCCAGCATGGTTGCCGCCTATACCTGCACCCCGCTCGTGCTGATCCCCCTGAACGCGATCGAGGACGGCGCCCACATCGTCGGCAAGACGATCGGCGAAATGGGCTGGGGCAGCGCGCCCGTCGGCATGGTGAGCTACAAATTCGGCGGCAAGGAGATGGTGCTGCTGGCGAATTCCAGCCGCTCGGCGGACCTCATGTCGGTCAGCGACATCGCCGCGCAGGCCAGGCTGCCTGGCCTGCACGAGCCTATCTCGGTGCCGGACAAGCCCTATGCCGGGGTGAAGGGCACGATGACGCCGATGTCGGCGGTCACCCGCTTCGACAACCTCGACGACAAGCTGCTGTTGGCCCTGCGCCGCGACGGCGCCAGCGGCGCCATGCAGTTGATGTCGATCCCGAAAGGCGCCTATCTGCGCCTGAGCGACTTCGTCAACGAATACGACTTCAAGGACTACACGTATCCGCCGGACGACAAATTCCGGCCGCTTCACAAATATGCGCGCGCGCTCGAAGGCTATCCGGAACTGGCGCGCTGACCATGGGCGCGCCCGCCATCCTGCTGCCGCTGGCCCTGGCCGGCGCCGCCGGCACGATCACGCCGTCGGGCGCCGAGGTGCCGGCCAACCTGCTGCGCATCGAAGTGCACTTCGACCGGCCGCTGCCGGCGGTCCCGATGCAGGCCATCATCCTGCGCGACGCGGCCGGCAAGCCGATCGCCGACGCACTGCTCGACATCGACCTTCCGGACCGCGACGAACGCGGGCTCGTGGTGCTGATGCAGCCCGGACGCATCAAGCACGGCGTCGGGCCCAACCTCGCCGTCGGGCCGGCGCTGCACGAGGGTGACCGGGTCAGCATCGAGGTCAGGGACCCGCGCCTGGCGCACCCGTTGATCCGTGCGTGGCGCGTCGGCCCGGCGTACGAGCGCAAGCTCGTGCCGGCGGCATGGCGGCTGCATGCGCCCGCCGCGCGCAGCAAGGCGCCGCTCGTGCTCGGCCTGACGGCGGCGATCAATGCCAGCGCGGCGACGCTGATCGCCGTGGCCGGCGCCGACGGCAGGCGCATCCCCGGCAAGGCCTCGCTCGCACGCGGTGAGACGGAATGGCGCTTCGTGCCGGCCGCGCCGTGGCAGGCGGGCCGGTACCAGGTGCGCATTCATCCGTCGTTGGAAGACCCGGCCGGCAACCGGCTGTGCGCGGCGTTCGAGGCGCGCCGGCAGAGCGAACTGCGGTGCCGGGACGAGGCCCGCGTCGACTTCAGGGTCGTTGCCCGCTGAATTACCAGTCGTGGCGCACCGTCAGGAGGATCGTGCGCGGCGGATTGTAATAACTCGCGTCGAGCCCCAGCGCGGGCACGACCTGCCGCAGCAGCGCATAACTCTTCCCCGCGAGGTTCTTGCCGCGCAGGGATACGGTCCAGTGCCTGTCCGGGGCACGCCACGACAGGTCTCCGTTCAGGTAGCCCTGCGCAGGGACTCGGGTCAACGTGCTGTTGGCGACATCGAGGAATTGCGGGCGCAGGTAGATGGCGGACAGTTCCAGCGCGAGCGTCGAACCGTTGCCGAGCGGCTGCCGGTGATCGATGCTGGTGCCGGCACTGAGTGGCGCCGCATTCGGCAAGCGGTGGCCGACGACGGCGCCGCTCGCGGTGCCGGTCGGGTTGGCGAATTCGTCGATCCGCGAACCGAGGGCTTCGACGGCGAGCGTCCAGCGGGTGCGCACGGCGATCTGCGCCGCCAGCTCGAGATCGAGCCCATAGCTGTGTGCCTTGCCGGCGTTGATCATGACCGCGTCGTTGACCTGCACGCCGTTGATGCGCGTTCCGGTCAGCGAAGCGAGATAGTCGCGATAGTCGTTGTAGAACAGCGCGGCATTCGCCGTGACCTTGCCGCCGGCGAGGCGCAGCTTGGCCCCCGTCTCCCAGGTGCGCACCTTCTCCGGCTTCGTCGCCAGCCGCGCCGACAGCAGCGATTCGGCGGCGCGGTTGAACCCGCCGAACTTGGCGCCTTGCGCCACGTTGGCATAAACAAAGGTATGCGCGCCGAACTGGCGGTCGATCCCGAGACGGGGCAGCACGCCGCTGCTGCTGGTTTCCAGGTCGGGCGCCAGGTAGACCTGGTTCGTGCGCCGGCCCTGGGCGTCGGTGCGCCAGAAGCCGTTCGATCCGGTCTGGCGCGTGCGGTAGGCGCGCGCGCCGACGGTCAGGCCGGTGTCCTGCGCCAGCCGATAGCGGCCCTGCCCGTAGATGCCGGCGTCGTCCGTCTCGAGGTGCGTCAGGGCCTGCGAATACGCGGTGGCGGGGGCGGTCGGCGGGGTGACGGCGGACAGGCGGTCGAAGTCGAAGCGGTCGTGCACGAACATGACGCCGCTGGTCCAGGCAAACCGGTCGCCGGACGACTGCAGCTGGACTTCCTGCGAGACCGCGGTCTGGGAGACGCGTTGCGAGATCCCGAAACGCTGCACCTCCAGCCCGCCGTAGTCGACCACGGTCGGATCGTCGCGGTAGCGACGCACGGCGCTGATGGAACGCAGCGTGAGCCCGCGGCCGAGGTCCGCAGCGACGCGCAGCGACGCGCCGCCCGCATCGCGCCTGAATGCGCCGCGCGGCGCGTCCGTAAAGGTCACCCGCGGCGCCGCGTCCGGATGGTTGAGCGGGTAATCGGTGGTGTTGGAATCCGACCGGTCCTCGGCCCCATCGACCGCGAGGATCGCCTCCAGGCCGGGGCGCGGCGCATAACGCAGCTTGGTCTGGAACTGTGCGACGTCGAGGTTGTTGACCCGGGTGTGGCGGGTCGCGTTGTACGAAAAACCGTCGTTGGTACGGCGCGAAAACGCCAGGCTGGCGCTCCACTCATCGTTCAGCGCGCCGTTCACATAGCCGCGCGCTTCGAGCGTGCCGACGTTGCCCGCCCCCGCCGCCAACCAGGCCGCCGTGTCCGCCGAGGGATCGCGCGTCACGAAGCGCACCGCGCCGCCGGTCGAGTTCTGGCCGTACAGCGTCCCCTGCGGTCCGCGCAACACTTCGATGCGCTCGATGTCGGGCAGGTCCCACAAGCCGGTGGCGTAACCGCGCAGCAGCGGCACGTCGTCGATGTAGATCCCGACCGCCTGGCTCATTGCCGCGTTCGAGGCGCCGATGCCGCGGATCGCCACCGCCTGCGGCATGTTGCTGAAGCCGTTCGGTACGGCGACGCCCGCGACGACGCCGACCAAGTCGTGCAGATCGGCGATGCCCTTGCGCTCGATCTCGCCCCGGCCGACGACGCCGATCGACACCGGCGTCGTGCGTTCGAGCGTAGCGCTGCGCTCCGCGCTGACGACCACCTCGGGAATCGTGGCGGTGCCCTCCTGTCCGTGCGCCCAGCCGCAGGCGCAAGCGGTCAGCAAGAGGCTGTGGTTCAACGATCGTCGTGCGCGGCTCATGCCTTCTCCTGTCTGTTTGCGGCATGATAAGGTAGCGGTGGACTCGGCCGGTGTGAAAAGGTGTGAAGGCTAGCCGGCCAGCGCCGCCTCGCCGTACGCCAGGCGCAGCGCGACCTCGGCCACGCGCCGCCCCAGGTGCTCGGCCGTGAGCAGGTCGGCCTGCGGCGGCGCCAGTTCAGGCGACTCGTCGGCGTTCGACTGCGAGGCCGCGCCCATGAAGAAGCCGAGCCGGTTCAGGTCGTCCTCCGAGCCGGCACTGGAATTGTTCCCCGGCGGAAGGCCCAGGTTCACCCAGTGCATGCCGTGCTGGGCGGCGAACACGGCCAGTTGCTGCAGCGTCGCGAGCTTGTCGCCCGACCGCGCGGCGGAATTCGTGAAGCCAGCGGCGACCTTGTTACGCCACAGTCCACCGGCCGCGAACACGGTTTTCGACGTCGCGTCCTGGAACGCCTTGAACTGCGCGGATTGTCCTCCCATGTAAGTCGGCGCGCCGAAGATGAGCGCATCAGCGTTCGTCAGCTCGGCCCAGGGCGCATCGGCGCCTTCGACGGCGTACAGGCGCGCCGTCACGCCTTCCACGGCATTCGCGCCGCGCCACACGGCGGCGGCCTGGCGCGCGGTATGTCCATAACCCGAGTGATACACGATTGCGACGGTGACGTTGTGCATGACGCTCTCCTTATTTCAGAAAATCGACGAGTTTCGGAATGACGACCTGCGGCGCCTCTTCCATCAGCCAATGGCCGGCACCGGGGACGATGATGCCTTCGACATTCGTGTCGACCAGCCTGGCCTGGGCGATCAGCACGGGGCCGGAAGCCCGCTGTCCGGTCAGGACCAGCATGGGGATGGTGAGCGGCGTCCGGGCGAAGCCGGCGAAATCGGCGGCGTCCTGTTCGAACGCCTTGAACACTTCGAAGCCGGCGCGCATCCCGCCTTCGCGCGCGTAGGCGGCGGCATACAGCCTGCGGTCCGCTTCGGGAATCGAATGGTTCCTGTCGGCCGCGAAGTCGTTCCAGAAGTGTTCGAAATAGATGCGCTCGCGGCCTTTGACCAGGGCCAGCGGCGTCTCGCCATAGAAGTGGAAATGCCACAGGTCGCGCAGCAGCCACACGTCCTTCCAGTTGCCCACGCCGGGCAGGAACGCATCCATCAGCGCGATCCTGCCGACCTGGTCGCGATACTGGGCCGCATAGGCATAGGCCACCATCAGGCCGATATCGTGGCCGACCACCTTCACGCTCGACAACCCCAGGCTGGCGACGAGGGCGTGCACGTCCTGCGCCATCTCGGCCTTGGTCACGCCGCCCGTGGGCAGCGACGACTCGCCGAAGCCGCGCAGGTCGGGCGCGATGACGAGATGGTCGCGCGCCAGCTTGTCCATCAGCGGGAGCCACATATGACTGGTCTCGGTATAGCCGTGCAGCAGGACGACGGGGTCGCCCTTGCCCGCCACGAGGTAGTGGATCCGGCTGCCGTTGACGTCGGCGAAGCGGCTTTGCGGCGTTTCGGCAAACGCGGGCGACGCCAGCAGCGCGAACATCGTCAGGCTGCGAACGAGTCCACATATGCCGCGCCTGGCTGCGCGAAACAATGGGAGGAAGAGGACTTTCATGACTGGCTCCTTGGGATAAGTGGACTGCGGTCCGCACGCCATGTGCGTGCCGCTTATCTTGGCCCAGCCGTCCTGCCATGCCGAGTGAAACGCGGTGAATTCACGCGGCGGGCCGGCGTGAAAAATCGTGAAGGGCGCCCCGTCAGCCGAGCGTCGCCATCAGCGCGAGCGCCGCGCGCAGGTCGGCCGTGCCGAAGCCTTCCTTGCAGCGCGCCAGGACCGGCTCGAGCGTTGCCCGCGCCAATGGCCGGTCGCCCCGCCGCAGGTACAGGGCAGCGAGGCTCGTGGCGCTGCGCAGCGCCCATGCCAGCGCGCCCTGCTCGTGCGCGAGCGCCAGCGACCGGGCCAGCAAGACGGCGGCCGTGCCGTCGCCGTCGCCGTCGCCGGCATCCGCCGCCAGGCGTTGCAGCGCCTGGACGCGCAGGAGCTCCGGCACGCACCAGCCGACCGTGCCGGCCGCGCCGCGCTCCAGGGCATCGGCCGTCAGGAGACTGGGCGAAAACGTCGCCAGGTGGTCACGGAATTTGGCCGAGAACTCGTGGGTATCCGCGAAGGACGGCCGGCTGTGCGCCGCGGCCCGGCCTTCGATCACATCGAGCACGTCCTCGAAGCGCGCCGCCCAGTCGACCCAGTAGCCCATGCCGTGGCGTTCGCCGCGTTCGCGCAGACGCGCGACCAGCCGGGTCGCCAGCGCCGTGTCGCCGCGCCAGAGCGCCACCGGCACCGATCCCATGGCCAGCACCTGGCACATCGCCACGGGGCGGTCGGTCTCGGACGATTCGAGCGCCTCCTCGCTCATCGCCAGCGCATGGTCGGCGGCCCCCTCGATCCACAGCAGACGAGCGAGGATGATGCGGACCGAGGTGCCCACCTTCAGCGGCGACGGCAGATAGAACAGGGGAATGCGCCGGTGGCTGTTGGCGAGCGCCAGCATCGCATAGCGATGCGCCTCGGCATGCCGTCCCGCGAAATGCAGCGATTGCGCCAGCGTACGCTGGCCGATGAGCTCGAGGTAAGGATCGTTGCCGGCCTGCCCTTCGCGGGCGATCCGCTCGGCGCCGGCGAGCGCGGCCGGATAGTCGCCGCGCGCATAGGGCCATCCCCACAACGACACCAGCGGTGCCGTCTGCAGGTGCGGCAGACCGGAGTCGCGGGCCAGTTGCAGGCATCGTTCGGCGTCGGCCATCAGCCTGGCGAACGACATGGCGGACAGGTCGCGCCCATCCCCGTTCACGGCGATCAGCCGCAACAGGACCAGCGCCGGCGGATCCGCCATCTTGCCGAGCGCCTGCAGCGCGCGCTCCACGACCCCGTGGAATTCGGCGGCGACGCCGACCTGGTCGCCCAGCGCAAACCCGGCGCCGGCCAGCCGTGCGCCCAGCAGCGGGTCCTGGCCGGGCCCCAGCGCCCACTCGATCGCGGCCAGCATGTCGTCGACCCACGGGCTGTACAAGTCGGCCCACGTGCTGCGCGGCAGCGTCATCCAGTCGCGTTCCAGCCGTTCCGTCAGCGTGTCCAGCCAGCGGGCATGGCGGGCCTGTACCTCGTGCAGTTCGCCGCTGTGCACCAGCTTGTCCCAGGCATATTCACGCGTCACGTCGAGCAGCCGCGGCCGGTTGGCGCCGCCGTCCGCGTTCATGCTCACCAGCGATTTGCTGGCCAGCTCGATCACGGTATCGACCACGTCGTCCGGATCCTGCGCCGCTTCGGCCGCGACGGCGCCCGCGGCTTCCAGCGTGAAGCCGCCCTGGAAGACGGCCAGGGCACGCAGCACTTTTTGCTCGTGCGGCGCCAGCACGTCGTAACTCCAGTCGAGCATGTTCGACAGGGTGCGGTGGCGACCGCTCAGGTGCCCCGGGCCGCCCGGCGGCCGCAACAGCGATGCCGAGGTCTCGCGCGCCAGCTTCTGCAACCCCAGCGGCCGCACGAGGGAGGCAGCCAGCTCGAGCGCCAGCGGCACGCCTTCCACCGAGCGGCAGATTTCGCACACGAGCGCCACGTTGCTGTCGTCGAGGGAAAAACCGGCCGGACTCTCGCTGTCCGCCCGTGTCACGAACAGTTCGACGGCCGGAAAGCGCGCCGCCGCGGCCACGTCGGGCGTGGCCCCGGCATGCGGCACGCCCAGGGGGCCGAGCCGGAAGATCCGTTCGCTGTGCGCCAGCAGCGGCTCGCGGCTCGTGCACAACACATCGATCCCAGGCGCCGCCCGCAGCAGTGCTTCGCTGGACTGCGCGGCCAGGCTCGTGCTGTGTTCGCAGCAATCGAAGACGATCAGCATGCGCATCCCGCGCAGCGAAGCGGCCAGTTGCGACAACCCGTCCCGCGTCAGCTGCGACATGCCCAGCGCGGCGCGCAGGGCCCCGACCAGTTCGCGCCCTTCCGCCAGCACGGGCAGATCGATGAAGCGTACACCGTCCGGATACCTGTCCGCGCACTCGGCCACGAGCGCACGCGCGAGGGTGGTCTTGCCCATGCCGCCGGGACCGACGATAGTGACGAAGCTGTGCGCCCGCAGCAGTTGCGCCACCCGGTCCAGCTCGCCGGCGCGTCCCAGCGGGCGCACGGCGGGCTGCACGGTGCGCACCAGCTGGTAACCCTGTCCGGGAAAGTGGGCGACATAGGCGGGCACGGGCGTGCAGCGCGCCAGGGCGTCGTTCAGGCTGGCGACGCTGTCCCGCAGCTTCCCGGCGCCATAGCGCCGCCGGAACGCAGCAGGGTCGACGACGGCGCCGTCCGCATCGAGCAAGGCTTCCAGCACTATGTACGAGGCCAGGTCGATATCCAGCCGCGCCGCGCCGGCAAAGGCTTCGCCGCGGCTGCGATCGAGCGTCAGGCGGGAGTGCGGCGTCGCGTCGCCGGTGTTCATGGTCCGGTCATCCGAGCGAGGCCAGCAATGCGGTCGCGGCGCGCAGGTCGGCCGTGGCATACCCTTCGCGGCAGCGCGCGAGCGTGGGTTCGAGGACCGCGCGCGCCAGCGCACCGGTGTCCTGGCGCCGGTACACGGCAGCGAGACTCGTGGCGCTGCGCAGCGCCCAGGCCGGCGCCCCGTGACGCTGCGCCGTCTCCAGCGCCTGGTGCAGGAGCGCCGCGGCGGCGCCGTCGCGGTCGACTGGATCGGCCGCCAGCCGGCGCAGTGCCCGCGCACGCAACAGCTCCGGCAGGCACCAGGCCACCAGGCCGGACGCGCCGCGCATGGCGGCATCCTCCGCCAGCAGCATGGGGGAAAACGTCACCAGCTGGTCGCGGCATTTCGCGGAAAACTCGTGCGTGTCGGCGAACGCTGCCAGGTCGCGCACCTCGATGGTCCCCGCCATGACGGCCAGCGCGCCTTCGTAGCGCCTGGCCCAGTCGAGCCAGAAGCCCAGTCCATGACCTTCGGCGCAGTCGCGCAGGCGCGCGACCAGGGCGGCGGCCAGCGCGAGCTCGCCGCGCCAGATGGCCACGGGTGCCGCGGCCAGGCACAATGCCTGGCACAGCGCCACCGGACGGTCTTGTTCGGCCGAGGCAAGCGCCTGTTCGCTCATCGCCAGCGCCTGATCGGCGGCGCCCTCCATCCAGAGCACCCGGGCCAGGACGATGCGCATCGACGTGGCCACCTGCACGGGCGACGGCAGATAGGACAAAGGGATGCGCAGGCCGCTACTCGAGAGCGCCATGGTGGCCCACTGCCGCGCTTCCGCGTGCCTGCCCAGGTAATGCAGGGATTGCGCCAGCGTGCGCTGCGCGAGCAGTGCGAGATACGGGTCGCGACTGTCGCGCGCCGCACGCGCCATATGTTCCGCGCCGGCGAGCGAGGCCGGATAGTCGGCTCGCACATACGGCCAGCCCCACATGGCCATCAGCGGAAAGGACTGCAGCACCGCCGTGCCTGCCTTGCGCGCCAGCAGCAGGTTGCGCCCGGCATCGTCCATCAGCTTCCGGTAGCTGTGGCCCGACAGGTCCCTGCCGTCGGCCACCACGGCATTCAGGCGCCACAGGATTTCCAGCACCCGGGCCGGCGCATGCTCCAGGTTGCCGACGGCCTCGACCGCGCGCTGCACGCGCCCCTGGAACTCGCGCGCGATGCCGATCTGGTCGCCGAGCGAGAATCCGGTGCCGGCCAGGCGGGCGCCGAGCAGCGGTTCGCCGCCCGGTCCCAGCGCCCAGTCGATGGCGGCCAGTATGTCGTCGATCCAGGGACCGTACAAGTCGAGCCAGGTGCAGCGCGCCAGTTCCATCCAGTCGCGCTCGATCCTGTCCATCAGGGTGCCGAGCCAGCGGGCGTGGCGCTGGCGCACCGCATCCAGCTCGCCGCTTCGCACCAGCTTGTCGTAGACATAGTCGCGCGTGAGGTCGAGCAGGCGCGGGCGGTCAGCGCCGCCGGCGTTCGTGCTCACCAGCGACTTGCCGGCCAACTCGATCACGGTATCGATGACGTTGTCGGTATCGGATGCCACCGCAGCGGCCACCGCCCCGGCCGCTTCCAGCGTGAACCCGCCGCGGAATACCGCCAGACAGCGCAGGACCCGCTGTTCCGCGGGCGACAGCATGTCGTAGCTCCAGTCCAGCATGCTCGCGAGCGTATCGTGCCTGTCGCCCGCGTGGACTCGTACCGGGGATGACGCGAGCAGGCATCTGGAAGTCTGGCGCGCCACCGTGTCCAGGCCCAGCGGCCGGACGAGCGCGGCGGCCAGCTCGAGCGCCAGCGGCACGCCGTCCACGGCGCGGCAAATGGCGCGCACCAGTGCCACGTTGCCGCTGTCCAGGAAAAAGCCGTCCGGGTGGTCGCCATGGGCGCGGGCGACGAAGAGTTCGACCGCGTTCGGCATGCCCATCGGCCGGAGCCTGACAATCCGCTCGCTGCGCGCCAGCAGGGGTTCGCGGCTGGTGCACAGCACGTCGATCCCGGACGCCGCCCGCAGCAGCGCCTCGCACGCCTCGGCGGCGACGGCGGTATGGTGCTCGCAACAGTCGAACACGACGAGCATGCGCCGGCCGCGCAGACACGGGGCGAGTTGCGCGAGGCCGTCGCGCGTCAAGCGTGTCATGCCGAGCGCGGCGCCGAGGGCCCCGACCAGTTCCCGGTCTTCGGCCATGATCGCCAGATCGATGAAACGAACGCCGTCGGGATAGAGGTCGGCGCATTCGCGGGCGAGCGCGCGTGCCACCGTGGTCTTGCCCATGCCGCCGGGCCCCACGATGGTCACGAAACGGCGCTCCTGCAGGAGCTCCGCCACCCGTGCGAGTTCGGCCGAACGCCCGAGGATCCGCAGGTCCGGTGCGGGCGTGCGCAACCGGCGGCCCCGCCCCGGCGACCCGACGACACGGCCGGTTCCCGGATCGTGAACGCTATCGTCTGTCCGGAACATGGTGGGTGTGGTATCCATTTGTGAGCTGCGCTATCGGTTGCGGATATGAAAGCATGTAATTCAGCGCCGGTCCAGCAGCACTCGGGTTTCCCGTGCATCGACGCTGTTGCCGAGCATGTCGAGGCGGCCCAGCCATGGCCAGAGCACTGCCCGGGCGTCGGCCGGCCGTCCCTGCGCCAGCCGCATCCTCGCCATGCTGTTGGCCAGGCGCAGCGCCCAGGCATGCGCCTGCTGCTCGGTGGCCAGCGCGAGGCCATGCGCGAACAGGGCCTCCGCCTCACCCCGCCTGTCCACGGTGTCGTCGCGACGGATGAGTTCTCCCTGGATGCGCAACAGTTCCGGACCGTTCCAGGCGACCATGCCGAGGCGCCACCGTTCGACCGCACTGTCCAGGTAGCCCCAGGCGCCGAACGTCACGAGGTGATCGAGGAGCTTGGCATCGGGCGTTTCCTGCATGCGCGTGATCAGGACCGGCGGCACGGCGCGCAACGCCATCACCTGTTGCAGGTCGTCCAGCCAGGCGGCCCAGTATTTCTGCGGGTGGCGCACCAGGTGCGCGTCCAGTTGCCGCAACAGCGTCTGCGCGAGCGCATCGTCGCCCTGCCACAGTGCGATCGGCAGCGCCGCCAGGCAGATCGCCTGCGACAGCGCGGCGGGAAAGCGCGCGTCCGCGGCGTCGCGGACGCAGCTCTCCGCCAGCGCCGTCGCCTGCCGGCCCTGTCCCTGCATCCAGAACACGCGGGCCATGACGATCTGCATCGACAGCTTGCGGGACAACCATCCGCTCAGGTTCAGTGGCACGCACTGGTCGTCGTTGCGCAGCAGGCCGGCCCCGTATTCCGCGGCGGCGGCGTGCCGGCCGCAGTAATGCGACGCCAGCGCCCGCAAGCGCCGCGCGTGCAGCATCTCGGCCATGCCGCAGCGCCCCGCGGCCTCTTCGCTGCGGCGCGACAACGGTTCGCACAGATGGTAATTCCCCCGCCCGAAATTGTGGGAATGAAGCTGGCTGAGGGCTTCGAAGCGGGTGCCCGCATCCTCGTCCTGCTCGGCCGCACGCTGCAAACGATCGAGGGCCGGCTGGTCGCCATCCACGGCGGCAAAATAATGGAGCACGCTGAAGATACGGACTTCATGGCGCGGGTCGGCCGGCGTCCCCGCGCGGATCGCAGCGAGCGCCTGCCCCGCGCGCATGCGGTATTCGTTTTCGCCCAGGTACAACGCCATCGGATAGTAATCCGTTGCCACCAAGGCGATCCCGATGGCGGGATCGCCGTCCGGGCCGAAGCACCATTCCAGCGCCGCGCGGAAGTTCGCGACATGCGACGCATAGAACAGGAAAGACTGTTGGGGCAGCGTTTCCGACCCTTCGGACGCCCGGCGCCTGACGAGGACCACCATGTATTCCGCGTGCCGCCGGCTCACGGCGTGACGGTCGGGATCGGCGTCGAGTCGATCGAGCGCGTAGGCGCGCGTGATCTCGAGGAGGCTGTAGCGCGGCGGCGACTGCGCCAGGTCGACGCGCACCATCGATTTGGCGACCAGGTCGAGCAGGCAGTCGCGCACGGTATCGGGCGGCAGCGTGGCGTCGGCGATCACCGCGTCCGCCGCTTCCAGCGCAAACTCGCCCCTGAACACGCCGCAGCGGCGCAAGACCCGCTGCTGCTGCGCCGTCAGCAGATCGTGGCTCCACTCCAGCAGCGCGCGCAGGGTACGGTGCCGCGGCACCGCCGTGCGCCTGCCGCTGCCGAGCAGGCGCAGCCGGTCGTCGAGTTGCGCGCACACGCCCTGCAGACCGAGCAGCCCGATGCGCGACGCCGCGAATTCGATGGCCAGCGGCACCCCGTCCAGGCGCCGGCACAGCGCGCTTGCGAGGTGGACGTTGCCGCCGTCGATCGCGAACGCGTCGAGACTCGCCACAGCGCGCTCGGCCAGCAGCTGGACGGCCGCAAAACCCAGCGCCTCCGCGCTGTCGAGCGGCGGCCCGTCTGGCGGCGTCTCCAACGGCGGGATCCGGTGGACCCATTCCCCGTCGGCATCGAGCGGTTCGCGCGATGTCGTCAGGACGACCAGTCCGGGGGCACGCCTCAGGATCCGTTCGACCAGCCCCGCCACCGCGTCGAGCAGGTGCTCGCAATTGTCCAGGACGAGCAACAGGCGGCGCTGGCGCAACCAGGCTTCGAGCGCGCCGATGTGCGACTCGGACGGCATGGGCAATCCGAGGGCCGCCACGACCGTTTCGGCCACGTGGCTCGGCGCCGTCAACGGGGACAGGTCGACGAAGCAGACACCGTCCGGGTAGCGTTCCTGCACCTGCGCCGCGAGCGCCAGGGCGAGCGAGGTCTTGCCGATACCGCCGTGGCCGACGATGCTGACCAGCCGGCGCCTGGCCAGCGCCGCCGACAGCGTGGCGAGACTGGCGTCCCTGCCGAGCAGCCGCTCGAGGCTGGTCGGCAGGTTGTTCATCCTGTCGGGCGGACCCGCCGCCGGCGCGGCCGCTTCGATGCCGATCCGCGTGACCGCGGCGACGAAGCTGTAGCCCCGTCCCGGGATGTTGGCGATATACCGGGCGCCGTCGACGCCGTCGCCGAGCGCCCGCCGCAATGCGGCCACGTGCACCCTCAGGCTGCTGTCCTCGACGACCGAACAGGGCCAGACCTGCGCCTCGAGTGCGCTGCGGCCCAGGACCTCTCCGGGCCTCGACACCAGGGCAAGCAACAGCGCGAGCGCGCGCCCGCCGAGCCGGACTTCTTCGTCGTGGCGGCAGAGCCGCAGCGGCTCGGCGTGCAGGCGGAACGGTCCGAACGCCAGTACGGGCGCCGGATCGGCTGCACGCGCGTGGAAAGTGGCATGGCCTGCGTTCATGGTCGCGGTCACTCGAGCGTGGCCGCCAGCGCATTGGCCGCGCGCACGTCGGCCGTCGTCTGGCCCTCGCGACAAAGGGCCAGCACCGGATGGAGCGTGGCACGCGCCCGCGCCGTCGCACCCTGGTGCCGGTACAGCGTGGCGAGGCTGGTGGCGCTGCGCAGCGACCACGCGAGTGCCCCCTGGCGCTGCGCCACGGCCAGCGAGCGGTGCAGCAGCATGGCGGCGGCGCCGCCGGCGTCCGCCGCGTCGACAGCCAGCCGCCGGACCGCCTGCGCGCGCAGCAGTTCCGGCAGGCACCACGCGACCAGGCCGGCCTCGCAGCGCCGGATCGCATCGTCGGTCAGCAGCCTCGTGGAAAACGTGACGAGGTGGTCGCGGCACTTGGCGAACAAATCGTGCGTGTCGTTGAAGGACGGCAGACTGTGGGGCTCCGCCGTGCCCTCGATCACGGCCAGGGCGTCCTCGAAGCGCTGCGTCCAATCGATCCAGAATCCCATGCCGTGACGCTCGGCCCAATCGCGCAGCCGGCGCATCAGGACGGACGCGCGCGCCGTGTCGCCGCGCCACAGCGCGACGGGCACCGCGGCCATGGACAATACCTGGCACATCGCCGACGGCCGCTCGCTCTCCGCCAGGACGAGCGCCTCCTCGCTCACCGCGAGCGCCTGGTCGGCGGCGCCCTGCATCCACAGGTGGCGCGCGAGGATGATGCGGACCGACGTGCCGACCTGCACCGGCGAGGGCTGGTAGGCCAGCGGAATCCGCAGGTCGCAATTCGACAGCGCCAGGACGGCGCAGCGGTGCGCCTCGGCGTGCCGTCCCATGAAGTGCAGGGACTGCGCCAGCGTGCGCTGTCCGATGAGTTCGAGATACGGGTCGGCACCGGCCCGGGCCGCGTGCGCGATGCGCTCGGCACCGGCCAGCGCGGCCGGATAATCGGCCCGGATGTACGGAGCGCCCCAGATGGCGATCAGCGCCGCGCCCTGCAACATCGGCGAGCCCGAATCGCGCGCGAGTTGGAAGACCGAGTCGGCGGTGCCCATGAGCTTGAACATGCCCGTGGCGGAGAGCCCGGGACCGTCGGCATTCACGAAATTCAGGCGCAGCCGGACGTCCGCGGGGATGTCCGTCAAGGGCGCGATCGTCTTGAGCGCACGCCGGACACGCTCGTGGAACTCGCGCGCAAGACCGATCTGGTCGCCCAGCGAAAAGCCGATGCCGGCCAGTCGTGCGCCGAGGACGGCCTCCTGGCCCGGCCCCAGTGCCCAGTCGATCGCGGCCAGAATGTCGTCGACCCACGTGCCGTATAGGGCGACCCACGCGCGCCAGCCGAGCACCATCCAGTCGTTCTCGAGCCTGTCCATCAGCGTGCACAGCCACCGTGCGTGGCGCGCCTGGACGGCCTGCAATTCGCCGCTCGCCGCCAGCTTGTCGTAGGCGTAGTCGCGCGTCATGTCGAGCAGGCGGGGGCGGTGGGCGCCGCCCTCTCCGCCCATGCTCACGAGGGATTTGCTGGCCAGCTCGATCACGGTGTCCAGCACGCAGTCGGGATCGAGCGCCGTGCCGGCCGCCACGGCACCGGCGGCTTCGAGCGTGAACCCGCCGCGGAATATCGCCAGGCGGCGCAGCACCTCCTGTTCACGCGGCGCCAGCGCGTCGTAGCTCCAGTCGAGCATGCTCGACAGCGTCCGGTGCCGGCCGCTCAGGTGCGCCGGACCGGCCGACGGGCCGAGCAGCCATCTCGACGTCTGCTGCGCAAGCGCCGGCAAGCCCAGCGGCCGGACCAGCGACGCGGCGAGCTCGAGCGCCAGCGGCATGCCTTCGACGGCGCGGCACACTTCGCACACCAGGGCCGCGTTGCGGTCGTCGAGGACGAACCCGGCCGGGTTGTCGAAGTGCGCGCGCGCGACGAACACCTGGACGCCGGGGTACTGCGCGGCGCTCGCCGCATCGGGCACCGTATCCGCCTCCGGCAAGCCGACCGGCCCGAGGCGCACGATTCGCTCGCTGTGCGCGAGCAGCGGTTCGCGGCTGGTGCACAGCAGGTCGACGCCGGGCGCGGCGCGCAACAGCGCTTCGCACGCCAGGGCGGCCACTTCGGTGTGATGTTCGCAGCAGTCGAAGATGATCAGCAAGCGCTGCCCGCGCAGGCACGCGGCGAGCTGGGACAGGGTCTCGCGCGTCAGGCGCGCAATGCCGAGCGCGGCGCCGAGCGCCCCGACCAGCTCGCGGCCCTCGGCCAGTGGGGCCAGGTCGATGAAACGCACGCCGTCCGGATACATCCCGGCACAGCGCGCCGCCAGCGCGCGCGCCAGCGTGGTCTTGCCCATGCCGCCGGGTCCGACGATCGTCACGAAACGGTGGGTCTGCAGCAACTCCGTCACACGCGCCAGTTCGGCGGACCGGCCCAGCATCTGGTTGGTGGGCGCCCGTGTCCGCACCAGCTGGTAGCCTTGTCCGGGAAAGTTGGCGATGTAGCCGGCCAGCGGCGAACAGCGCGCCAGGGTATCGTTCAACCGGGCGACGCTGGCCCACAGCGTCGACGCGCCGTCGCGCTGGGCCAGGCGCGCCGGGTCGAGCGTGGCGCCATCGGCGTCGAGCAGCGCTCGCAGCAGCGCGTAGGCGGCCGCGTCGAGGTCGAGCCGCATGCCACCGAAATGCGCCTCGTTGCGCACGCGGTCGAGGGTGAAGCCGGGGTCGGAAGCGGAAGTGGGCATCGGTGTCTCCCGTTCATGCCAGCAGCGCGAGCGCAGCCCGGCAATCGGCGGTGTCGAGTCCTTCGTCTAATCGGCCCACGGCCTCCGCGAGCAGGCATTGCCCCTCCGGCGCGCGCGGCGTGCCACGCCAGCAGCGCGCCATGCTGCAGGCGATCCGCAGTTCCCAGGCCAACGCCTGCTGGCTGCGCGCCAGCGCGTGCGCGCGCAGGAACAGCGCACCGGCCGCCTCGCGCGACGCGGTGCCCTCGCGCAGCATCCGTTCGCCCTGCACCCGCCAGACCTCCGCCGCGCACCAGCCGATCACGCCCGCGTCCGCCCGCGCCGACGTGGCGTCGGACAGCATACCGACGCCGAGCGTCGCCAGGGTGTCGTGCGCGAACGGGGCGAGGGCTTCCGGCCAGGCCGCGGCATCATCCGCCCTGCCCGCGCGGCGCAGCGCGGCCGCCGCGGCATAGGCGCGCGCCCATTCCTGCCAATACGGGCTGCGGCTGGCCTCCCCCAGCCCCGCAAGCCGCGCGGCCAACCGTGCCGCCAGGGCGTGGTCGCCGCGCCAGAGCGCCACCGGCAACGCCACGACGACGAGCGTCTGGCAGAGTGAAAGTCCATGGCGTTGTTCCGCAAACGCGAGCGCCTCCTGGGCAAGCTGCGCCGCCAGGTCGGCCTTGCCGCGGATCCAGGCGATCCTTGCAAGATTCCAGCGCGCGCCGACGGGATTCGGCGTCGGACTCGACACGCTGAATGCCGAGGCCGGGACCGAAGTCTGCAGTACATGGTGGCACAAGGCCTGCGCCGCGTCGTGCTCGCCGAGAAAATGGCGTGCGTTCGCCTCCAGGCGGTCGGCCATCAGCGCATAGGCGGCATTGCCTTCGCGCGCGGCGAGCGCACGTACCGCGCGCACGACGTCGAGCATCAGCGCCGGCTCGCCCATGCCGTAGGTGGCGGCGCCCATGGCCAGAAGCGCCTCGATGCGCAAGGCCGGCGACTCGACGCGGCCGAGCAAGGCCTGGAGCCGGGCCAGGATCGCGCGGAGCAGGTCGAATTCGGTGTGGCTGTAGGCGCCGAGGACGGCAAGCGCCGCGTACACCGACAGCGCCGTCTCGGGTGCGAGCCGCGGCGCGCCGCGGTCGTCCAGCGCCTGCATCAGGCGGCGCCGGAAATCGTCGGGCAGGCCCAGGAACCGCAGCGTATAAATCAGGTTCGGCACCAGCGCGATGCCGAGCGCATGATCGCCGCGCTCGCCGTACGCCCAATCGAGCGCCGCGCGCACGTCGTCGAACGCGCGCCCGTGCGCCGCCACCCAAGGCAGCGCCGACCGCGCGGCCACGGCGGCGGGACTGAGCGCGAGCAGCGCGGCCACGTGCCCGGCGTGCCGCCGTGCCAGCCCCGCTTTCTGATCATCGTCCAGCTTGCCGAACGCATAGGTCCGCGTCAGCAGCAACTGCCGGTACAACGCGGTACTGCCTTCCATCTTGCGCACCAGCAGGGATTTCGTGGCCAGGCTTTCGATGCAGCGGGCGACGGCGTCCCGACCGATGTCCGCGCACGCGCACACGTCGCGCGCGGCCGCGATGCTGAACTCGGCCTGGAAGATGCCGCTGCGGCACAGCACGGCGCGCTCCTGCTCGTCGAGCTGGTCGTAACTCCACGCCAGCGTCGCCTCCATCGTCCGCTGCCGCGGCAGCGCGGTGCGGCGCGAGCGGGTGAGCAGACCCAGCAGGTCGCCCAGGCTTTCGGCCAGCCCCGCCACACCAAGCGCCTCGACGCGGGCGGCGGCCAGTTCGATGGCGAGCGGAATGCCGTCGAGGTGGCGGCACAGCCGGCAGACGGCGCCGACGTTGGCCGCGTCGAGGACGAAGCGGTCGTCGTTGGCCCTGGCCCGCGCCACGAACAGCGCGACGGCCGCATACGCCATGGCCTCGCGCGGATCGTCCGGCGCGTCGAGGGGCATGCGCAGGACGTCCAGCCAATGGATCCGCTCGCCCTGCACGTCGAGCGGTTCGCGCGTGGTCGCCAGCACGTGGACACCGGACGTGTCCCGGAGGAGCGCGATAGCCAGCCCGGCGGCGCCCTCGACCACGCGGTCGCAATTGTCGAGGACCAGCAGCAGCCGGTGCCGTGCGAACCCCTTGCACAGGGCCGCCTGGCGCCCGGTGGACGGCAATCTCACGCCGGCCGCCTCGGCCACGGCGTCGACGACGCAGCCGGCGGCGGCCGCGGAAGCCAGGTCGACCGCCAGCACGCCGTCCGCGAACTGCCCGCCGGCCCGCTCCGCGACGGCAGCCGCGAGCGAGGTCTTCCCGATCCCGCCGGGACCGACGAGCGACAGCAGGCGCGTGCGCACGCATTCGCCCGGCAGCGACTGGAGTTCGGCGGCGCGGCCGATCAGGCGCGACTCGGACGCGGCGAACACCGGCACCGGCGCCTCCGGCATGCCGCCGAACCGTGTCACGGCGCACACGAAACTGTAGCCGCAGCCCGGCACGTTCTGGATATAGCGCGCGCCGTCGCGCCCGTCGCCCAACGCCCGCCGCAACGCCGACATGTGGACCCGCAGGCTCGTTTCCTCCACGATCGAGCGTGGCCACACCTTCGCTTCGAGTTGCTTGCGGGTGCGCAGCTGGCCCGCGCTTTCGACCAGGTCGACCAGCAATGTGAAGGCGCGGCTTCCGAGGCGCACTTCCTGGTCGCCCTTCATCAGTTGCTGGCGCGCGCGCAGCAGGACGAAGGGGCCGAACGCGAGGATGGCGGGATCGGCCAGTGCGGGGACGTTCGGGCTTTGTGTGGGATCCATGGTCGTGGTACAACGCGCTGGAAATCGAGGAGACAAAGCCGATGGTAGAGGACTGCCCGCGTTCCCTGGTGTGAAAAGGTGTGAATCAAAGTTGCGCCAGCAGCCGCCGCGTGACGGCGGCGTCCTTGCTGTTGCCCATCGCGTCCAGACGTTCCACCCAGGGCGCGAGCAAGGCATTCGCGTCGGCACCGCGCTTTTGGGTCAGGCGCAACTGGGCGAGACTGTTCGTCGTCCGTAGCGCCCACGCGTGCGCGTGCTGGCCGGCTGCGAGCGCGAGCGCGTCGCCGAACGCGGTTTCCGCGGCGCGCTGCGCGTCGGGACCGCCCGTGCGAAGACGCAGTTCGCCTTCGATGCGCAGCAGCTCGGGACCGTTCCACCCGACGAATCCCTGGCGCCACCGGTCCATGGCCCTCTCGTGATGGGTCCACGCGCCGAAGGTCACCAGATGATCCAGCAGCTTCGCGTCCGACGTGCCGACCATGCCCGCTTCGACGCCGCCCGGCGCCGCGCGCAGCAGCATCAGTTGCCGGATCTGGTCCGCCCACGACGACCAATACTGTTGAGGATGCCGCGCGAGGTGGACGTCGAGCTGTTGCAGGAGCTCGCGGGCGCGCGCATCGTCGCCTTGCCAGAGCGCGATCGGCAGCGCCGCCAGGCAGATCGCCTGCGACAGCGGCGCGGGAAAGCGTGCTTCCTTCGCGTAGTGCACGCAGTCGGCGGCGAGTTCGACCGCCTGCTCCCCCTGGCCCTGCAGCCAGAACACGCGGGCCATGACGATCTGCATGGAGAGCCGCCGCGACAACCAGCCCGAGAGCCGCAACGGCTCCTGCTGGTGGTCGTTGTACAGCAGGATCGACGCCCGTTCCGCCGCTTGGTCCTGCCGTCCACTGTAATGCAGGGATATCGCGCGCAACCGCCGCGCGTGCAGCTTTTCGGGCGTGCCGAAGCGGTCGGCGACCTCCTCGCTGCGTCGCGCGTAGAAATCGGAGCGGTGATACTCGCCTCCGCTGAAACTGTAAACATGGAGAAGATACAACGCTTCCAGTTGCGCGGCGCCGTCCTCCTCCTGTTCGGACTGGGCCACCATGCATGGCGGCGGCGTGTTCGCGAGCGTACCGGGCGTGACATACCGGACCAGGCTGATGATCCGCACCCGGTGGATGGGTTCCGCGCGTACACCCGCTTCGATGGCATCGAGCGCCTGCTTGGCGCGCATGCGGAACTCGCTTTCGCCAAGGAAGAGCACCATCGGCACGAACACGGTCGCCAACAGTTCGATACCGATTGCCGGGTCGCCCTCCGGGCCGAAACACCAGTCGAGGGCCGCACGGAAGTTGCCGACATGCGACGCATACGCACGGAACCAATGCTGAGGCAAGGCATCCTCCCACTCGGCCGCGCCGCGCCTGACCAGCAGCGTCATGAATTCCGCGTGGCGGCGATACACGGCGTGCCGGTGCGGATCGCCGGCAAGCTGCTCGAGCGCGTAGGCGCGGGTGATCTCGAGCAGCGCATAGCTCGGCGGGGAATGCGCCAGTTCGACGCGCACGAGCGATTTCGCGACCAGGTCGAGCAGGCAATCGCGGACGACGGTGGCAGGCAACGTCGCGTCGGCGATCACCGCATTCGCCGCCTCCAGCGAAAACCCGGCCTTGAACACACCGCACCTGCGCAACACCTCTTGCTGCTGCGGCGACAGCAGGTGGTAGCTCCAGTCCAGCAGCGCACGCAGGGTACGGTGGCGCGGCAGGGCCGTCCGCCTGCCGCTGCCCAGCAGCCGCAGGCGGTCGTCGAGCTGGACACAGACACCCTGCAGGCCCAGCAGGCCAATGCGCGATGCCGCGAACTCGATGGCCAGCGGCACCCCGTCCAAGCGCCGGCACAACGCGGCGGCCAGGTGGACGTTGCCGGCATCGATGACGAAGGTGTCCAGGCTGGCCGCGGCGCGTTCGGCAAGCAGTTCCACGGCCGAGAAGCAGAGCGCGCCCGCGCTGTCGATCGGCGGGCCGTCCGGCGGCGTCTCGAGCGGCAGGAGACGATGCACCCATTCCCCTTCCGCATCGAGCGGCTCCCGCGACGTCGTCAGGACGACGAGGCCCGGCGCCCGCCTGAGCACACGTTCGACCAGTTCCGCCACGGCATCCAGAAGATGCTCGCAGTTATCCAGCACCAGCAGCAGACGGCGCGGGCGCAGCCAGCTTTCCAGCTCGCTCATGTTCGATTCGGACGGCAGCCGTAGTCCGAGCGCGGACGCCACGGTCTCGATGACGTGGCCGGGAACGGTCAACGGGGCCAGGTCGACGAAACACACACCGGCGGGATATTGCGGTTGAACTTGCGCCGCCACCGCGAGCGCCAGCGACGTCTTGCCGATACCGCCATGGCCGACGATACTGACGAGCCGTCGCCGCGCAAGTTCGGCGGACAACGTCTCGACGATGTCGTCCCTGCCGATCAGCCGCGTCAGGCTCGTGGGCAGGTTGTTAACGCTATCATCCAAAAGCGGAACAGGCTCGGCCAACGCGATCCCAAGCGCGGATACGGAAGCGACAAAGCTGTACCCTCGCCCGGGCACGTTGGCAATATAGCGGGCACCGTCGACGCCGTCGCCGAGGGCCCGCCGCAATGCCGCCACGTGAACCCGCAGGCTGCTGTCTTCGACGACCGAGTGCGGCCACACGTGCGCCTCCAGCTCGCTACGGCTGAGCACTTCGCCCGGCCGCGAGACCAGGGCCAGCAGCAGGTCGAAGGCGCGCCCCCCGAGCCGAACCTCATCGTCGCTGCGGCACAGGCGCAACGGGTCCATGTGCAAGCGAAATGGACCAAACGCCAGCGTCGCCGCCGGACGCGCCGCGGCCGGGCCATGCGGACATGCCGCTACGACAGCGAGGTCGCCTGTGGTGGAGTCGTCGCCGGTCATGGTCGTGCTGCCTCGGGGCGGTCCTTCGCTTTCATTGATGGAATGTGGTGATTGTGGCGTCAAGGGCATGTCGCCGCCAGTGAAGACTTGTTAAAGCGGCATTCACGGATATTCACGTGGACATATTGCATGGGGACTTCATCATGACATTTTCTTAAGCTAATTCATGATATTTACATGGTCAAGCTCTTTCGCGCCAAAGATGACCGCATCGCCCCGCTCGCGGGATTCGGCGACGACATGATCGACGAAGACGCGTACCTTGGCAGGCAGGAGCCGGCGGCTCGAATAATAAATCGCCAGGGGACGCGAGTCGGCATGCCAGGCGGGCAGTATCCTGACGAGTTCCCCGCTCTGGAGCAGCGGCAGCGCATGCGGCACGGGGAGCATGGCGATGCCGAGCCCGCACGCCGCCGCGCGCGCGAGTGCTTCGGGATCGTCCAGCACGGCCACTGGCCGCACGTTGGCAACCACCTCGCCACCGGCTTCGTTCTTCATGATCCAGGGGACCAGCCGTCCGCTGGCAAGCGAGCGCCGCAGCAGCCCGCGATGCCGCGGCAGTGCCGCCGGGTCGTCCGGTACGCCGTGCTTCGTCAGGTAAGCCGGCGCGGCGACCAGCACGATCCGCACCGGCGCCAGTTCGCGCGCCACCAATCCTTCCGTCAGTTCGATGCCGCCGCCGATCGCGACGTCGAACCCCTCGGCGATCAGGTCGACCTGGCGATTATCGAAATGCAGGTCCGGCACGATGTCCGGATAACGCGCCATGAACGATTCGAGCAAGGGGACGAAATAGGTCCGGCCCACGGTCGGGGCCATCGACACCTTCAGCGTGCCCGCCGGCCTGCCCGCGCCCTGGCGCAATTCCGCCAGCGTGGCGCCGATGCCGATCCACGGCATGCGGATGTCGCGGTACAGGCGCTCCCCCTCCTCCGTGAGGCTCAGGCTGCGGGTGCTGCGCTGGAACAGGCGCACGCCGAGGCCCGCTTCCAGACGGGCCACATTCTTACTGATTGCAGGCGGCGTCACCCCGAGGCGGCGCGCAGCCGCCGAAAAGCTGCCTTCGTCGGCCGAAGCGACAAACGCGTCGAGATAGATGATGAGTTCACTTTGCATGACGCCCATCTTATACCACGAGTTATAACTCTAGTAGCCAATTCATGACTACCACGACACTCTAACGAGGCAGATACTTCCCTTACCGACTCTTAACCACGAAAGGAAACACATCATGTCCACGAATACCAAACTCAACGGCAAAGTCGCTTTCATCAATGGCGGTTCGCGCGGCATCGGCGCCGCGACGGCGCGTCGCCTGGCGAGCGAAGGCGCCACCGTCGTCATCGGCTACCAGGCATCGGCGATCGCCGCCGAAGCGCTCGTCGGCGAGATCGAAGCGCGCGGCGGCAAGGCCATCGCCGTCAAGGCCGACGCGTCGGACGCGGCGGCACTGACCCGCGCGATCGACGGCGCCGCAGAACGTTTCGGCCGCCTGGACATCCTCGTCAACAGCGCCGGCGTGCTGTTGCTGGGTCCCGTCGACCAGTTCGCGCTCGACCACTTCGACAAGACCATCGCCGTCAACGTGCGCGGCGTGTTCGTCGCCTCGCAGGCAGCGGCAGCGCACATGACCGAGGGCGGACGGATCATCAACATCAGCAGCACCAACGCCGATCGCATGCCGTTCGCCGGCGGCGCCGTGTACGCGATGAGCAAGTCGGCCCTGACCGGCCTGGTGAAGGGCATGGCACGCGATCTCGGCAGCCGCGGCATCACCGTCAACAACGTCAACCCCGGTCCGATCGACACCGACATGAACCCGGCAAACACCGATTTCGCCGACGCGCTGCACAGTTTGATGGCGCTGCCGCGTCACGGTCGCGCCGATGAAGTGGCCGGTATGGTCGCCTACCTCGCCGGTGCGGAAGCTGCCTTCGTCACCGGCGCGGATCTGTTGATCGACGGCGGCTTCGCGGCCTGAACCAGGTCGTGTTGCGTTCTCGCCCGCGGCCGGCCGCGGGCGTCGACGAGAAAAATTCGATGTTCCTGTACTGGCTCAAGTTCGACGGCTGTCCCATGGAGACGAACACGATGAAACGATTCACGACACTATGCCTCGCCCTCGGCATGGCCGCGGCGGCAGGGGCGCAGACCGGCGCTGCGGGCCTGCCGACTTATTCGAAGACACTGGCCGAACTCGCGGCGGCCGCGCCGACTGGCGGCGTCGGCGGCTCGGGCAACGCCAAGGTGAAGGTCGTCACGATTCTCGGGGACCCCGCCCGGCCCGGCACATACGCGCAGTTGCTCGAAGTCGGTGCCCACGCGCAGATCGCGGCCCACCACCATGCCGGCGACCGCATCGGCACTGTCCTCAAAGGCACCTGGCACTTCGGCTACGGCCTCGCGTTTTCGAAGGCGGCTTTGAAAACGCTTCCCGTCGGTTCGGTCTATACGGAACCGTCGGGCGCCGGACATTTTGCGATGACCGGCGACGAACCGGTGGTCGTACTGATTACCGGCACCGGGCCTACCGACACCGTGTACGAGAACGCGGCGGACGACCCGACGCGTCAGGCCGGCGCGTCGAAGTAGGTTTCCAGTTCGGCGCAAGCCTGGCCGCAGGGCTCGGCCATGTAAGCCGGCAGCGCGCACGCACGTGCCGGCGCGCCGCCGTTGGACGCACGCGCACGCGAGAGGGACCGTGAACGTGGCGGCTTCGCCGCTGCGCCGAAGTGCCACATATTGGGCGATCCGGTCGCGGCGGCGAGCATCGCCCAGCAGTGCTTCGGTCTGTCGGACGAGGGAATCGAAGATGCGATCTACGACAACCAGTCGATTCGGGGTTTCGTCGGCATCGACCTGACGCACGAATCGGCACCTGACGCGACGACGCCGCTGAAGTTCCGTCGCCGGCTGGAGAAGCACAATCCGACGCGTCGAATCTTCGATGAAATCAACGTGCACCTGGCGAGCAAAGGCCTTGTCATAACATCGGAGCGCCATACTCACGCGACGATCGGGCTCACTTTCGCGCGCGAAAATGAATTGTTCAGCGCTTTCCTAAGTCCCTGAATAGCCGTAAATCTTTTCCATGCCTGATCAGCAACACCCTGAGCAATACCATGCTTCCAAAGCGCCGGTCGCTGATCGCCATGCGTCATACGGGCAATCGGTGTCCACATGTGACTTAAGCACTAGAACGCATACGCCAGCCCCACGCCGAATGAGGTACGTGCGTCCGTCGTCGCATCACGCTTGTTGCCGAGGCTCGCATACAAGGTGGTGCGCCGGGACAAGGCATAGTCCGCGCCGATCGAGGCGAAATGGTTGACGTCCGCATTCAGGCGCTGGCGGCCGTAGCCGACCTTCAGCGTCATGCGCCCCACCTCGTACGTTGCGTCGAGCGTGGTGGCCCGCGACTGGCTCACTGCATCGAATTGGCGGCTATAGTCGTAGGCTGCCATCACCGCGACGGCGCCGATCGTGTATTTGCCCGCCACGAACGTGTCCTTGTCGCCAACGCTGTTACGCTCGAACGCGGCCATCGTCGCCACCGGACCGTGCGCATATTCCAGTACGGTCGAATACGGCAGACCCGACGCGCCCGGTTCGTGCTCGCGCTCGAACGACCCGCTCAGGCGCAGCGTAAACCCTTTCACTGTCGGCGAATCGTAGAAAACGCCGTTGTTCACGCGGCCATATTCCGCGGTGCCATTGTTTCCATACGGGTCGCTGGGCGTCAATGGATGCCACAGATACCAGGCTGGCGACGCAATCCGGTTGAAGTTACACCACGGATCGAACTTCCAGTCCTGCGCCCACATCGCCGTCATCGCCCGTCCGACGCGTACCGTTCCCCAGCTGCCTTGCAGCCCCACGGTGGATTCGTCGTGCCAGAACGGTTTGCGGCCAGCGCCTTCGCTTTGGCCGGTGTCCATTTCGAAGCGGGTACTCAGCCGAAAGACGGCTTTCACGCCGCCGCCCAGGTCCTCGAATCCCGAGATGGCGATATTGCTGCGCTGGACGGTGCCCACCTGGGCGACGCCGTCGAAGCCGCGGAACACCCCGAGGTCGAGCCGGCCGTTCACGGACACCGCCGATTGCGCCCACGCTGACAGCGGCGCCGCGGCGGCGCAGGCCAGCAACAGAGGTTGAATGCTACGCATGATGATGTCTCCTCCAGCCTCGTCGACGAGGCAAAAGCACTCCCTGCCCCGGTCTTGGCCGGGGTTCTGAACGGGATGATTGTTGAGGGTCCGCCTCAGGCGGCGAGTTGCTTGGTACGTTTGGCGCGCGTCGCCAGCCAGCAAAGGATCGCGCCGCCGCACACCATCGCCGCGCCCTGCCAGAAGGCCAGCGACAGCGGTGCGCGCAGCAGCAGTGTCGACAGTGCCGCCGACAGCACCGGGATGAAGTACGAGGCACCCGCCAGGATCGTCACGTTGCCGTGCAGGATGCCGATATTCCACGCACCGTAACCAAAGCCCATCGCCGCAGCGGCCAGCAGCAGGTAGACGATGGCTTCAACGCTGAACACCATGTGGCCGCCGCCCTGCAGCAGATACTTGATCCACAACGTCGCCGCGACGAGGATGAAGAACAGGGTCACGCCGTTCTTGCCATCCGCGATCCGCGCCGTCACCGTGCAATACCCCGCCCAGATCAGGGCGCCGGCGAACGCCAGGCCATAACTGAGCGGGTTGTCGCGCACGTTGTGCAGCATGCCCGCCGGATCGAAGCCCTGCGCCCCACCGAGCACCCAGCAGATGCCGATGATCGACAGCACGAACCCCGGCACGATCAGGAAGTTGGCTTTCTGCCGGTTGAACAGGATGGCGGCGACGATGGTAAACGTCGGCCACAGGTAGTTGACCATGCCGACCTCGATGGCCTGCTGCGCCGTATTCGCATAGCCGATGGACAGCGACAGGCACAGCTCGTAGGTCACGAACAACAGGCTGCCCCAGACCAGGTAGCGGCGCGGGAAGTCGCGCAGCTTCACGGGTCCTGCGGACAACAGCAGGAACACCGACGCCACGCTGTACATCATCGCGGCGCCGCCCGTCGGGCCAAGGTGGTCGCTGACGCTGCGGATCAGGCCCACGATGGAGCTCCACAGCAGGACGGCCGTCAGTCCGATCAGGGTGGCCTTGTTCGTGTTGTTCATTGCGCGTCGACCCAGATGGTCTTGATCTCGGTGTACTGGTCGTGCGCCCACTGGGATTTGTCGCGACCGCCGAAGCCGGACTCCTTGTAGCCGCCAAACGGCGTCGTGACGTCGCCTTCGCCGAAGCAGTTCACCGTCACCACGCCGGCGCGGATCGCGCGCGCCACCTTGATCGCATGGCGCAGGTCGTCCGTGTACACCGAAGCCGCCAGCCCATACACGGAGTCATTGGCGAGGGCAATGGCCTCGTCGACCGTCGTGAACGTCGTGACCGACAGCACCGGACCGAAGATCTCTTCCTGGAACAGGCGGCTGTCCGGGCCCACGCCGTCGACGACGGTCGGCTGCACGTAGATGCCGCGCTCGGTTTCTCCGCCCACGACCACGGTAAGCTTCTCGGTTGCCGCCTGCTCGATGTACGAGCGAACCTTCTCGAAGTGCGCCTTGCTGACCATGGCGCCGAGGCGGTTTTCGGGGTCAAGCGGATTCCCCATCTTCCATTCCTGGATATGTTCACCGATGCGCTCCAGCAGCGCGCACTTGATGTCGGCATGGACGATCAGGCGCGACGATGCCGAGCAGTTCTCGCCCATGTTCCAGAACGCGCCGTTGACCAGGTGGCGGGCGACCGCATCGAGATCCTTGACGTCGTCCAGCACGACGGCCGGGTTCTTGCCGCCGCATTCCAGCACGACGCGCTTGAGGTTCGATTCGGCCGCGTATTGCAGGAACAGGCGGCCCGTGTCGGTCGAGCCCGTGAAGCTGACCATCGTCACGTCGCGGTGGCGGCCCAGCGGCTCCCCGACGTCGCGGCCGCCGCCGGGCAGCACATTGAAGACACCCGCCGGCACGCCCGCCTGGTGCGCCAGCTCGGCCACGCGCAGCGCCGTCAACGTTGTTTCCTTCGCGGGCTTGACGACGATCGGGCAACCGGCCGCCAGCGACGGGCCGATCTTCCAGGCCAGCATCAGCAGCGGGAAGTTCCACGGCAGCACGAGGCCGACGACGCCGATGGGCTCGCGCACGACCAGCGCCAGCGCGCCCTCGCCCACCGGGGCCGTGTGGTCGTAGATCTTGTCGATCAGCTCGGCGTGCCAGCGGATCGTGTGGATCGCTTCCGGTACATCGGTGTTCTGGCATTCGCGGACCGGCTTGCCGCTGTCCAGGCTTTCCATCACGGCCAGTTCGTGCGCATGCGCTTCCAGCAGGTCGGCGAACCGCAGCAGCGTGTGCTTGCGCGCGGCGGGCGACTGGCCGCTCCAGCGGCCATCGTCGAACGCGGCCTTGGCGCACGCGACGGCCGCGTCCACATCCTCGGGGCCGCAAGCGGCGATGTGCGCGAGCACCTTGCCCGTGGCCGGGTTCGTCGTCTCGAACGTCTTGCCCGACAGCGCGGGGCGGAAGGCGCCGTCGACGAATGCCTGCGTCGGCAGGACGATGGTTTCGGCCAGCGCCGCGTAGTCGAGGGCGGAGAGCAGCGCGGCCATCAGGCTTGTCCTCCGACGATGGCGGCAACGTCGCGCTTGAGTTGGGAAACCACGACTTGCAGGGCTTGCTGTTCGCTCTCGTCGAGACCCTGCAGCGGCGCCCGCACGCCGCCCGGACGCAGGCCGGCCAATGCGCAGCCATGCTTGATCGACTGGACGAACTTGCCGCCTTCCAGATAATCCATCAACGGCAGCATGGCCGACATGATGCGGCGGCCCTTGTCGAAGTCCTTCTCGACGGCGCACGCCTGGTACAGCGCGATGTGCTCGCCCGGCAGGAAGTTCGACCCGGCGCACACCCAACTGCGCGCGCCCCAGGCAAAGAATTCCAGTGCCTGGTCGTCCCAGCCGCACGACAGGGAAATCTGCGGGAACTCGCGCGCCAGCATGTGCAGCTGTCCCATCTGGCCCGAGCTTTCCTTGATCGCGACGACATTCTTCGACGCCTGCGTGACGATGCGGAAGAAGTCGCGGCCCATCGACATGCCCATCCGGCCCGGATAGTTGTACAACATGATCGGCAGCCCCGCGACCGCGTCGATGGCCAGTGCGTGCGCGGCATTTTCCTTCTCGGTCGGCAGCGCGTACGGCGGCGTGCCGACGAGGATCGCGTCGGCCTTGATCGCCTTGGCCAACTTGGCGTACTCGATGGATTCCTCGGTGCGGATCGCGCCGGTGCCGATGATCAGTTGGGTGCGGGTGCCGATCACTTCCTTGGCGAGGGTCGCGAGGTCCACGCGTTCCTGCGTGGTGTGGGCGTAGTACTCACCGGTCGAACCCGCGATGATGATGCCGTGCACGCCTTGGGCGATCAGGTATTCCAGCACGTCGGCGAATGCCGTCTGGTCGATGGCGCCGTCGGTGTTGAGGGGCGTGATCGCGGGGGTGTAAATGCCTTCGAATTTCATGATGGTCTCTTTGAATGATGGATTAACGTTTGAGCGACGAAGCCTGCTCCAGGCTCATGCCGCGGGTTTCGGGCGCCAGCAGCAGGGACACGAACAGGCCGATGAACGACACCGCGGCGGCCACGTACATCGTGTTGCCGATGCCGATGCTGGCCAGGGACATCGGCACCAGCCACGTGCCGATGGCGGAGCCGACGCGCGTCATCGACGACCCGATGCCGACGGCGAATGCGCGGACTTCGGTGGGGAACAGTTCGTTCGGATACACGAGTTCGAGCACTTGGGCGCCGCCGATGAACAGGGCGTACGCACCGAACAGCAGCAGGACCGCGACTTCGGCACCGTTCGAGAAGACGCCCAGTCCCAGCAGTGCGAGGCTCGACCACAGGAAGCTGTGGATGACGAGAGGACGACGGCCCATCGTGTCGATCAGGCGGGTAGCGATGATGCACCCCACGACGAACAGCAGGGTGATTGCCACCGAGCCGTAGGATGCCCAGTCGCCTTTCAGGTGCAGCGCTTCCAGCACGACCGGCGCAAAGGAATACACGGCGAACATCGGCACGACGGCGGCGGTCCAGAACACGATCACGAACAGCATGCGCTTGCCGTAGCCGGAGTGCAGCATGTCGCCAAGGGACACCTTCTTCTCCGACAGTTCCTGCGGCATATTCGCTACCGAGAACGACGGACCATACACTTGCTTGATGACATGGTTCGCCTCGTTGAAGCGCCCCTTGCTGACGAGCCAGCGCGGCGACTCGGGGGTGCCGATGCGCACGATGAACAGCAGTGCACCCAGCACAGCGCCGCTGGCCAGCACCCAGCGCCAGGCGTCGACACCTCCGCGGGCCAAAATGAAATTGCCGACCATGTAAGACAGCGCGGCGCCGACGAACCACAGGATGGTCAGGCCAGCCAGGCGCGGCCCGCGGTTCTTTTGCGGCAGGAATTCCGTCAGCAGCGAGCCCGCCACGGGGTACTCCAGGCCGACACCCATGCCGACCAGGAAGCGGAGGAAGAACAGGGACACACCGGATTCGACCCACAGAGAGCCCAGTGAACCCACGATGAACAGGACGGGACCGACGAAGAACAGGCGCCGACGCCCGACCTTGTCCGTCAGCCAGCCGCCGAGGAAGCCGCTGCAGAACGTGCCCAGCATTGCGGATGCGGCGACCAGCCCCTGCCAGAATGAGTCGAGTTTTAGATAATCCGAAAACTGCACGATGGCGACACCGATAATACTCAGGATATAACCATCCAGAATCCATCCACCACCGGAACGCAATGTCATCAATTGATGAAACCCATTTAGAGGCACGTCCTCGATGGACATGAATGACGCTTCTTTGATTGCCGTATTACTTTTACCCATGACTGATGTCTCCTTTAATATAATCGTGCGGGTATTGAATGAATCAGCTTTCCATTCCGGCCTTTCGTTGCCCCCACCACAAGGTGGCGTTGACGCCAATCGATAAAAACGGTTCCGGGGGCAAGGTATTAGGACCCGACGTCGACAATAAAAAATCGATCAATTCGTGGCGTTTGCCGGCAATCAAGTCTGCGAGCAAGGTCCCGGTGACGGTGCCGCGTGTTACGCCCAGGCCGTTGCAGAACAGCGCACCGTAGACATTCGGCGCCAGCTGGCCGAAAAAACCTTTGTGGTTCTGCGTCAGCGCCAGCGAGCCGCTCCACGTGTAGTCGAACTCGACGTCCGGCAACATGGGGAAGCGCCGCTCGAACGACAGGCGGTGGTTGCGAATGAAACGCTCCAGGCAGTGCGGCTTCGACTGCTGGTCCGGATTGAAACTGAAGCTGTTGCGCATCAGGATGCGGTTGTCGTGCGTGCGGCGCACCGTGCTGCCGAACGGATCGGCCGGGATGACGCCCCAGAAGTCCTTTCCGCCCAGCACCGCCTGCTCAGCATTGGTGAGCGGCCGGGTCAGGCTGGCGTACAGATACATCGGCAGCACGGTGTGCTTGAGAAAGCCGAAGCGTACGCCGAACGCGTTGTTGGCCAGGATGAGCTTATCCGCCGTGATGCGGCCGCGGGCGTGACCAAGGACGACCTTGTCCCCATAGTCCACGTTACTGATCGCCGTGTTTTCATACAGCGTCACGTTGCTCGGCAACGTATCCGCCAAGCCTTTGACGAGGGCCGACGGTTGCACGAGCATCGTGCCGGGCGTGAATAATGCCTGGCGGTAGAACGACGTGCCGATATGGTCCGGCAGGTCCTTGCCGGCGATGACTTCGTACGGTTCACCCAGTTTGTCCAGGCCGCGCCGGTAGGCCTCCAGCACGGCGATACCGCGGTCTTCGACGGCCGCCTGGTATTTGCCGCTGGGGCGCATATGGCAGTCGATGCCGTGCTGCTCGACCAGCGAATGGAGGATGGTCTGGCCCATCCGGTTGAGCTTGAGGGTACTTCTGGCAATGTCGATGTCGCCGATATAGTCGTCCGCGCCGATATCGTGCGGCAGGTCGATGGCAAAACCGGCATTGCGACCGGATGTGCCGAAACCAACCTCCTGCGCATCGATCAGCACAATTTCGTCTTCAGGAAAATTCGATGCCAATTGCCGCGCCACGGCCAGGCCGGTAAATCCGGCACCTAAAACGGCCCAGCGGGTCTTTTTCTCTCCATGATGCGCGGGCCTGGCTTGTCGCGCCGGCGCGGTGTGATACCAGCCGCACATTGCATCGTCTTTAGGGATTGCGGTAATTCGCGTCATTTCTGTCTCCGCATTACAGGCAGCCGTTATTCGAAATAAGCCCGGCTTATTGCCTATATAATGTTTTCGTGATGAGGAGAGTCTAGATTTTCGGCGATTGCGGCACAATCGACTTTTCTTCCGCTAAATTGATAACATGGCGTTATGAATCAACATCCCTCGACCGACCAGACCCTGCTCAAGATGCCGTCGCTGCGCGCGGTGCGCTCGTTCGTCGCTGCGGCCCGCTACGAGAGCTTTACGCGCGCCGCCGACACGTTGTGCGTGACGCAGGCCGCGATCAGCCGCCAGATCCGCGAGCTGGAAGAACATCTCGGCACGATCCTGTTCGAGCGGGTCGGGCGCTCGGTCAAGCTGACGCCAGCCGGCGCGATCTTCTTCGAAGCGGCGCAGCTGTCCTTCCTGAATATCGCCCAGGCGGCGGCCCGTATCCGCAAGGACTATGGGACGCACGCAAGGCGCACCGTGGTGGTGTGCTGCTCGCCCGCCTTCTCGGCCTTGTGGATGGCGCATCGGCTTCCCAGTTTCTTCACGGCCAATCCGGACATCGACCTCGACCTGGTCACCACACAGAACTTCCTCACGCTGGAGCCGGGTACCGATCCGGACGTCTTCATCACGAAGATGGCGCGTGTGCGGGACAACTACGTCAGCGTGCCGTTGTTCCACGATCGCATCTATCCGGTGTGCACGCCGGCCTATCTAGACGAGCATCCCGAGATCCGCAGCCTCGAGGGTCTCAGGGACGGCGTGCTGCTGAACCTGAGCCCCTACGGCCGTTCTCAGGTAGCCGAACACGTAGACTGGAGCGTGTGGCTGGCGATACATCATCTGGACATCGAAGACCGACTGCTGCACGGTGCGCACTACTTCAATGCTAACGACTATATTCTGCTCATACAGATGGTGCTGGGTAATCAGGGGGTCGCGCTGGGTTTCGATCACCTGGTTTCGCCCTACCTGCAGAAGGGCTTATTGGTCAAGCCGGTCGAGCACGAGCTGGTGCTTGAAGAGACACGTCACTACTTCGCGTATCGAGAAGATAAAGCGAATGACGATGCATTGAACCGGTTTCGAAGCTGGTTTTTCGACCAAGGTGACCTGACGATGGCGACAGGGCGCACCGCATAAAAAGCGGCCTCGCCGATGCTCCGGCAAGGCTGCCATTCAGGAAAACGACGAACGACGCTACAGATTACGGCGCCGGCACACCCTGCACCTTCGGCGCATACGGCATGTAGAAGATCGAGCCGGGCCACGACGGCGTACGCACGTTGTAGCGCGGTGCTGCGCTGACGTAGTTCGCGCCGTCGTGCCCTGCTCCACCCAGCCCGTGATCTTGGTGACCAGGTCGATGTTGTCATCGCCTTCGCCGCCGGCGCAATGGCCCACACCGGGCACCAGGTACAGGCGGGCAAATTCATCGACGGCGCTGGCGCCCATCTGCTTCTGCATCGCTTCGTGCCGGCACTCGACGCGGCGCGTCGCGGACGTTGCCGAGAAGCGCGAATCGTTCGAGGGCGAGAAGCGTGCGAAGCTGGCGTCGGGCGTGCTCGGGCTGGACATGCACAGCATGCGCGAGCCGCTCGCGAAAGCCGGGTTGAAGTATATCGACTGACACGCGTCACAAGCGCTTTCACGATACGGCGGCATATGCGAATATCCGCCGTGGTGCCATAGCAGCTTCCCGTTTCGCGCACTTTCCGGAGAGCGATCCATGGACACTGACCGCATGCTGAACGTCGCCGAGCTGACGCAGCTGGCGACGGCATCAAAGGTCGTGAAACGTGCCTGCGCCTGCGCCGACGAACCCGTCCCCGGGCTGCACGCGCATCTCGGCCGGCTTTCCCGAACAGCAGATGCGGGTGGTCGGAACCTTGGCCGGCGCCCCGTATATCGAAGCGACGTATGCCGAGTACGACCCGGCGACGGTTGGATACTGGTCGGCGCACGCGTCGATCGCCTTACGCCATTTTCCTTACAACCGCTGCAACGTCCTGCAATGCATCGAATGCGGGCGTGCCTGCCTCACATATGACGAGGCTGGCGGCTACTATGTCGAACCGAGGATCCGCGCGCTCGATCCCGAACTGATCGTGGATGCGGCAATCGACAACTGAGCCGGTCTCGCTAAGATAAAAAAGCTCGCCAGAGCGAGCTTTTCAACCACTGGGCAAAAGTCTAAAAAAGAAACTCACTCCCACTCGATCATCAATGGCTTAGCTAAGCCGTTGAATTTTAGAGAAGTTCTCAATCGCTGTCTCGGCGATACCATGAGCGATACCATGTTGGACGCGTCATCGATTCACCTCGCATTGAATGCCATGTCTCATCAATGGAATCAAGGGCTTGCATGCGGACCTTCTTCGTGCAGACGAAGCTGGCTGCAAATTTACGCCGGAACGTAGCGATCACGCGCCCGACGCGCCGGTAGAACCTTGCAACAGCCGGTTGAACGCCGCTGGATGCGTCACGTTGATACCGTGCGATGCATCTGCAACTCCGCATGTCCACGGGTCCGCCCACTCGGCCAGCTTGTCCGCGTTATCGCGGCACATTCGCGGACTCTTTTGGCCCACAACGAACGGCGTCCGGCACAGGACGTCGCGCGCGCCGGTGCGGGTGTATGCGGGAAACGGGTCCCGGAACTGCTTCGGCAACGTGGCGGCGTTGTCTACCGCCATCGTGTGGAAACCCGAGGGGCTCTTGCGCCAGATACCGGGCTCCTCACCATTACCGAACATCCTCGCGCACATCGTCCAGCAATACCTGCAGCGGATGCCGCAATCGACGTCCCGTATAACGCTTGACCTGGCTGCGGCAGGAATAACCGGTGGCGAGCGCCTCACCCGCATCTTCCGGCGCATCGACATGGCCGGCCCAGGACTGCTCGTAGATCACGCGCGACGTGCGCGCGTTGCGCGCCTCGTGGCCGTAGGTGCCCGACATGCCGCAGCAGCCGGCCGGCTGCGTCCGAAGCTCAAGGCCGCGCCGGCGAAACAGCAGCTCCCACTGGCGCGTGCTGTCCGGCGCATTGGTCTTCTCGGTGCAATGGGGCATCAGGCGGAACAACTTCGCGCCGGCCTGGGGCGCGCCCGGCGGCATGACGTCGAGCAGCCATTCCTGCGGCAGTTCGACCGGAGGCACCTCGCCGACATCCGGCACCTTGGTATATTCCTGGCGGTAGGTAAGCGTGATGGCCGGGTCCAGGCCGACCAGCGGTATCCGTGTCTCGTACAATGCACGCAGCTGGCCCGCGTTGCGTATCGCGGCGCGCGCGAACGCGTCCAGGAAGCCTTGTACGTGCAGCGGCTTGCCGTTCGGGTTGAGCGGCGCCAGCCAGACCTGGTAACCCAGCCGTGCCGCCAGCTCGATGAACGCCGCGAGCAAATCCGTCTCGAAGTAGCGGGTGAACGTGTCCTGCACGAGGATCACGCTGCGCGCACGCTGCGCCTGCGTCAGCGCGGACAGCGCCCGCGGCGTCGCCGGCCGCACGCGCCAGCGGCGCAAGGTCTCGCGCAGGTCGTAGCGGCTCAGAAGCGGGCTGTCGACCATGCCCGCGCGCTCGGCCAGCAGCTTGCGTCCCCAGCGGCTGCCCATGATGCCGTTGTACAGCGCCGGCATGCGGGCCATCGCGGGGATCGTGAATTCGAGCGAGCCGATGAGGTAATCGCGCATGGGCCGCAGGTAGCGGCGGTGATACAGTTCCAGGAAACGCGAACGGAAGTCGGGCACGCTGACCTTGACCGGGCACTGGCCCGCACAGGACTTGCATGCCAGGCAACCGGCCATCGCGTCGTACACCTGGTGCGAGAAATCGTCGGCGCCGCGGCGCGCGGCGCGGCTGTTGCGCCAGCGCGCGAGGAGGCTCGTCACGAACGGCTGCGGCGTGCTCGCCACGTCCAGTACGTTCACGCCCGCTTGTCCCTGCAGACGGAGCCACTCGCGCATCAGCGACGCCCGGCCCTTCGGCGAATGCACGCGTTCCCGCGTGGCTTTCCACGACGGGCACATGGCGTCGTCCGGATCGAAGTTGTAGCAGGCGCCGTTGCCGTTGCAGTGCATCGCGGCGCCATAGCTCTGCCAGACACGCTCGTCGATCTGGCGATCGAGCTGGCCGCGCATGGGCACTTCGTCGATCTTCAACAGCATCGTCTTGCTGGCGGCCGGCACGGCGATCTTGCCGGGGTTGAACTGGTTGTACGGATCGAAGGCGGACTTCAGCTGCTGCAGGAACGGATAGAGCTCACCGAAGAACGCAGGGCCATACTCGGAGCGGACGCCCTTGCCATGCTCACCCCACAGCAGGCCGCCATAGCGCTGCGTCAGCGCAGCCACGCCATCCGAGATTGGACGCACCAACGCGGCCTGGCGCGGGTCCTTCATGTCCAGCGCGGGCCGCACGTGCAGCACGCCGGCATCGACGTGACCGAACATGCCGTATTGCAGATCGTAGCTGTCCAGCAGGGCGCGGAACTCGGCGATGAAATCGGCCAGCTTCTCAGGCGGCACCGCCGTATCTTCGACGAAGGGTTGCGGCCGGGCCTCGCCCTTGACGTTGCCGAGCAGGCCGACCGCGCGCTTGCGCATCGCGTACACCCGCTTGACTTGGTCCTCGCCCGCCGCCACCGTGTGCCCCAGACGCAGCACCGACGTGTCACCACGCAGATGCCCGATGAAGGCCTCCACGCGCGCATTGACTTCCTCGGGATCGTCGCCGCTGAATTCGACCAGGTTGATGCCCAGGGTCTGGTGCCGGTCGTCGGGCGGGAAATATTCGCCCACGCTGTTCCACACGATGTCCTGCATGGCCAGCATCAGCACGCGCGAATCCACCGTCTCGATCGACAGCGGACGATGGGCCAGCAAGGCCTGCGCGTCGCGCAACGCATCCATGAAGCCGGCGTACTGCACGTTGACGAGCGCCGAATAGCCCGGTACAGGCAGCACGTTCAGCTTGGCCTCGACGACGAAACCAAGCGAGCCTTCGGCGCCGCACAATACGCTGTTCAGGTTGAAGCGGCCGTCCGCCTCGCGCAGGTGCGCCAGGTCGTATCCGGTCAGGCAGCGATTCAGTTTCGGGAACTTCGCCTCGATCAGGGCCACCTGCTCGTCGACGATGCGGCGCGCGGTGCGGTACACGATGCCGGCGCGGTCCTGGCGCGCGCAGAGCTTCTCGAGTTCCGGCTCGTCGAGCGGCGTGCTGTGGATACGCTCGCCGCCCAGCAGCACGAAGTCCAGCGACAGCACGTGGTCGCGCGTCTTGCCATAGGTGCAGCTGCCCTGTCCGCTCGCATCGGTATTGATCATGCCGCCGATGGTGGCGCGGTTGGACGTGGACAGTTCGGGTGCGAAGAACAGGCCATGCGCCGCCAACGCGGCATTCAGCTGGTCCTTGACGACACCCGCCTGCACGCGCACCCAGCGTTCGGCCACGTTGATTTCCAGGATGCCGTTCATGTGCCGTGACAGGTCGACCACGATGCCGTTGGTGAGCGACTGGCCGTTGGTGCCGGTGCCGCCGCCGCGCGCCGTCAGTACCACATCCCGATAGTCCGGCTTGGCCATCAGCATGGCGACCCGCTGCACGTCCTGCGCGTGCTTGGGGAAGATCGCCGCCTGCGGCAGGCGCTGGTAGAGCGAGTTGTCCGTCGCCAGCACGGTGCGCGTTGCGTAGTCGGTCGAGATTTCACCCGCGAAGCCGGTCGCCTTGAGCGCGACGAGGAATGCCTGGGTCGTGTCCGGCAGCGCCGGACTCATGCGGGTAAGTGGTGCGATCTGCATGGCTGTGTCAGAAAGTGTGAGTCATGCCGAGAGCGACGCCGTACCTGCGCACGGCGACGGTCTCCCGGTAGAGGTCGGAGAACAAGGTCGTGCGCTTGGACAACGCATGGACATAGCCCGTAGCGATCTTGCGGGTGGCCGGTGCCGCCTCGACGCCGCCCGCGTGCCGCGTCGTACCGAACGCGAGGCGCAGCGTGTCGGCGGAGCCCACCGCATAGGTTGCCGCAGCCGTGTAGTTGTCCTCGTGATGCGGCGCGCCGGCCAACCGGACCTGCCCGTAGGTGCCCATGACGGTGAACGCGCCCAGCGCCCAGGACGCGCCCGCGAACCGGATATCGTCGTCGCGCCAATTGCGTTCGTACGACAGCCCGATGTCGACCGGTCCTTTGATGTAATCGGCGGCATAGCTGGCGGTGCGCCCGGGCGCGCCCGGCCTGCGCTCCAGTTCCGACGCCACGTGCAACTGGAAGCCGCCGGCGCTGGGGCTGTCGTAGAACACGCCGTTCGAGATGCGGCTGTAATCGGCATAGTTGAGGGCGAAGCTGGGATCGGAGTTGTAAGACCCGTTCTGCCAGGCGCCGACGGACCCCATGTACTGGCTGTCGTACCAGGGGTCATAGCGCCATTTCTGCGCCCAGAACGGCGTCAGCGCGCGTCCGATGCGCATCGTGCCCCATTGCTTGCTGCGCAGGCCGACCGTGCTTTCGCCCTGAAACAGCACGCCGGTTTCCATGCCGCCGGTGTCGGGATAAAAACGCATTTGAATATTGAAGATAGTTTCCAGGCCTCCGCCCAAATCTTCGGCGCCGCGAAAACCCAGCCAGTTGTTCAGGCCCCTGCTCAGGATGGGCGATGCGCCGCTGACCTTGACCAGGCCCACGTCGAAGTGACCGTAGACCGTCACTACCGATTGCTCCGCCTGGGCAGCGGAACAGACAAACACCATCCCCAGCGCGGCCGTGCCGAACTTGTTCATGCTACGTCTCCTTATTATCGTTGTCATGCACGGGCGGGTATGTTCCCGCCTCCGTGTCAGGCTGCCTGGTACGTCGTTTTGACCCGGGTGAAGAACTGTCGCGCGTAGGTGCCCTGCTCGCGCGGTCCCAGGCTGGATGCGCGGTTGCCGCCGAACGGCACGTGGTAGTCGACACCGGCGGTGGCGAGGTTGACCATCACCATGCCGGCCGAGGACCGGCGCTTGAAGTCCTCGGCATGTTTGAGCGACTGGGTGACGATGCCCGCCGACAGGCCGAACGGCGTGTCTTCCGCCGCGGCCAGCGCGTCCTCGTAGCCGCCCACCTTCAGCACGCACAAGACCGGCCCGAAGATCTCTTCGCGGTACACGCGCATGTGCGGTTGCACGTCGACGAACACGGCCGGCGAAAAGTAGTGCGCGCCGGCGGCGTTCGCCAGATATTGTCCGCCGCACGCCAGCCTCGCACCTTCCTCCTGGCCGATGCGGACATAGTCGAGGTTCTGCTCCAGCTGGGTGCCGTCAACCACCGGACCGATCTCCGTGTCCGCACTGCGTGCATCGCCGACGCGCAGCGCTTCGGTACGCGCCACCAGCCGCTCGACGAAGGCGTCGTGGATGCCGGCGGTGACGATCACCCGCGAACTCGCCGTGCAGCGCTGGCCGGTGGAGTAGAACGAGCCCTGCACCGCTGCCTCGACCGCGGTATCGAGGTCGGCGTCGTCCAGTACGACCAGCGGATTCTTGCCGCCCATTTCGAGCTGCACCCGTACCAGCCGCTCCGCGGCGATTTGCGCGACCTGGCGGCCCGTTGCTTCCGAACCGGTGAACGTGATCGCGTCGATTCCGGGCGACCGCAGGATCGTGTCGCCGACGGTTCGCCCCGGCCCGATGAGCATGTTGAATACGCCCGCCGGCAGGCCGGACCGCGAGATGATGTCGGCGAGCGCCCAGGCCGACGACGGCACCAGCTCAGCCGGCTTGAACACCACCGCGTTGCCGAAGCACAGAGCCGGCGCGATCTTCCACGCAGGGATCGCCATCGGGAAGTTCCAGGGACTGATGATGCCCACCACGCCGACCGGTTGGGTGAATACGTCGATGCCCACGCCGGCGCGGACCGAATCGTACTTCTCACCGTTGGCGCGCAATGCCTCCTGCGCGTAGAACTTGAACGAGCGACCGGCCCGGTCAACCTCGCCCAACGCTTCGCGTACGATCTTGCCCTCCTCGCGTGCGAGCAGCTCGGCAAGCTCCTCGCGCCGCGCGAGGATGTCGGTGCCGATGCGATCCAGGACATCGGCACGCAGTTGCGGATTACTGGTTCGCCACGCCCGGCTGGCGCGGACCGCCGCATCGATTGCCGTCTTCGTGAGCGCAGCGTCCGCACGTGCAAATCGGTCGACCACATCGTCCGGACAGGACGGGTTGCGGTTTTCCAGGATGGCGGCGTCGACGCCGGCCTCGACGAAACGGCCGTCGACAAAACTGGTTTTGATTGCTGAAGTCATGCGGCTACCTTGTGAATGGCAAAGATGGGCGTCGCGCCATTGGCGAACTGGACGATGTTGCCGAACGCCTTGTCGAGCAAGTCCTGCATCGCGTCCTCGCTGCTCCAGGCCACGTGCGGGTTGAGGATGAAATTGTCGTGATCCGCGAGGCGGAAGATGGGATCGTCCGGACGGACGGGCTCGTCGACCAGCACGTCCAGCGCGGCGCCGCCGATGACGCCGGCGGACAGCGCCTCGACCAGGTCGTTCTCGTTGACGACGCCGCCGCGCGCGGTGTTGATCAGTACCGCGTCCGGCTTCATTCGCGCCAGCTCGGTGGCGCCGATCATGTTGCGTGTCTCGTCGTTCAGCGGGACGTTCAGCGACAGCACATCGCTACAGGCCAACAGGCGTTCCAGCGGAATGTAATCGTCGCCCTGGAACTCGCCCTTCTTGTCGTAGAACCAGACGGTCATGCCCAGGCAGCGTGCCAGCTCCGCAAGCCGCTGGGCGATCGCGCCATTGCCGATGATCCCCATCGTCTTGCCGCGTACGTTACGGATGCGGTAATCGAAATAGATGTTGCGCGCAGCGGTTTCCCCGCGATGTACCTTGCACATCAGCCGGTGGTAGGCGGATGGCCGGCGGATGAGTTCGAACATCATCGCCAGGACGTGCTCGGCAACCGTATTGGCGGCATAGCCCGGCACGTTGGTGACCACGATGCCATGTTCGGCGCAGTAATCGAGATCGACGATGTCGGTGCCGGTCAGCGCCAGGGAAATCATCTTCAGGTCCGGTAACTGCCGCAAATGCTCGGCACGCAGCGGCACGCTGCAGGTCAGAGCAACCGTCGCGCCCCGCAGGCGCTCGACGACTTGTTCCGGTGCGGTATAGGGGTAGCTCTGCCAGGTGTGCGCAAACGGCAACGCCGGCAATCGTACCGAGGGTCCGATGCCCTCGTTGTCAAGGAAAACGATATGGTGAGACATGAACTTATCCTGGGAGTGAGTGTCACTTCTTCTGGTTCGGCACGTAGCCGGCGGGCGCCAACGAGGTCAGGAAGCGCGTCACTGCGCCGGCATCCCGGTCCTGGTCTTCGAGCGATTCCTTGCGCACCAGGGCATCGCGCACCATGCGCGCGCCGACAAAACGAAACGGCTCGGGCGGAAGCAGTTTCATTTTCTGGTCGACCAGGCCGCAATTGGCCCACTCGTCATTGGCACCTTCGACCAGCGACTTGATGATGCGGCTGGCGAATACGGTGGTGGCAACCCCATTGCCGGAAAAGCCGATGCCGAATACGATGTCCGGATGTCCCGCCAGGTGGCCGAAGTTGGGCAGGCCCTTCATCGCACGGTCCAGCGGACCGGTCCAGCTGCTTACGACAGGCACATCCTTCAGGCTGGGATAGAACGAGCGCATCTCCGCTTCGACGGCCTCTGCGGCCGGACACGGCTTGTCATAGAGCGCGCCGATTTTCGAGGCAAACGCGAACTGGCCGAGAGGTTTGCCGAACACGATGCGGCCATCCGGGGTATTGCGCCAGTAGTTCAGGACGGTGCGCGAATCGGTCACGCACACGCCATCCTTGAGACCCGCCGCGTCCAGGCGCGCCTTCATCGGTGCGGTCGCCACCATGTCGCTGGACATGACCACGATCATGCGCTTCAACTCGGGGAATTGTGCACCCCAGGCATTCATCGCGATGACGACCTTGTTGGCCTTGACCCGGCCACGCGGCGTATGGACCACCGGCGGCGAACTGCGTTCGAGCCTGGTCAACGGCGTTTTCTCGAAAATGCGCACGCCCATCTCGATCGCGACGCGGCGCAGGCCCCGTGCCAGCAAGGCCGGCTGCACCGTTGCGGCGTTCGGATCGAAAATGCCGGACAGGATGCGCGGCGAGCCCGCCTTCGCCCTCGCCTCCTCCGGATCGATCGCGCGGAACGGATTCGCGTTATGTTTGTTCAGGCTCTCGGTCAAAATGAGCCAGGAATTGTGCTGGCGTGGATTGCTGGCGGTCCACAGCCATCCATCCTTGCGGTATTGCGCGTCGATATTATGTTCGCGGCAGAAGTCCCCGATCTCGTCGACCGCGGATTCGGCGGCTTCGCAAATGCGGCGCGCTTCGCTTTCTCCGCAGATCTTCATCAACGACAGGTATTTCGCCCACCAGTTGTTGGCGAGGCCGCCATTGCGGCCGCTGGCCCCGGCGCCGCAGCGGTCTTTCTCGATGATCACGACGTCGAGCGCGGGATTGCCTTTTTTTAGCCGGATTGCGGACCAGAGCCCCAGATACCCGCCACCGATGATGCAAACGTCGGCTTGCGTCGTGCCTTCCAACGCAGGCGCCAGGGCGCCGTCACGATCGAGCGCTTGCGCATACCAAAAACCACGGTACATGATGCATGTCCCCAATGTAGATTGTCTTAGAACCTCCATTCTCGGGGTCAGGATGTAGTCGTGATATCACGTTAAGGACAATTCGTAGGACGTGCGCAGCCCAAATGAAAATATTTTCGAGGCAGGATTTTCGTCGCCCCTACTTGTCCTAAATATCCTATTTTTCGGACTTTGTATGACATACGGGACGGGTATGTACGTGTAAACTACGTCACGCCTACATCTTTCGTCGTGCAGGAGACAGTGATGGATCGCAAAATCGAAGACTTCGAAACGCCCGATGTCGATGACACCGACACCGAACGGTTACCGAACAAGCCGGACCTCCGGGTCGGCTTCATCCTGATGAACCATTTCACCTTGGTGCCCGTGGCCGGCCTGGTGGACTCGCTGCGTTTTGCCGCGGACAAGTCGTTCAGGAGTCGCCAGATCTTCTGCCAGTGGGATTGGATGACGTGCGACGACAAACCCGTCGTTGCCAGCTGCGGCATGCCCATCCTGCCGACCAAGCCTTTGGGCGACCTGGAGGCCTACGACTACATCGTCCTCGCTGGCGGCCTGCTGGACGAAACGCGCCATCCGCCGGACTGGCTGCTGGATACGCTGCGCAAAGTGCACGCCATGGGCAAGCCGATCGTCGCACTGTGCTCGAGTTCTTTTGTCCTGGGCAAGGCGGGACTGCTCGACGGCCGCCGTTGCGCCGTCCATTTCACGATCCGCGACGAATTCACCACGCGCTTCCCCCAGGCCACGGCGGTGGTCGACCAGAGCTACGTCGACGACGACGGGATCATCACTTGTCCCGGCGGCACGGCGATCGACCTTGCGGCCAGCATGATACGGCGGCATTGCGGGGATATTCGCGCCCAGAAGGGCCTCGTGTATCTGTTGGAGGATACGGCGCTCAAACACGCTTCCCAGGAAACCCCTGCCGACAGCGAACCCCATGTCTACCAGAACGAGATGGTGCGCAAGGCCATTGGATTCATGCGCCAGAACCTGGATGTGGCAACGACGCTCAAGGAAGTCGCCGACCATGTCGGCACCAGTCCGCGCCAGCTGCAAAGGGCATTTCTCAGCAATACGAATGATGCGCCGGCCAATTACTGGCGCAAGCTCAGGCTCGAACACGCGCGCAAGAAGCTGGCGAATACCAGCCTGAGCGTCACGTCGATCGCCGTCGAGTGCGGTTTCTCGGATGCGTCGCACTTTATCTTGTGGTTCCGCAAGCAGTATGGGGAAACGCCGGCGTCATATCGCAAGCGCCGCCACGAAGTGGAACGCTTGCTCGTGGTGACGTAAATTGCGGGGCTACAGGGGGTGTACCAGATTCTGTGTAAACGAGTCTTTGTTTAAGTCTGCGGCACGCGGTCTTCAAACTGGATGGCGAAGCGGTTTAGCGCAGCTTTCCAGTCCCGTATCGGCATCGTCCACTTCTTGCTGATGTTGTTCAGGGCGAGATAAAACAGCTTGCTGACAGCTTCGTCGGTTGGAAAGGAACTGCGGGCCTTGGTCACTTTTCGCAGGCTCATGTTAATCGATTCAATAGCGTTCGTGGTGTATATCACCTTGCGGATTTCCGGCGGGTA